>JANYBP010000058.1 GCA_025360745.1 bacterium
TATGATCGAGAGCGGGACGAATTTGAATTTGGGTTTTCCGGCAATTCTGGAAACAAACATTCCCGCGGCCGCGGGAGGCGTGAATGTGCGCACCGTTGACGTTCAAAACGCGCGCAGCGTTTTCTACAGAATCGGCGTCGAATAACGGACGGCGCATTTTTTTTGGCCGCGCTTGTCAGCCGGCCTTTTTATAGATAATTTTGTTGTGGCGCCGCACGGCTGCAACGCCGAGTGCATGAAACCCGTTTCAGGAGGAACGAACCATGTTGTTGTTCGATATGCCGTTGGAGAAACTTTTGACTTACCAGGGGCGCAATCCCAAGCCGGTGGATTTCGACGATTACTGGGAGCGGGCGCTGGCCGAAATGCGGAGGGTTGATCCCCGGATCGAACTGCGTCCGTCCGATTTTGTCGTGCCGTGCGCCGACTGTTTCGACCTGTTTTTCACGGGGGTGGGGGAGGCGCGCATTCATGCCAAATTGTTGCGTCCCAAGGGGACAAGCCGGCCGGGAGCGCAACCGGCGGTGCTGATGTTTCACGGCTACACGGGTAGCGCCGGGGACTGGAGCGACAAACTGGCGTACGTGGCGGCGGGTTATACGGTGGCGGCGCTCGACTGCCGCGGTCAGGGCGGACTTTCCGAGGATCCGGGCGGCGTCAAGGGGACGACCATGTCCGGCCAGATCATTCGCGGTGTGGACGATGCGCCCGAAAAACTGCTCTTCAGACAGATATTCCTCGATACGGCGCAACTGGCCGGCATTGTCATGGGTCTGCCGGGCGTGGACCCCGCACGAGTGGGCGCCATGGGCGGCAGTCAGGGCGGCGGCTTGACGCTGGCCTGCGCGGCGCTCGAACCGCGCATCCGCCTGGCGGCGCCGATGTATCCATTTCTATCGGACTACATGCGTGTCTGGGAGATGGAGCAGGCCAAGTCGGCGTACGAAGAGATTTCCAAATATTTCCGCAAAATGGACCCACGACACGAACGGCGGCAGGAATTTTTCACCCGCCTGGGCTATATCGATATCCAGCACCTCGCGCCCCGCATCCGCGCCGAGGTCATGCTGGGGATCGGACTGGCCGACACGATTTGTCCGCCATCCACCCAGTTTGCCGCCTACAACAAGATCACATCTAAAAAGCAGTACGTCGCGTATCCCGATTTCGGGCATGAGGGTCTGCCCGGACATGCCGATCTGACCTACCGGTTTCTGATGCAGTTGCGGACTGCCGGCTAAGGCGGTCGGCTTCGAAAGCCCGCATGATTCTTCCCGCTGGCGGGCCGGGCCGGAATCATGTATAACCAGCCCTTATGCGCAGCGTACAATTTTGCAAGCTGGCGGTAGCCTGCCTCACTGTTGCGGCTGGATTGGGTTCGGCCGGGGTTTCCGATGCCGCCGGGACGAAGGATGCCATCGTTGTGCCGGTAGCGGCGACCAATCTGCCACCCGCGCGTCGCAGTTGGCAGGGAGGACGCGATCCGCTGGCGGGCATGACCAGCGCCACAAACCTGCCGGTGGATGTGAAGGCGCGCTATCTGGAATACGACCGCGCCGTCGGGGTGATAACCGCCCGCGACAACGTGGTGGTGACGCGCGGCGTCGCCAGGCTGACCTGCGATGCGGCCACCGTGGATGTGAACAGTCACGATGTGCATGCGGTCGGCAATGTCGTGTTCAAGGGCGATGGACTGGACTGGCATGGCGACGAGTTCGATTATAACTTCAAAACCCGCACCTGGCGCACCGGCACGTTTGCGGCATATTTCGATCCCTTCTACGTGCGCGCCGCGCGGGCCAACACGACCAACAGCGTGACCTATCTGCTGCACGATGCCGCCATCACCACCTGCAACGTGCCGCATCCTGACGAGCATTATGTTGTGCATGTGCGGGAACTGCGAATTACGCCAAAGGACAGCCTGACCTGCAAAAGCGCGGTCTTTGAATTAGGCGGTATACCGGTTTTTTATCTGCCCTACTGGACCAGGTCAATGAAGGACCGGGATCTGGGTTTCAATGCGCAGGCCGGTTATCGCAGCGAGATGGGCGCGTTTGCGCTGACGACGACGCGCTACCGGGCGGAACCAGGGCTGGATTTCCTGACCGCCCTGGACGAACGCACGCAACGCGGACCGGCCATCGGGGAAACCATGCTTTGGAATCAGGATGGACCGCTCGGCACGGGGCAAATCGGCGGCTATTACATGAATGACGACAAGGGCCCGTCGGAACACGGCGATGGCGATCCGTACCCCATCGGCAGTTCCCGCTATCGCATCTTCGCCAAGGAGTCCAGCGTCTTGAGCGATCGTGATTCCTTCCTGATGCAGGCCACCTACCTGAGCGATCCCTACATGGAGGAGGACTTTTTCGATTCGCTTTACCGCAGACAGAGCCAACCGATTAATTTCGCCACCGTCACCCATCGCGGCGACCAGTATGTGGCGGACGTGACCGTGGACAAGCGCATCAACACTTTCTTTACCGACGTTGACCGCCTGCCGGAAGCCAGCCTGCAGTTCGCGCCGCAAACGATCGCCAACACCCCATTCACGATCGAGAGCCGCAACCGGGCCGGCTGGATCGAGAAGGTCTGGGCCAAGGATGCCGTGGGCCAGACCAATCAGCCCAATTACCAGGCGCTGCGGGTGGACTCCGCCAACATGCTGCGCTATCCGACGCGCATCGATTTCTTAAGCGTCGTTCCGCGCGCCGGTTACCGCGGCACGTTCTACTCTGAAACCCCCGGCGCCAGTTCCGGCGGTAGCGTGTTCACGCAGACCGCGACCAATTTCGTGGTCAACGGTGGCGTCACCCAGCAGGTGGTGCAGTTAGTGACGATGACCAATGCCCTGCAAAATCTCATGAATGGCGGCGCCAACCTGCGCAATGTTTTTGAACTGGGTGTGGAAAACTCCTTCAAGGCATACCGTGTCTGGAGCGAAGACGACAACATGTTCGGTCGCGGACTGCGCCATGTCGTCGAGCCCTACGCCAATTACACGCTGGTCCCGATGCCGAACCTGGAAGCCGCGGATTTGTATCAGTTTGACGATGTGGACTCGATCGGACGTTTGCAACAGGTCAAGCTCGGAGCCGTGAACCGCTGGCAGACCCGGCGCAACGGGGAGGTGGCGACGATCCTCGACCTCGATACTTATACCTACCTTAATTTATGGCGCGATGGCGGCGCCCGCCCGCTGGGCGATTTTTATTTGAGCGCGGAGTTTCTGCCCATCGATGGGGTGAGCCTGCGCAGCGATCTGGCCTTCAATGAATACACCGGAGACTTTGACACAACCGATACGCGTCTGAAAATTGCCTTCGATCCGGCCTGGAGCCTTGCGCTGGATCATCGGCTTGTGAAAGACACCAGCAGCCTGCTCAGCGCGGACCTGACTTTCACACCGGTGAAGGCTTGGAGCTACAATGTGTATGGCCGTTACGAGTTCGAAAACTCCACCTTCCAGGAGGAGGGCATCGCGGTAACGCGGCAATTCGACTGCATGGTCTGGCGTCTGGGAATGAGCTATATTCCTTCCTACACGGCGGTGAACGGCGCGGAGCAAAGCGCGGATTATCGCGTGGCGTTACAGTTCTCCTTCACGGCGTTTCCGTCGTTCAAGGTCGGTACAGGCCGGAATTAGCCGGGACCAATGCAAAAGCAAGCGAGGTGCGGTATGCGGACACGGACACGCGGCGGTTTTACGTTTCTCGAAGTCCTGGTGTCGCTGCTGATTGTCAGCATCCTCTCCGGGGTGGTCGGGCTTTCGCTTTACCAATACGTGCGCAAGGCCAAGGTGGAGGCGGCGCGCACGCAGATCAAGACCTTCCAGACGGCGCTCCAAATATACCGCACGGAGGTGGGGCGTCTGCCGACGCAGGAGCAGGGGCTGGCGGCCTTGTGTGTGAAACCGGCAACCGATCCGGTGCCGACGACCTATCCCGAAGAGGGCTTTCTGGATAATCAGACCATTCCGCCGGACCCATGGGGCAACAATTACATCTACTTGAGTCCCGGACGGAATGGAGAGGCGTACGAGGTGCTGAGCTATGGCAGCGATGGGGAACCTGGCGGTGAAAACGAAGCCGCCGACATATCGAGTTCCGGCGCTCCGGCGACCGGCGCGGCCGGCCTGCGGCCTTGAGCGCGGGCGGGGGTTTACGCTGCTTGAAGTCCTGGTGGCGGTCGCCGTGATCGCCGCGCTGGGAACGGCTTTGCTGACAAGCTTGCAGCAGACATCGCGCGCCATGCGGCTCAGCCGGGAATTGGCCGCCGTTGCCTGCGAGGCTGAACGCATACAGGCTGAGGCGCGTCTGGGCTCCAGTCTGGCCGTCGCGGCCGGATCGAACGATCTGTGGCAGACGGCGCGACAGGTGCAGCGCGATGGCCAGGGCCGGGCATGGGATCAATGGACGGTCTCGTCGCTGACGGCATCGTCGGCGGTGGTGGTGCTGGAATGGCCGCGCGCGACCGGTGGCGGGCGCAGGCGCGGAGGGGGAAACAGGTGAAATGATTCTTGATGTAATTATCCTGGCGGCCAGTTTGGGTGTGATTCTGGGCGCCTGCATTGTTTTTACGAATGGCGTGGAATTTGTGGGACATCGTTTCCGCCTGCATCAGGGCGCGGTGGGAAGCATACTGGCGGCGGTGGGCACAGGCATGCCCGAGACGGTGATTCCGATCATCGCCATCCTTTGCTACAGCTCGAAGGCCTCCCACGATGTGGGTATGGGCGCCATCGTGGGGGCGCCGTTCATGTTGAGCACGCTGGCCATGTTTATGACCGGCGCCGCCGTGTTCGTCTATGCCGCCGCGAAGCGCCGCACGCTCAAGTTCCGAATCCATCTCGATGGTTTGCAGTACGACCTGGTCTGCTTTCTGATCATGTACGCCGTGGCCCTGGCTTGCACGTTCTTGCGGGAAATCTTATGGCTGCGTTATTCGGTCGCCATCGCCCTGATGCTCTCGTACGGAATGTACGTCAGGCACATCCTGAAAATGGAACACCACGGCATGGAGGATCTGGAGCCGCTGATGCTGGCGCGCATCCTGCATGTGAAACCCAAGGGCCGCTGGAGCATTTTACAGGTCGTTCTGTCGCTGGGAATCATTGTCGTCGGCGCCCACTATTTTGTGGGGTCGGTTACGAGCGTGTCGGCGGCCCTGGGCATGCCTGCGATGATCTTATCCGTGCTGATCACTCCGATCGCCACCGAATTGCCGGAAAAGCTGAACTCCATTATTTGGGTGGGCAAGGGCAAGGATGTGCTGGCCCTGGGGAATATCACGGGCGCGCTGGTTTTTCAAAGCAGTTTTCCCGTCGTCTTCGGCATGCTTTTCACAAGCTGGGAATTGAAGGGCGCCACTTTGCTGGCCGGCGCGCTGGCTTTGATTTCAGGGCTCTGGATGCTGCTCTGGCTGCGCTTGCGCCGCTCGATGAGTCCATGGACGCTGCTCGCCGGCGGCGCTTTCTACGCGGTCTTTATTGCTTACGTTGTTTATGGCGGCCGCTGATCGATTTCGGCCCTTTTCGGCTTGCGTTACGGGTTGTTTTTTGACTTAATATCTCTTCGCCGCGCTTGGCGCGGGGTTAAAAGTACGTCTTCGGGACCGGGTGCGCCTCGCGTTGAGGTTATTCCCGGCCGGCGGTAAAGCCCGCGAGTCCTGCGCATTGCGCGGGACAGATCCGGTGAAACTCCGGGGCCGACAGTGATGGCGCGCCGGTTCGCGCCTCAGCCTGGATGATAGAAGACGGAACGACGCTGTTTTGCGCCGTGCTCCGGTCCCCCGAAGATTCGCCATGTTTCATGGAGTTTTTGTCGTTTGCGGGGCACACGATGAGCGAAACGGAAAGAAACGGCGCCGGTTCAGTGGCGGCGGCGATCGCGGCCATCGGTCGCGGCGAGATGATCGTTATTGCCGACGACGAACATCGCGAGAACGAGGGCGACCTCGTTATGGCCGCGGAAAAGGTCACCCCCGATGCCATCAACTTCATGGCCACCCACGGACGCGGATTGATCTGCATTGCCCTGCCGCGCGAGCGGGTCGAACGTCTCGCTTTGCTGCCTATGCCCGCACGTGGCGGCGGCGACTCTTTTGGAACCGCCTTTCTCGAATCGGTCGATGCCAGGAAGGATGTGTCCACCGGCATCAGCGCCTTTGACCGCGCCCGCACGGTGCGGGCGCTGTTGGACGAGGCGGCGACGCGCCAGGACTTTGTCAGTCCAGGACACATGTTTCCTTTGCAGGCCAAGGATGGCGGGGTCTTGCGGCGCGCCGGGCACACCGAAGCTGCCGTGGATCTGGCACGGCTGGCCGGGCTCAAACCCGCCGGGGTGATCTGCGAAATTCTGCGCCCCGACGGGCAGATGGCGCGCATGCCGGAACTGACCGCTTTTGCGCGGGAACATGGACTGCGCATGACGACCGTGGCGGACCTGATCCTCTATCGTAACGCGCGGGAGCATCTTGTCGAACGGGTGCGAACGGTGGATATGCCGACGCGCCATGGCCCCTTCAAACTTTCCCTTTACCGCTCGCGTGTGGACGATCAGCAACACCTGGCGCTCGTGGTTGGCGATCTGTCCGCGACCGCCGCGCCGCTGGTGCGGGTGCATAGCGAATGTCTGACCGGGGATGTCTTCGGCTCGCTGCGCTGCGACTGCGGCGAACAACTCGATCGCGCCATGGCCATGGTGCAACAGGCGGGCGCTGGCGTTGTCTTGTACATGCGGCAGGAAGGTCGGGGCATTGGGCTGGCCAACAAATTGCATGCCTACGAACTGCAGGAACAGGGACTGGATACCGTTCAAGCCAACGAAAGGCTGGGATTCAAGGCCGATTTGCGCGATTATGGCATCGGCGCCCAGATTCTGCGCGATCTCGGACTGAAAAACATCAGACTGCTCACCAATAATCCCTGCAAAATAATCGGACTCGAGGCGCACGGCTTGACGATCGTCGAACAGGTGCCGCTGATCATGCCGGCATCGGAACACAGGCAGCGTTATCTGGACACAAAGAAAAGCAAGATGGGGCACATGCTGTAGGATGAAAATACGCAAGGAGGCGCATACTATGAAGACAGAGCATACCGAACTCGGCGGAAACCTGATCGCAAAAGGCATTAAACCGGGAATTGTCGTGGCGCGATTCAACGATTTCTTCACCAAGGAGCTGTTGGCCGGAGCGCTGGACGGATTTGTCAGGCACGGCGTCGCGGCGGCGGACGTAACCGTGGCCTGGGTGCCCGGCGCCAATGAACTGCCGATGGCCGCCCAGCGTTTGATCCAATCCGGACGCGTGGATTGCGTGGTCGCTCTGGGCGTCGTGGTGCAAGGCGCGACCCCGCACGCGGACCTGATCAATACGCAGGTGTCGCGTTCGCTGGCGGCGCTGGCCCTGGAATTGAAGATACCCGTGATCAATGCGCTCGTGACCGCCGAAAATCTGGATCAGGCCATCGAGCGTTGCGGCACGAAAGCGGGAAACAAAGGCTGGCAGGGCGCGCAGGCCGCGATCGAGATGGTCAACCTGTTTCGCGCCATGGATGGTTTAAGCGCATGACCAGCCGCCGGCGCGCCCGCATCTGGGCGATCCAGCAGCTTTTCCAGCGCGATTTCAATCCCGATGGCGCCGAGCGTGTCTGGGAGGCGCTGACCGAGGAGCGCGATCCGGATGAACAACAGCCGGAGCCGGACGAACGCGCGCGGGCTTTCGCGGAGTCGCTGGTCAACGGCGTCATCGCGCGCCGGGTGGAAATAGACGCGCTGCTTGGCCGGGCCGCCGTCAATTGGACAATCCAGCGCATGTCGGGCGTGGACCGCAATATCATGCGCGCGGCGATTTGCGAGATGCTGGCTTATCCCGACATCCCGACGGCCGTCACGATTAACGAGGCGCTCGAAATGGCCAAGATGCTGAGCGATGACGCCTCGCCGCGTTTTATCAACGGCGTGCTCGATCGCGTGCGGCGCGATCTGGCGACGAAATCGTCCGACACGTCTGACAAGTCAGACGTGTCCGCCGCGTCAGGAGCCGGCGCGTGAGCGGTTGGTTGCATGCGCTGGCGCGTACGCGGGAGCGGATACGGAACGCTGTCTTCAGCATTTTGCCGGGCGCGCATAAGTTCGAAGCCACCACCCGGGCGGAGTGGGAGAAGGCGCTGATCGAGGCCGATCTGCCGCCGCGGCTGGTCGGGGAGTGGATTGCCGCGCTAAAGGCCGGCGGCGAACACGGTTCGCCGGCGGACCAGATCGAACGCGCGCTGATCACGGCGCTGCCGCCGCGCGCGCCTTTTGCCTGGAAGTTCGACGCCCAGCCCGCCGTGGTGCTGATCGTCGGTGTCAACGGCTCCGGCAAAACAACCACAGCCGCCAAACTTGCCGCCATGGCGCGCCAACAGGGGCTCAAGCCGCTGCTCGCGGCGGCGGATACTTTTCGCGCCGCCGGCTCGCAGCAACTCAAGATTTGGGCCGATCGGCTGGGCGTGGATGTGGTGACGGGACTGCAAGGGGCCGACGCCGCCTCGGTGGCTTTCGACGCGATCAAGGCCGCGCGCGCGCGCGGCGTGGACGTGGTGATCGTGGACACGGCCGGGCGCATGCACACCAAGACCAACTTGATGGAGGAACTGCAGAAGGTGCGCCGCTCGATCGACAAGGCGCTGCCCGGCGCCCCGCACGAGACCTGGATCGTGCTCGATGCCACGCTTGGCCACAACGCCGTCAATCAGGCGCGCGTGTTTCAGAAGATGGTCTCGCTGAGCGGCGCGGTGATCGCCAAACTGGACGGTTCATCCAAAGGCGGTTTTGTCGTGTCGGTGGAAAAGGAACTCGGTATTCCCGTGCGCTTCTGCGGACTGGGCGAGGGGGCGGACGATCTCGCCCCGTTCGACTCCGCCGCCTTCACCAAAGCCCTGGTTCATGGCGATGACGGACAAACTTCAGGATGACTTGGCAATGGCTTTGGCGCTGCGCCTGGCCCGCCGCGGCGAGGGGTCTACCCGACCCAATCCGCCGGTCGGCGCCGTCCTGATGCGCGCTGGCCGGGTGGTCGGGCAGGGCTGGCATCGTCGCGTCGGCGGTCCGCACGCCGAAGTTTACGCCTTGCGCCAGGCGGGCGCGCGGGCACGCGGCGCGACGCTTTACGTGACGCTTGAACCATGTTCAACCATTGGCCGCACACCGCCTTGCACCGCCGCGCTGATCGCCGCCGGCGTTAAGCGCGTGGTGGCCGCGGTCACCGATCCCAATCCGCGACACCGCGGCCGCGGACTTGCATTGCTGCGCCGGGCCGGCATCGCCATCACGACCGGTGTGCGTCGCGAAGAGGCACAAGAACTGCTGAAGCCCTTCGCGCGGCGGGTGATGCGGGGACGGCCTTATCTGACGCTCAAACTGGGGCAGACTCTTGACGGACGCATTGCCGATGCCGCAGGCTGTTCGAAATGGGTCACCGGCATCCAGGCGCGGCGCGAGGTGCAGGCTTTGAGACGGCGCTGCGACGTCGTGCTGGTGGGGGCGGGCACGGTGCTTGCCGACGATCCCTCGCTCCTGCCGCGCCCGCCCCTCGGCCGCCGTCCCTGGCGGGTGATTGTGGACGCGCGCGGCAGAGTCCGGCCAGGCGCGCGCATATTTTCGGACGGCGCGTCGGCGCAAACCGTCCTGGCCACCACGGCGGCGTGTCCCGCCGCGCGTCGCCTTGCCTATGCGCGCACAGACGCGGCGGTCTGGATACTGCCCGCGGATGCGCAAGGCCGCGTAAGGCTGACCAGTCTGATGCGGCGCTTAAACACGCTTGGCGCGTTGCATGTGCTCTGCGAAGGCGGCGGAGAACTGGCATCGTCGCTGCTTGCGGAACGGCTGGTGGACGAGGCCTGGATATTTTTGGCGCCGCTTTTCCTCGGAGGCGACGGGGTGGCGGCGGTGGCCGGCGCCGGGTGGCGGCTGGCCGGGCTGCCACGCTGGCACGTGATCGAACAGCGTGCTTGCGGCAAAGACCTGCTGGTGCGGGTTTGCCCTGAAGGAAAGCGGTGATCGTATGTTTACGGGACTTGTGCAACAAGTTGGCATATTGCGCGGCGCCGCGCGGCGCGGCCCGGGACTGCGGCTGCGGGTGGGCTATGCGCCGTGGCACGAGCCGGTTACGGCGGGCGAGAGCATCGCCGTGCAGGGCGCATGTCTTACGGTCAGCGCCTGTGCCGCGGAGGAGTTGGCTTTCGACGTGCTGGCCGAGTCGGTGGCGCGCACGGATCTGGAATCGCTGCATCCCGGCGCGGCGCTCAACCTGGAGCGCGCCTTGCGTGTCGGCGACCACATTGGCGGACATTTTGTGACCGGCCATATAGACGGCGCCGGCCGGATTGCGGCGCGCGAGCGGGTGGGGGAGGACTGGGCGCTTACGATTGCCTGTGACGCCGGATTGCTGCGCGACATGGCGCTCAAGGGCTCCATCGCCGTCAGCGGTGTCAGCCTGACGATCGCGGAGTTTACGGCGCCGGGCTTCGTGGCGCATATCATTCCGCATACCTGGACCCATACATCGCTGTGTAAAATGGCCGTGGGCGGTCTTGTGAATCTCGAAACCGACCTGCTAGCCAAGCATGTGCGCCGCTGTCTGGAGAGTCATTCCGCCCCTGTACGAGGCTTGACCATGGAGCAGCTCCAACGCTCCGGATTTGGCGGACGGTAGTTAAAATGGTGGAGGGTGGGAGAGGTAAAGGGGGATAGGGCCGCGAAATGAACTTGTTCGGTCAGCAGGATCATCTCTGGCAGTATGTGTTGGCGGCGTTGACGCTGTTATTGTCCCTGTTTGCCTCCGGCCATGCTGTAGTCAACAAACGCGACAGCCGGGCCGCCATGCTTTGGGTGGCTTTTGTCTGGTTCGTTCCCGTGCTTGGGGCATTGCTGTATTTCATCTGGGGCGTCAACCGTATCAAGCGCCGGGCCATCCTTTTGCGCGGTAAACTGGAGCGTTATAGTGCGCGGCATGTGGTGGAATTCTGTTCCGTCGAGCGCCTGGCCGCGCTGTTGCCGGCCGCGAGCAGTCACCTGATCTCGCTCGCGTACGCTACCGCCAAGGTGATGTCCCGCCCATTGCTGCCTGGAAACAACGTCGAACCGCTGATCAATGGCGATGCGGCATTTCCCGCCATGCTGGAGGCGATCGCGCGCGCCCGGCATTCCATAACGCTTTCCACCTACATCTTCGACCGCGACGAAGCGGGCCTGGCTTTTACCGCCGCCCTGGGCGCCGCCGTGCGCCGGGGAGTGGAAGTGCGGGTGCTGATCGATGCCACGGGCACACGTTACTCCTGGCCGCCGATTCTGGGCGAGCTTCGGCGCGAGGGTGTTTGCCATGCGCGCTTTCTGCCGACCTTTCCGCTCTGGCGACTGCTTTCGCTGAATCTCCGCAATCATCGAAAGAGCATGGTGGTGGATGGAAAAATCGGGTTCACCGGCGGCATGAATATACGCGTGGGTAATTGTCTGGCGAAACATCCGGCGCATCCGGTGCAGGATCTCCAGTTCAGCGTCACCGGACCGGTGGTCGCGCAATTGCAGGAAGTATTCGCCGACGACTGGTTTTTCACGACGCGGCAGGCTTTACGCGGCGAACTGTGGTTTCCCCCTTTGACTTCCGCCGGGACGATGCTGGCCCGCGGCATTTCCGACGGACCGGACGAGGATTTCGAGATCCTGCGCTGGGTCATTTTGGGCGCTTTGACGACGGCGCGTCGCTCGATTTGCATTGTCACCCCATATTTTCTGCCGGAACCCAGCATTATTTCCGCGCTGAGCCTGGCGGCCATGCGCGGCGTGCGGGTGGATATCGTGCTGCCATCCAAGAGCAATCTCCCCTTCGTACAATGGGCTTCCACCGCGCATTGGTGGCAGGTATTGGAACATGGCTGCCGCATCTGGCTCACGCCGCCCCCCTTCGATCATTCAAAACTTTTGATTGTGGACGGCGGCTGGTCGCTGGTCGGTTCGGCCAATTGGGACCCGCGCAGCCTGAGATTGAATTTCGAATTCAATCTTGAAAGCTACGACCAGGGGCTGGCCCGCAAACTTGAGGAAATCGCCGCCGCCAAACTCAAACAAGCACGCCGTGTAACCTTGGATGAGGTCGATGCCAGGAGCCTGCCCGTGAGATTGCGCGACGGCGCCGCACGTCTGCTGACGCCCTTTTTATGATGGAACACTGTCCGGATCGGGATTTGGCTCGATTCAAGAACCGCATGATTGAACTTGGCGCGCGCCGGCGGGCGGCGCATAATCCGCAGATTGGTACGGGAGACAGATATGCCGCAACGCTTGTTTTTGCTGGATGAGGCGGCGCGCTATTTGCACGTCGACGCGGCGCGCTTGGAAAAATGGGTCAAACGCCAGGAAATACCCTTTGAAAACCAGGGCGGACAGCGCACCGTTTTTCATCGCGGCGAGTTGGACGCCTGGGCTTCGCAGCGTATTTTGAGCATGCAGGGCAAACGGCTGGCGGAGTATCACGCTCATGCCTCCGCGCAAACCCAGCAGTATTTGAACGGGCAGGCGCCGCTGGTTTGCGGGTTGTTGGGCGCGGGACGGGTTGCGCCGGCCCTGCGGTCGCACACCAAGGCGTCCGTCTTACGCGACCTGGTGGCGCTGGCTGAGGGCGCAAATCTGCTCTTTGACCCCAAGGACTTGTTGAACAGTCTTGAAGAGCGCGAGGCGCTTTGCTCGACCGGTTTGCCCGGCGGCCTGGCGCTTCTACATCCGCGCTATCACGATGCATATCTGGCCGGCGATTCGTTCCTGATTATCGGACGGGCGCTGCATCCCCTGCCATTCGGCGCGCCGGACGGCAAGGCCACGGATCTTTTTTTCCTGCTCTGCTGTCTGGACGACAGGCTGCATTTGCACGCGCTGGCGCGGATTTGCACGGTCTGTCAGACCACCGACCTGTTGGCGCGTCTGCGCGCGGCCGGTGATGCGCAGGCGATGAGCGATGCGGCCTGCGCCTGCGAGGCTGAGGTCGTCAGACACATGCAAAAGGGCGCTGGGAGTCACCGGTAGATACGGAGCAAGCCGACAGTGAAACCTTCTTCAAAAACCGAATATGCCTTGAAAACAATGCTGGATCTCGCGCTGCACCGTAACGAAGGGGTCTTACGTGTGGCCGACATCGCGCAACGGCAGTCTATTCCCATCAAGTTTCTGGAGCAGATTCTGCTGGTCCTGAAAGCGGGAGAACTGGTTGCGAGCCGACGGGGAGCGCGGGGAGGTTATCTGCTGGCGAAAGACCCTTCGCTGATCACGATCGGCGATATCGTGCGCTTGACCGAACACTCCTTCACGGTTTCACACCGGACTCGTAACCCGACGGATCCATTCGGTGAAATATGGGAAGATATCGGGAACTACGCGCGAAAACAACTGGCCACCACCACGCTGCAGGATATGCACGCGAGGGCGCTGAAACTGCGACAGGCCAGATCGCTCGAATACACGATTTGATCCCGTTACGCCAGGCTCCGCAACCGTAGCTGTCCGCAGGCCGCCTGAATCCGCCGGCCCTGCGAGTTGCGCAAGGTGGCGTTGATGCCCGCCTGGCCCAGCGTGGCCAGAAAACACTCGGCGACTCCAGGCGCGGATGGTTGTCCCTCGAAGCCGACGACCGAACTCAGCGGAATCAGGTTCACGCGCGAGGGAAAGACTTTCAGCCGTCGCGCCAGTTCCCGCGCCTGTTCGGGGCTGTCGTTGATGCCGCGAACCAGCGTGTACTCGAAGGTCACAATGCGTTTCGTGCGCTGCGTGTAGCTGGCGCATGCGGTCAGCAACTCCGTCAGCGGGTAGCGGCGGTTGACCGGCATCAGAAGGTTGCGCACGGCGTCGTTCGGGGCGTGCAACGAAACCGCCAGTTCGACCTGCAAACCCTCGCCCGCCAGGCGTTCGATTCCCGGGATGATGCCGTTGGTGCTGATCGTGATATGGCGCGCGCCGATGTTGAGCCCGTCGGAATCGTTCAGGATGCGGATGGCGGCGAGCACGTCATCGTAGTTGTCCATCGGCTCCCCGATGCCCATGAAGACGACATTGTCGGGGCGTCCCTCCAGCGCGCGCGCGGCGGCGAGCGCTTCACCGACGATTTCACCGGCCCGCAGATTCCGGCGGAAGCCGGCCTGGCCGCTGGCGCAGAAAGCGCATGCGAAACGGCAACCGACCTGGCTCGAAACGCAGAGCGTATGGCGGTCGCGATCCGCCAGCAGGACGATTTCCACGCACTCGCCGTCGCGCATTCGCAGCAGCAATTTACGCGCGGTGCCGGGATCGCCCTGCGTCTCGGCCACGCTGAACGGCGCGAGATCGAAGCGCGTCGCGAGCGCGGCGCGCAGGGCGGACGGAACGTTTCGCATGGCCTCCCAGGAATCGACGTGCTGAGTGTAGAGCCAGCGCCAGATCTGGTCCGCCCGCCAGGCCGGTCCGCCCGCCGCGGCGCAGGCGGCGGTCAGGTCGGCTCGCGACAAATCGTGGATTAATGGCAGCATGGCGTTTGGACGCTCCCCCCCTCAAGCGTGACAAATGGCGGGCCTTGTAACAAGCGGAAGTTACTGTGCTAATATACCGCCCGGTGACCGCTTTTGGGCGGAAGATTTTCAGAACCAAGAAAATTGAGGCGAATATGCAAACGTGCCGTTTCATGCGAGGGTATCTGTATTGCCTGACTGCTGGCCTTGGGCTTTGGATGGCGGTTGGCGCGGAAGCCGCGGCGATTGCGGGGGAGACCGTGGACGTTGTCTGGACGCCGGCTTCGCTGGCCTCCACCACGAATTTGCCTCTGGGACAAACGATAACCGTGACAGGCACGGTGGCGCGCATCGAGCGGGACGGAATATCTTCAACGACCTTTTTTCTTGTCTTAAAAGACGAAATTTACTGCCGGATGATCTGGCCAGATCTGGCGCTGGCGCGCCGCAACCTGCGCTTGAGCACGGAGGTCGGCGGACGGGTGGTGGCCTACTGGAACAAGCGCATCATGTTCGTGCCGGGCGAGAAGGTGGCCATGCGCGGAATCTGCAAGAAAGAACTGAGCCGGGTGACTCTTGACCAGGCGCAGCAGACGGAACAGTTCAATGCTGCCTCGCCGGGCTTGCTTTGGGGCCGCTGAGAAATTGCCTGGGGCGGATATGAACGCAAGCCGGCTGCAGGAACGTGAAATTGCCTTCGAGACCTGCGCGGCATCCGCGCGGCAGGTTCCAGCCGCGTTGCGGAAGTTGGGTTGGCCGATACACGATCGCGGTCTGAGGCGGATTCGCGATCACTATTACGATACAACGGATCTGACGCTTTATCAGGCGGGTGTTGCGCTGCGGCTGCGGGAAAACCGGTCGAATTCCGAGTTGACGCTCAAAACAATCTCCACCCGGACCGGCGCTGACGGACTGAACCGAAGGTTGGAGATCAGTCAGGACGCCGGACGGACCGGGGCTGGCGCGCGTCGCCTCGCCGCAACGGTTTTGGGTCGGCAGGCGGCGGAGATTCTCGAAGGCCGCGCGCTGCGCGAGATTCTGGTGCTGGCACAGAAACGCCATGTGTTCGATCTGGAATGCCCCAAAGGCGGGCTGGTTCAGGTGAGCGTGGATTGCGTGACGGCGCCGGGCGCCTTGATCAAAAAGTGCTGGCGGGTGGAAGCGGAACTCATCCGCGGTCCGGTGCGCAGGGTACGCAGCGTGGCCCGGCATTTGCAGAGAACGCTGCGCTTGTCGGCGGCCACGGCGTCAAAGCTTGAATCTGCACTGGTACAGACCGGCCGGACCCTGCCGCGTCCGCCGATGGACGATGTTCCACCGGTTGCCGCCGCCGACCCCTTCGGAATTGTGGGAGGACGGATTTTGCTTCTGCACCTGCACCGCTTGCGCTGGTTCGCTCCCGGAGTCCTTCTGGGGGTGAATCCAGAGCCCTTGCATCGCATGCATACAACGGTGCGGCGGCTGCGGACGGCGCTGCTGGTTTTCGGTCCGGCTTTGCCGGCGCGCGCGGTGAAGGCGGTCAACGCCGACTTGCGCTGGCTGGGCGGGGTGCTGAGCCGGGCGCGCGATGGAGATGTCCAGACCGACTTGCTGGATCGCGAATCCGCCGCCGGGGGTGGGGCGCCGGACGGCATGAAACTCTATCGTGAATGGATGGCGCAGGAACGTGCGGAGGCGCAACGCGCCGTGCGGCGGGCGCTGGCAACGGGGAGGTCTGCGCGGCTGCTTGAACGCATGCAAAGACTGGCGGAGACTGCCGCGGCCAGCGCCGGGGGCGCGGCCTTTGGCGCGCAGGCCGTGGCGAAGGTTGGGCCGCCCCTGATCCGCACCGCCTGGCGCAAGGTAATCCGACGCGGACGGAGAACTCAGTCGCATGCTCGCGACGATGACGCGCTGCACAAAGTTCGTATAAGCTGCAAGCGTCTGCGTTATCTTTGCGAGTTTTTGGGCGCCGGCAGCGGTATTCCCGCGTCCGGCAGGCTTGCGGCCCGTGCAACGGCGCTGCAGGATTGTCTGGGGGCGCAACAGGACGCGGCGATCGCCGGGCGATGGATGCACAAGTTTCTGCATGACGCCGGGCAGCTCGACGATTTTCAGCGCGCGGCGCTGATTGGACAGATACGAAGACTGGCGGAGCAGCGGCGCTTGCTGCGCAAGCAATTTGCGTGTTTATGGAGGCGCTTCGACCGCCGCAAACACGCTCCTTGAACGGATTATATTGTACTTGTATTCCGGTAAACTCCTATTCATAATCAATTTTTGTTTGCTGCTTTCGTCAATCGGACAAGGTGAACGTAAACTTCAAGGAGAGGGTTTCATGATGGACAACGAATCGGTGCGGGATACCAGGAATTCTAGCGTGGTTTTGTTGGCGTTGCTTCTGGCCGTCGCGGTCGTTTGGGCCATCGCCGGAACAGTGGTGGCGGCCAAGCGTTCACGGACGCTGGCTGAGACCGAAAAATCGGCGGCGGCGTACCGGCAGGACAGCGAGCAGAAACTGGCCGATCTGCAGCGTCGCAACGGCGAAATGGAAAAAGCCGTGGCCGATGCCGAGGTCAAGTTTCAGGAAGCCGAGCGCGGACGGCAGATGGCGCTGGCTGAATACCGCAAGCACCAGGAAAAGCTGCTCTCCGAGAAGAAGTCGGCGACGGCGGTCAAGGCGGACGGCAAGGCCAAGCCGGGGGACAACAAAGCGAAGCCTGTCATCAAGGCCAAGGCTGGAGCGGCCAAAACGACAAAGAAGGTCGTCCACAAACCGTCCACACATAGCGCAGCCGGGTTGCCTCACAAGACCTCGACGCTCTAGTTCTGCGGCGCTGCCGGCGCCATTCGATCCGAGGCCATCATGAATGCATGGGTGTCCGGTATATTGCTGGGCGCCCATGCTTTGCGCCTATGAACCGACGCGACTTCGAGCGCAAATCGGCCGCCGCGACCCTTTCCGACATGGAGATTTTCGTCTTCCCGGAATTGCTTTACGCGCTCGTGCTGGCCAATCTCATGTCGCCGCGCCTGTGGCGCTGGCGGGACGATCCCTGGTTCGGCGACCTGGCCGGCCAGAAGCCCAGCAGGCGTATTGCGCGGCTTAAGCAGTTCGTGATGGATCATTATGCGTTCAACCTGGACCTGGACACATGGGGGTTGACGACCAAGGAACGGGAACGGGCGCGTTTCCGCGGACTGATTGACGATGCCGCCTTGCGCGCTTCCAACGCGCTTTTTGGCTATGAGGGCGACCGCTACTACTTCGACCTGGATATCCGCACGCACTTCGGACTGGACAAATACAACTCCGATACGATCCCGTACTGGAAAACCGAGACCGTGGAAGCCATGGACGCCTTCCGGTTCAAGCCGGGCTACACGACCGGCGCCGGGGAATGCGTGTCGCTCTCCACCCTTTACGCCGCGGGGCTTTTTCTGGTGGCCGGAATCCCGCTGCGCGATATCTTCCTGATGGCTACGCCGCTGCATTCGCAGAATTTCATAGATCTGGACAACGGCATGCTGACCAATAATCGGCGCCTGGTGACTAAGAACATGTGGTTTAACGGCACGGCGCTTTCGGCGCAGGCCCGCCGGGCGCTGGACCACGAACAGGTGACCGTGGTCGCTCACGAAACCGGCTGGATTCATGCACTCTACACGGACGCCACGATCGCCCCCGACGCCTATGCGCGCTTCGACACGAAGCTGCGCGCTTTTCTGACCACCAAGCTCACGGTGGAAATTCTGGGTAATTTTCTGCGCCATCAACAGTCGCTTCAAAAATGCTTTCAACTTCGCTGGATCCTGCACGGCGCCGAGCATTACCTGCCGCTGGAGCAGGCCTTTGCCTACGAGAACGGCTGCGCCTTCCGCGTCACGGATAAGACCCGCGCCAAGTTGCTGGGCGAGGTTGAGGTGGACGAGTTCCTCGAATCCCGTCTGCCCGGGAGGATCGTTTTGAACGATCTCGAGGCGTTCGTGGAGACCCGGCATCCCGATTTGCGGAAGCCCGCCGACACGAACGCGCTGCGCGAGCTTTTTGTCTGCGGATGCATGAATGCCGAAGACGCCATCGCCCACTTGATCCGCTTTTGCAAAACCGATCCGCATCTGCCCGATCCGGCCACGCGCCATTTCGCGGCCGAGGGAGGGGCGCTGGATCTCGCCGCGGACATGTCGCGCGAAAATCTAATCTCCCGCCTGGAAGCTTTGCGCGGCTCCAATCCCATGGTGGATCTGGCCTTCTACGTTTATCGCGATCTCAATCGCACCGATCCGGCGCCTTTCGTCGCGGCGGCGCTTGAGCGTTCGCCCGTATCGCGGGCCGGCGCGGCGAACTTATCCGCGAGTGAGTGCGAAGCGCGCGTGCGTGCGCTGGAAGGCGTCTCGATCTACGATGAGCCCGGCCGCCTGGCGCAGCCCGACGAAGTCTGGAATTTCGGACGCGGCGACGGAGTTGAGAAAGCCCTGCTATTGGCTAATTTGCTCCTGGCCCGCGATCCCGCCGCCGGCGACGGACGGCTCGAGATCGAACAAGCTCAAACTGTCCTGTATTTTGGAGGCCAGTCCTATCGTTTTGAAACGAACAAGGGTTTGCGCCCGCAAGCGTGGGTACTGCCGACACATCGTGGTTAGAGGTTTCAATTAGAGCGGAGATCGAAGTGCAATCGCAACCAAAGAAAATCTTCAACGCCACTGTGATCATGATGCTGATCATGGTGGTGTTTGTCGGCGTCGGCGAGAAGCTGGCCGACCGCTTTTTACCGTTGTATCTGGGGGCGCTTGGGGCTGGGGCGGTGGCCTTCGGCGCCTTGAATGCCCTGATCAATCTACTGGGTGCAGTGTATTCCTATCTCGGCGGCTGGTTGAGCGACCGCTACGGATACCGGCGCGCGCTGGTGATTTTTACAATCATGTCGGCGCTCGGTTATGCCATGGTCATCGCCATCCCGCGCTGGTGGGCGGTTTTCGCCGGCGCCTTGCTTTTCGGAGCCTGGACCGCGATTTCGCTGCCGGCCGTCATGAGTCTGATTTCCAAGACCGTGCCCAAGAATCGGCGCGCGCTGGGGGTCAGCATTCACTCGTTGACCAAGCGGATACCCATGGCACTGGGGCCGGTCCTCGGCGGAGCGCTGATTGTCTTTTTCATCCACCGGCATGGAGAGATTTCCGGGACGGTGATTGCCATTCGTGTGGCCTTTGCCATCGCCATGGCTTTGGCGTTGATTGCGGCCGGCTTGATGTGGCGCTATACGAGCGACGACAGCGAAGGGTTGAAACGACCCGCGCCGTTGTGGGAATCCCTGCGCTATTTTTCTCCCGAGTTGCGGGTCTTGCTGGTGGCCGACATGTTCGTGCGCTTCTCCGAGCAATTGCCCTATGCGTTTTTGGCCGTCTGGGTCTGCCGCAACCTGGCCGTTTCCGAACTTAAATTCGGATGGCTGACTTTCATTGAAATGGCGACCGCCATGCTGGTTTATCTGCCGGTGGCGTGGCTGGCGGACCGGGGCACAAAGAAGCCCTATGTAGTCATAACTTTCGTGTTTTTCACCATTTTTCCCATGACATTGTGGCTGGCGGGCTGGCTGCCACAGCGACTGAATCATCCCGGTTTGTTGTTTCCCTTGCTGGTGCTGGCCTTCATTATCCGCGGCTTGAAGGAATTTGGCGAGCCGACGCGTAAATCTCTGATTCTCGACCTCGCGCCGGAGCATGCCAAAGCCGCCACCTTCGGCGCCTACTACCTGATTCGCGACGGAATCGTCTCCGTGGTGGCGCTGGCCGCCGGATTTTTATGGAACCTCGGTCCTCTGGCGAACTTCGCCACGGCGACGATATTGGGTTTAATTGGAACACTTTATTTCGCGGCCTATGGGCGCGACTTGCACCATCTCGGCGGAGAGATAAAGCAAGCGTAGCGGTCGATTACCTGGACTTCTGTTTATAGAGCGGCAGGAAGCGGTAGTAGACTTCCAAACACAACGCGCCGATCGCGGTGGAGTAAATGCGCCCGCCGCGGGGTCCAAGCTGGTCAACCGGATCCCAACTGCCCGCCGCCGGACCGGAGGCGTTGCGTCCCTTCAACAGCGCCTTGGTCATGGCCGCGTTCCATACCTCGAATTCCTGGGCGCCTGAGAGGTAAATCGCCAAGGTTGCGTAGTACCAGTAATACATGTTGACCGAGCGATTGCGAGGATCCCAGACCGGCTGATTGTTCATCAGAAAGGCGATGGATTCGACGGTCTCGGGTGTCTTCGTTCGCGCCCCCGTGAACAGTTGGCAGAACGCGCCCTCCGCTGTCATAACCGGAGTCACGACATGTCCTACCTTGTAGGAATAAAGTCCACCCGCGCGGCCCTGACGCACCTTGTCGAGCCACAGTTTTGTCCATTTGAAAGTCTGTTCCGGCACCTCTATGCCGGCAATTTGCGCGCTTTTGAGCGCGAGGATTTGCCAGCCGGTGACGGAGGTGTCGTTTTCATCGCGCGGCGCATAGCGCCAGCCCGATTCCGCCGTCTGGGAATTAATAATGAACTGAACCGCGCGCCGGGCCGGCGCCAGCAGGCGCTTGTCGCCTGTCAGGGAATATGACTCGCAAAGCGCCGCGGTCGCGATCGCCTGGCCGTACATCTGGCCGGCGCCGCGGAAGTCGCCATTCTCTTTCTCGCAGTTCAACAGCCAATCGAGTCCTTTACGGACCGTTTCCTTGTGCTCGCCTTCAATATGCGTGTAACCGGCGCCAAGGTAGGTGAGCAGCGACATGCCCGTCACAACCATGTCTTCGTTGACCAGATCGCCGGCGCCGCCGCATTCCCTGAGCGTCTTGAAGCCGTCAACATCCCAGCGCCCATCGTCGCTTTGTGCGCTGCCAAGCCATACCAGGGCCTTTTCGACAGCTTCTTCAGTTTGCTTCGTTCCGCCCAGCTCCTTGATGAATTGCCTGCGCTTCTCGGGTTTGCGCATTTGATAGATGGCTTTTTGCGGAACGAAAGCCGGATTTGGCGCATTGCCCACCGTCAGGAATGTGCGAAGAACCTCCTTGCCCGGCCCCGCCATGGTAATGTCGGCGGTCGCCCGCGCTTTTGGTTGCCCTGCACCTACAGCCAGACGCATATCCATCCGGCCGGGGGTGCGGTCTCCGGCGCCGTCAGCGATCGTCCTGACCATCTCGCCGCCGCGACCGCCGCCCATGCGGCTTGTCGCCAACGGGTCGCCTCCATTGGCCTTGCCGACCTGTAGACTTTGCGCAGGTGCGAGTCCGCTCGCCGTTGTCATTACAACTCCAGATGATCGCTGAGCAGGAGGCGTTGACGCCGTTGAGGCCATGATCGCGAGTCCGATCGAATCAGCGCTGTCGGCGGATGTGTTCATCGCCGCCAGCAGCTCCTTTCCCGCCGCGCCGGATGCCGTTGCAGAACCTTCCGGCTGAAGACCGGCTGAAATCAACATATTCCCCACCGATGCGGCCGGAGCGCCGCCGCCAGCGATGCCCGGCGCGTGAAACCGTTGGAGCGCGCCGCCCGCGTCGGCGGCGACCACGCCGCCGGCCTTACCGGGAAATAGTTCGGACTGTCCGCCCGTGCCACCGCCAGGTCCGCCTGCGCCCTGCTGCGCCGGTGTCCCAGGATATCGCTCAAGATTCATCCGTCCGGCCAAATCCCTGGCGCCGCCATCCGCAATCGTCAGCGTCCCAACGGCCCCAACTTGCTCAAACTCCCGGCTGGCCGTGCTTTCAGAAGATGATCCGGCGCCTCCGGTGTTACGCCCCACGAAAGAATCACCGCCGGCCCGCGGAGCGGATCGCCCTGTCGGCGACGGACGCGCCACGCCGGCGGCACCGGCAGCGATCGCGGCGCCGGACGACGCAGCACCCGGCCGTCGCTTCATTCCGATTGCCGACGCAGCCGGTTGAAGTCCCTGCCCCCCGCCACTCGAAGCCCCTTGCGAGGCTGAGCTCACGGACTTCACAGGCGAACCGATGTCCGTCAAACCAAGGCCGGCATGGTTACCCACGCCGGCCTGCACGTCCGCCAGTTTGTCGTCGGATCCTCCGCCGGCCTGCGTTCTTGGCTGAAGCCCTGCGCCGGAACCTTCAACCATGGTTCCTGAACCCGCACCCGCCGTCTTGCCGCCAGTGAAAACGTCCCGCCCAGGTCTGACGCGTGCTGTCGCCGCCTGGCCGCCTCCCAAACCGCCGCCACGTTTTGCGGCAGTCAGCGTGGACGGGCCAGGTTGGTTTGCGGCAGGCCCGGTCTCCTTCCGATTATTTGGGACCATGGCCATCTCCATGGCCGGACCGCGATCATTATATGCGGCCAACCTGGAACCATTCCCGGGCAAATCTGAAACACTGTCACGGACGGAGGGCGCCTGGGCCGACAGCCCGGCAAACGCGCCGCCACCCGGCCCGAGCCGCGACGGATCTTTTGATGGGGCGGTATCCGAGACCAGCGCCCGCGGTTTGCCATCGGCCGACTCGAAACCGTCAGGAACAATGGGGCTTCCCTTTACAGACGACCATTCAAGATTATCGCTGCGGGTTGCGCCCGGGTCCGATTTGCCGGCATTCGCAGACTTCAGCAACGGGCGTGCATCGCTCAACCGAATCGGCGTCAGGCGGTTCGCAACGCCAAGCGCGTCGGCGGAATATCCTCCGACTTCGTTCTTTCGTCTTTCGATGCCACCGGGATTTTCCGGGGCGAGACTCCCGGAAACCAGTCTGGCCTGGCCGACCAGTTGTACCGCCGCAATCTGTTTACCGCCGGGTTGCGGAGCGGCCGCGGCGCGCTTTTCAAGAGTCACGTCGGCGCCGTCGGGTCCGACTCCGGCAGTGCGCGCATCGGTTGCCGGACGGCGTGGTTTGTCGATTTGCGCGGCGCGGTCGGTCAGGCGATCCAGTGTTTCCCTGATCTGCGCGGGCTGAATCGCTTCGCCGACTTCCCGCCGGTGCGCCCCCGGAGCGGCCAGCGTTAGCGATGTGCGCGCCGGTGCTTGGGCGCCATTTTTCAGCGGGGCGTTCGGTTTCTCGCTCGGTTGCGTCAGGGTTGTCTGTGCGGCTTGCGCAACATCGAAAGTCCTGCTTCGTCTGCCGATGTCCGTCTGTTCGATTTTCGTGACAGGCTGGGACAACTGTGCGGCCGCAAGCGGCAGCGGCGCTACCTCTAGCGGGCGGTCCGGCGCCGCATCCAGAGGTTCAACCAGGGATTGCTTTGGCGGGACAATATCCGGAGTTTTGAGTTCCACCCGCCCCGCGCTTCGTACATCGCCTTCTCGTAACTCCGCCTGCGCCCTGGCAGGCGTATTCTTGACCGGTTCACGTTTGGCGGGCTGCGCCGTATCCAGACTGGAATGCGCATCCACCGTCTCGGTTTTCAGCGTCTCGCCGCGGATGCTACGGCTCATCCGCGATTCCCGGACGGCGTAGGATCCGATTTCGATTTTGCGCGCGCCGGGCTTTAGAGGGGCTTTCTCGTCGGCTTTTCCCGCCCGCATATGCACGACACTGAAAATGGAGAGGGAAAGCAGATGCAGGACGATGCTGAGAACCAGGCAGGTGGTCAGAAGCTGGGGCCTGTGGCGGCGATTCAGCAAGGCGGCCATCAGGAGCGCGGCTATGGCCAGGGCAAGAAAAGTCGTGAGCACGGGATGACGATTCCTTACGTATCGAGTTTGCGGGTCGTCAGATAGGTGTGCTCGACGCCGTGTTTTTCGCAGAGATCCAGGATGTTGACGGCAAACTGCAGGATGGTCTCGCGGTCGCCCCTGATCACCACGGTCTGGTGCGGGTCTTGCTTGACGGCCGAGGCCAGCAGGCCGTCAATTTCCTCCAGGCTGCGCGGATTGCCTGCAATCATGAAGGCGCCGCCGCTTGTCACGTTGACCACGATTTCCCTGGGCGCCTCCGTGATCGGCCGTGCGTCGCGGCTCGATGGGGGATGGACGCGAACGTCACGTTCGACGTCGGCGAACTTTGTGGCCATCATGAAAAAAATCAGCAGGAACATCATGGTGTCGATCATCGGAATCACGTTGACCCCGAAGAACTCCTGCGACGGACGCTTGATGTTCATCGTGTCTCTCCGGGCTTGGCCTCGGCGAAGAGGTTTTCCATGAGATCCACGGCCACGTCGTCAATATCGCCCACGAGTTTGTCCACCCGCTCCTGAAAATAGAAATACATGGCCATCGAGGGAATGGCGAGCGACAGTCCCACGGCCGTCGCCACCAGCGCCTCATAGATCCCGGCGGCCAGCAGTTCCGTCCGACCCAGCGCGTCCGAGCTCGACGCCACCGTCATGAACGAGCGCATCAGTCCTGTCACCGTGCCCAGCAGACCCAGCAACGGTGCGATGCTCGCCACGCTGGAAAGCACCTTGTTGTTCCGCTGCAGCCGGGCCGCCTCGCGCGCGCCCGCGTCCTCGATGGCTTTCTCCAGCTCCAGAACCGGACGGTCCAGCCGCCGTAATCCGGCCTTGAAGATTCTGCCCATGGGGCTGTCGTCGGACTGAATCTCGTCCATCAGGCGCCGCCGCACCTCGGGATCGCCGGAGGCGGATGCGGCCTTGATCCGTTGCATGATCGCCGTGGGAATCACCTTGCGCCGCCGCAGCGTGATGGCCCGCTCGATTCCGAAAGCCACCATCAGAATGCTACAGACATACAGGGGGTACATCACGATGCCGCCCCTTTCGAGCAGTTCCAAAAGGGTATGGCCGCCCCCGGCATCGGCCGCCGGCTGGACTGCGGACAGTTTATTCGGCGACGGATTGACCGCCGGACTCTGGGCCTCACAAGGCGCGCAGAGCGCGAGCCCGACTGCCGCCACACCGCACCATAGTAACCAGCGCTTGATCATGAATCCGTTCCTTCCTATTTAAGTCTTCCCGCCGCCAACTCCGCCCACTTTGTGCCCTTGTACTTTTCCGTGACTTCCCGGTACGCCTTGAACGCTTCCGGCTTGTTGCCGAGCGCTTCGCTACAGGTGCCGCTTTCGAAGATCGCCGCGGCGACCCACTCCCGAACGTCCGGGTACAACGCCTGGACGCGAAGATAGGCGAGCGCCGCCTCTTTGAAGTTCCCGCGCGCCTGTAACACCTGTCCGACGTAGAACTGCGCCTGTGCGGCCAGGTCGGAGCGCGTAAGCGCCGGCACACGGCCAAAACTTTCCAGCGCCGCATCGTATTCCTTGAGGTCGTAATGGGCCCGGCCGGCGAGGAACTGCGCCTGTGCCGCGGCGGGATGCTTGGCGTTCCTGGCAAGCCAGGCGCTGAAAATCTTGGCGGCCGCCGCCGGCTGGTTGGCCGCCAGTTTGGCCTCGCCCAGCCCGAGGGAGGCTTCAGGCAGGTACTTGAAGCCCGCGTATTTCGAATTTCCAAGCAGAGTTTCAAAACGCTCCATGGCGTGTTGCTGGTCACCGGCCTTGGCAAAAGACAGGCCGGCCTGGAACAGCGCGTCGGGAATCAGTTCGCTGTCGGCATATTCTTGACAGAGCCTGTCGAACGCATCCGCCGCCTCCTTGTATTTGCCGGTCTGCCAGTAGCACCAGCCGATGCGGTAGTTTGCTTTGTCGGCCAGGCGCTTGTCCTTCGCGCGGTTGAGGACCTTTCCGTACATCTCGCGGGCGGTATCCAGCCGTTTCGCGGACGCCTCCACCGTTTCGGGCGCAGTCGGTTCCTTATACTTCGCCTCGGCCATATAGAACAGCGCGTCGCCCGCCAGCGGATCGTTGGGGAAGGCGTCGGCCAGTTTACGAAAGGCCGCCAGCGATTCCGAAGCCTTGCCCGCCTCGCGCCAGGACCAGCCCAATTCGTAGAACATGCGCGCCTGGTCCTTGTCGGGCGCGTAATCGGATATGACCGACTGGAAGACCGCGGCGGCCTCGGCCCATTGCTTCCTTTCCTGCAGGCAGGCGCCGATCATCATCATGGACGCCCGCGCCAGTTCATGCTTCGGGAACGATTTCACCAGCGTGCGAAAGGCCTGCTCCGCATCGTCCCACTTCGATAGCTTCATCAGGCTGGAGCCCTTGCGGTAGAGGGCCTGCGGGATAAGCTCGGCGTTCTTGCCGTCGTCGGCGACTTGTCCGAAACTTTCCGCCGCCGCCTTCCATTCGCCGGCATCGAAGCGGCACAAAGCGATTCCGAAAAGGGCATAGGGCGCGAGTTCGTCCGGCGGCTGCCGAACAGCCACCTTCCGGTAGTTTTCAATGGCCTTGTCGTACTGCTTCGAATCGTAACAGCATTCCGCCAACTGATACTGGGCCTGCGGCAGCAAATCGCTCTTCGGGTAGTCGCGAAGCAGACGTTCAAACAACTCCATCGCCGCTTTGGGCTGATTTTGTTTCGTTTGGGCGACGGCCAGTTTGAGCAGCGCGTCGTCGCCAAAGCGCGAGGTATCGCCGGCCTTCAAATAGGCGTTGAGAGCCTGGGCTGCCTCGGGATATTTCTTCAGCTCGAAATAGCAGACGCCATTCAGGTAGGCGGTCTCGCCCGCGACCGTCTTTCCGGCGGCGGAACCGTCCACCAGCGCCAGCTCTTCCAACGCGCGCTCGTAGCGCTTGGCATAGCGGTGAATCCAGCCCAGCCGGAAATGTGTCCGCGCCGCCAGGTCTGCCGGGGCCGCTTTACAGTCCAGGAATTCCTTATACTGAGCAGCCGCGCGTTCATAGTCTTTTTGAAGAAAGCGGTTTTCGGCGCTCAGAAACAGGACCTGCGGAGCCAGTTCGCTGCGTGACTGCGATTTCATGAACTCGGCGCAGACTTCATCCGACGGCGCGTATTTTTCAGCCCGGTGCAGCGCCACGGCGGCGGAATACATGGCGCGCGGAACCTGAGCCGCCTGGCCGCCGTTTTTGGCGTAGTCCAGAAAGGCTTGGGCCGCGGCCTCATGCTTGTTGAGTGCCAGCCGGGCGTCCGCCAGCCCCAGTTGCATGTCGCCAAGCAGCGCGGACTTCGGAAAAGCCTGCATTGCATCGACAAAGCGCTGTTCCGCATCGGCGTTTCGTCCGGACTTCAAAAGGCTCATGCAGACCCAATAGGCGGCTTCGTCCGCGAGCTCTTTTTTCGCGTCCGCCATCGGTGTCAGCCGGTCCATGGCGGCGGCATAGTCGCCCGCGTCGAACAGCAGCGTACCGGAATACAAACTGGCCTTTGACACTTTCACGCCGTTCGGATAGCGTGCGGCCACATCCGCGAAGGCCGCCGCGGCGTCCTTGAGCTTGCCCGCCTTGTGCAGCGCCAGTGCGCGTTCGAATGCGGCCGCCTCGGAAAACTCGCACTTCGCATCGCTCACCGGCTCGTAAGCCGCGGCGGCTTCCAGGAATGCATCCTGCCGATAAAGGGCCTGCGCCTTGCGGAATTTCGATTCCTGCTTCAGCTTGCTGTCCGGGTAGCGTTCCAGAAAGGCCTGGAACGATTTTCCGGCGGACACGAACTGCTCCTGATTGAACTGCGCCAATGCCGCATAGAAGGCGCTGCGCTCCACCAGATCCAGAAACGCATCGCCGGCCTTGATGCCGGCCTTGTCCAGACGGGCCAGCATTTCCACGCTGGCCGGCGCCTTTGCCGCTGGTCCGCCCGGCGGCGCATACTTATCCAGAAAACTTTGCAGCAAAGGTGTCGCTTCTTTGGGTTTGCCCAGACTGATGAAACAGGCGCCTTCGCGGGCCAGGGCCCAGTCCGCCAGATAATGTTCCGGGAAGCGACTGCGCAGCTCGGCAAAAAGCTTCTGCGCTTCAGCGTATTGGTTGAGCGCGATGCGCGCCTGACCCAGTTGGAAGAGCGCCTCGGGAAGCTGCTCGAATTTGGGGTTTTCGGCGCGGACGGCTTCATACTGCTCCACCGCTTCCTTAAAGGCGTCCTGGCGGAACAGCGACTGCGCCAGTCCAAAGCGCGCGTCGGCCGCCTTCGCATGGCTGGCATGGTTTTTCAGGAAAGTCTGGTACGACTCCGCGGCCATGGCGTATTTGCCGCTGTTGTAGAGCCAGGCCGCGAAGTTATAGTCGTCAACGGCCTTGCTGTCCTCCTCGGCGCCCAGCCGCGCCGGAACAATCAACGCAACGAAAAGGCCCGCTATCAAAAGAATCCCGGCCCGGCGCTTGAATTTCATAGAGTCTTTCCTCCGCTGATCCATCCATCGAATTGGCTGACGCCGCCGGGGTCGGCGGATTTTACCGGCTATCGCATCGACCATTCATCGGCCTTTACGGAATGCGGTACTTATAGCCCGAACTAGCCAGGTGCGCAAGAATGAGGAGGTAATTAATGATAAAATTTGGGTTGACATTTTAGTGCACGAAGTGCTTACTCCGCATCGAGTGTGGTTGTTGTTTGCACCCACATACATACGTTTAAGGAGATTTGAACGATTTAAAAAAACGATAAAATAAATTTGCGGCATCAGTTGCTGTCCATCACGAAACCGGAAATTTCGAATCAAAGGATGGCGCTCGACGCACACCCCGCTTGGGGCGTGCCGAAAGCGTTCCTTCGAGGGCATCCTAGTGCCTGTGGTGGGGCGTGAGTAGTCACGCCCCTCTTTTTTGAGAGGTCAGAGAAGAAAGACCGCAAGAAAGAAACGGAAGCATTCGACAATGGCAAGAGCATTTCTCCAAAAGCGGTGGAGCACTCTGTTGGGTTCGGTGCTGGGACTTACCTGTGCATCCTTTCTCTTC
>JANYBP010000071.1 GCA_025360745.1 bacterium
CATCCGGGGCCAAGGGTGGCCCAAATGCGGCGAGATCGACATCATGGAGGCTGTAGGCCACGAGCCCGACAAGGTGTTCGCGACAGTCCACTGGTTCAACTACGAGAAGGGCAAGCACGATTCGTTCGGCGGCAACCTTAAAGTGCAGCAGCCCTCGGGCGATTTCCATGTGTATACGGTGGAGTGGTTCGCGGACCGTATGGATTTCTACTACGACGACACAAAAGTTGTCACCTATCCGATCGAGAAGGCGGGGAAGGACGGGAAGAATCCCTTCAACAAGCCGCACTATCTGTTGATGAATCTGGCGATCGGCGGGGAGTGGGGCGGGCAGAAAGGGATCGACGATTCGGTTTTTCCGCAGCAGTACGTCATCGATTATGTAAGGATTTACCAGAAGAAATAAGCCGCGCTAAAAGGGTGCGTTGCTTCTTGGAAACCTCCAACAGTATCCGGGTGCCTTGGCGGGTAACGAGGGCCTTGGCTTTGCCGAGTTCATCCATGACGGAGGCGTCCGTCATGGACTTGTGAAGGTCGGCGGTGCGCATGCGTTTCTCAAGTTCAGCGCGCAGGACGAGGGTGGCGAAGCCGAGGAAGAAACGCCCTTGGACGCTGTCGTCGTTGGCCGTGCGCAGGCGGTACTGCCCGTGTTCGGTCTTGAATGCGTCAAACAGTTTCTCGGCGGTGTCGCGGGCGCGGTAATCGCGCAGGACGGTTTCCGCCGCCCCGCCGGCGTTGTCCGTGCGGCCCCGCGTGAGCACGAGGGTGTAGCCGGCGCGGGCCGTGGCTGCGGCGATGCGGTTGGGTTTGGGCTCAACCCGCGCGGCGCCGTCTGTTTCCGTCACGACGCGTAGGCAGGGGGCACGCGTTCCGGCGTTCTCAACGATCCACGACTTCGCCTCCCGCCAGTCGCGGAATTTTTCGCGGGCGGCTTTATCCACGAGCCCAAACACATGCTTCTCAAAGCGCAGGGACATCTCGGCGTGCCGGCCCGGATCGAAGAACAGGTGCGTCTCCAGCGTGGCGTCGTCCTGACGCCAGACATCTGCGACATGGCGCATGGGCACGCCCTTGCACAGGAAGACGCGGCGCGGCGAGGCCAGGCGCGCGCGGTGCTTTTTGAAGAGCTTGGCCGCTTGCGCGACGGACCACGGCACGCCCATGACCAGACCGCAATCCAACGCCAGCAAATCCCGCAGATTCGCCGCGCTGTAGTAGCCGCGGTCGAGCGACAGGCGGGGCCTCTCCACGCCATAGTCGCGGGCGATCAGCAACGTGGCCGCCAGCGTGCGGACGTCAGGAATGCTGCCGGGCGTGACGCGGTAGAACAGCGGCATGCCGTCCGGCGCGGCCGCCAGCGAGAAGTTGATCTGCGGCAACTGCTCGTCGTCGCGGTTGTGGCCCCATTCCTCCAGTTCGAGCGAAGGCGAATGGCTCGATACGGAAGTCGCGTCGTACAGCAGGGCGCCGCCGCCCTGAAACCTTTTAGACCAGCTCTCCAAAAAGGCCTCGCGCCGCCCGGTGTCCGCGCCGATGCGCGTCACGAAGCCGTGCACGGACGACTCCGATACCAGCGGACCCTTCCAGGCCTTTGGAAGTTCGCGTTGCGACAGCCAGCTCTCCGCACGGTATAACGCGTGTCCCGTCACAAACTGGTGCGCGGCCAGACCGGCCAGGGCGCCGCCCTCGTCTGCGCCGAAAATCCCGATCAGGTGCTCCGTCAGGCCCGACCGCTCCGCGAGATGACGGGCCAGCCACGCGTCGCCCACGATGTCCACCCGGGCCACGCCGCCGGGCGCGGCGGTTCCGCCCGAGACGTCGCGTAGCCACGCCTCAAACGTGGCGCGGTCGGCGGCATGCGCATTAATCTCACGCATCGGCACCCGCACATCGTCACCGCCGGAGAACCGCTTGTTGACGACCACGTCTCCGCCATCCGCGAGGCGCCCCACGTAAAACCGGCGCTGCACCGACCGTTTTTTGTCAGGATCCCATTCGTTCCAGGCCAGATGCACATACTTGACACCCTTTCTGTTGGATGCGCCGCCATTTTGAAGCTGGATATAGCTCATAAAGCACCCCTTTCAACGTGGTATATAGCTAGTATATGGTAGCCATGACAAAACGTCAACAACAAAAGGGAAAACATTAAAAAATAAGCGACAGCACGCTCAGACGGGCGACATGGCTACCATGAAACCGGGGACTTTAGGTTGCGGGCCGTCTGGCAGGTCGGGCAGTGCCGGTCGCGGCAGGAGTTGTACACGGGCATTTCGGCACCGCAGCCGCCGCAACGGTGCAGATGGCCGCCCAGCGCGGACGTGC
>JANYBP010000108.1 GCA_025360745.1 bacterium
TCCCGTAACTCGCCCATGACTGACTCCTCTTGTTTAATCCGGCGCCGCGGACCATCCGCAGCACCGGTGGAGTCAGTCTATCCCCCATAAAGCAAAACCGCCTCGCGGTCTTTAACTCCGCGAAGCGGTTCCGTTCAACGTTCCAGCCCACGCTCGCCGAGCCTTGGCGAGGCGTAGAGTGCGGCTGGTTGTTCGGCTTTGTCAATTCCAGTCGGTATACATCCAGACTCCAACGCGTTTCGTGTCCATGCGGAAGATGCGCACCTCGAGGAAATCGGCGACCGATGATCGACAACTAAAGCGCGCGTCAGGCTTGGCGTTCTGCCATTCCTTGGGGAATCCGTGGTATTCGGCGTTGCCCGGAATGAACGTCCAGAGATTCGTATCGGGCCGCAAGGTTCCAAGGAATGCGGGAAGTTCAGATATGTCCATCGTGAATGTAGTGGACGCACCCCGATCAAAGAAGCAACGCCATGCATCTCCCCGACATTGGATGCCCTGAGCGGACGCCGGCAAGCTCATACCGTGCTCGTGCTCTGCCCGAAGGCGAGTGTTCGAAAATCGGAAGACGAACACCAGCGCTCCTGCCGCCACCAGCACGGCCATGAAGGCAAAGATGATTCGTTTCTTCTTCACCGTGGCGCCGAACGGTCAACCTGACGGTTTCGGCGACCCGCCCGCGGGTTGACGAATACCGTCCGGTGTGTTGTTGGGGCTCCTGCTCTGTCTTCCGATCCACCAAGAAAGACGGTGCATCGACTCACCGAGTCGAAACCCGATGAGACAACCTCCGACCTGTCCTGCGAGTAGGGGCAGAAACCCCATGGCGGAGCCCAAGATTGATGCCGGACCGGCAATTGTCATGAACCTCCATGCCGTACCGACGCCAACTTCGGGTTTGGCAACGCCGAGAACCAGCGAAGAGACAAATGCAAGGACCGGCATTGACCACCACAGAAGGTCAACATGGAGACGATTGAAGCCAACGACGTGGACCACGACAGCGATGGCGCCGATGCCAACGAGACGCAAAGAGATGATGCGCGTGGGACGTTGCGGACGATCAAACCAGTCCCTCTTGTTCTCGATGATAACCCACCAGAGGTAAAGCCCGAGCAAACACAGTAGGACTGTGTCTCCGATCATTGTTCCGATGTCTGGTTTCATCTACTTTCGCCCCAACGCCCACCTTGACCGGTTTTCAACCCGCGTCTGTGCGGGTTGAAAATACGGTCCGAGGTGTTGTTGGGCTCTTATTGAATCTTGTCAAAGTCGGCCATTCTCGCACCCATCACGCCAACCTTGATCCCATTCGCTTGAAGTGTCTTTGTTGCCCTGCCGTTGATGTGAACAAGGGCAATCAGACCGATCAGTGGAATGAAGGCCAAGATGATGTAGACCCATGCGGCTGACGAGCGGACAGCCGCCGCCAACTTGTAGATGAAGTATATCTGGATGATGCCTGTGACGATGGTGGCAAATGGAATGAACATTGCCACCAACGAGATCAAAATCATCCACATGATGCTTTTCTGGCGCTTTGCCACCTCGACAAGGTCCTGTTTCGTCCACTGCTCTTGTACTGACTGGTTCATACGATCTCCTTTCTTCTTGTTGCCCAACGTTAGCGTTGAGGCTGAGCCCCGACTGGCGGGGCGATAGCCTCCGACGCTTGGTTCGATGCTCTTGTCTTCTTCCCTGTGAATTTATCTGTGACCCAAACAACCACAATGATTCCGATCGAGATGACGAGCATCATCCCTGGAATGATCAGGCGAATCCATTGCCGCCCGACATCATTTGTGTTCATCCATTCGGTTCGCCACACGCCGAGGAAATAGCCGTTGACCAAGCCAAGCAGTGTGCTGAGGGCGATTGTCGATTTCGTTCTCATTTCATCTTCTGCATCGAACGTTTATTCTGCGTCATGACGTGATTTCCGGAACCATGATCCGAAATGACACCTGACGCATGTTTTTTTGTCAAGCAATAGCCTGACTAAAATTCATCCTAGAAACCGCCATCGTTAACGTCAAGGGTTATTTTTTAAAAATTGTTTTTTTAAAAGTTATTTTAAAAAGCAACAGTTTCAATGATTTTAGCTTGCGGCAGCGGCGGAACGGCGTGAAGTGACGTAGCAGAACCGAAAAAGTCACACGGACTGCTGGCGACGTAATTGCCGTCCAGGGAGGCGTTATGCGTCGCAAACGATAATCATGGAGTTTGTATGCGGCACATATGCTGCTCAAAGGGGTGAATATCAGGGAAGTCCAGAAATACCTGGGGCACGAAAATGTGGAAACAACAATGATTTATACGCATGTGATCCGTGGCATGGATTCCACGGCCGAGAGCCCCCTGGATGAGTTGTGAGGGCAGGAGTACATGGGATACATGAGGACAGGCAAACTATCGCAGCATGTCCCCAATAGAACTGCGTCCCGTGACGGCTCCGTCACGCCGCCCTCATAAATCGGGCAAGATTCTGCGATTCCACAAGGAAACGCGCGAATTGGTTCCAACCGACTTCAGATGGGCGTGCCAACCAGTTCCCGTTCGGCGTTGAGCGTTAAACGTTCAGCGTTGAGCGTTCGCATTGTGTTCGGACTTCCGACCTCCGCCTTCTCCTATTCTTATCTTCACAATTCCGACGAATTCCGAAAACGCACTCGATCATTGACTCTGGGGGCGGCTTTCGGTAGTAAGTACTGGCTTCAGGTCATTCTCGGCGGCGTAGCTCAGTTGGCAGAGCAGAGGAATCATAATCCTCGTGTCCGGGGTTCAAATCCCTGCGCCGCCACCATTCTACATGTGCGCGGGCTGCACCTTTGCGGCGTACTCGTCGAACCCTTCGCGTGTTCCGATCATCTGTACGCCCACCAGCACGCCGTTTTGCAGAATCAGCGCGCGGAAGGCATGCTCCTGCCTGGTCTCCAGGATTTGCGTCTCGCATCCGGGACCGTCTGCCAGGCCGATAGCGTTGACCTCGAAGCCCGGCGCTTTGTAGGTCAGCGGCAGCGGGATGGTTTTGTAGATAGCCCCCGGCTGTCCATGCACCGCCGCGACCGCGTTCGTGCCTGCCAGATGTCCCTGCGCGGTGGCTTCGCGCACGGCGCAGCGGGTTAGAAAGGGTAGTTCCGCCACGTCGCCGGCGGCAAAGATCCGCGCCGCCGAGGTTTGAAGCGTGGTTGTGACGACGATTCCGCGTCGTGTCCGCAATGCCGAAGTTTGCGCCAGGTCGAGCGCGGGACGCGCCCCGGCGCTGAGCAACATGTAATCGCAGGGCAGATGAGTGCCATCGTCCAACACCAGCCCCAGCGACTTGTCCTCCGTCCGTGATTCCACGCGCGTCAGCGTGCGTCCGGTGTGGATGCGGATGCCCCGCGCGGTCAATTGTTCGAGCAGCACCGCGGCGGCACGCGGTCCGAATTGCGACGGCATCAAATGGTCGAGGCGCTCGACGATGGTTACGGATTGGCGCGCTTCGATGGCGCGCAAGGCGGCCTCGATGCCGAGGATGCCGCCGCCGAGTATGACCAGCTGGCCGTCGGAACGTAATGCGGCATGCAGCGCCGTGGCATCGGCCTTGTTCCAGAGCACATGCACCCGCGGGTCGTCCAGACCCGGCGCCGGAGGACGCATCGGCGTGGCGCCGCAGGCCACAATTATGGCATCGGCCGCTTCTTCGCCGCCGTCGGTTATAACCGCCAGCGGTTCGAGTTTGAGACGCCGTGCGGGAGTATTCAAGCGCAGCGCGATCCGCCGCTCGGCGTACCAGTTCGCCGGATGCAACTGGATGGCATTCTGGTTGGCCTGTCCAAAACCCATGGCGACCAAACGCGGACGGAAATAGGGAAGGCTCGACTCGGCGGAGTAAACGACAACCGCATCGGCGCCCGCCGCGGCGGACGCGGCGGCGGCCTCAACACCGGCATGGCCAGCCCCGATGACGGCGATGCGCATGGCGTTTACTTGCCGCTGAAGGCTTCGTCGAAAACCCTGTCCGAAAGCGGGAAGTCGAGATCCTTGACGAAACGGCAGGCCTCCCGTCCGCCGAACTCGCGGTCCATGGCGGCGTCTTCCCATTCGACCGAGAGCGGCCCGCTGTACTGGATCGTGTTGAGCGTGCGGACGATTTCCTCGAAATCCACCTGGCCGCGTCCCAGGCTGCGAAAATCCCAGCCGCGTCCCGGAGCGCCGAAGTTCAGGTTGGACGACAGGATGCCGCTTTCGCCATCCAGCGTGAGCGCCGCGTCCTTCATGTGGACGTGGAAAATGCGGTCCGGGAAAGCCTTGAGAAACTTGACCGGATCGACCATCTGCCAATGCAGGTGACTGGGGTCGAAATTGAATCCAAAGCTCTGCCGATAGTCCAGCGCCTTGAGCGCGCGGCGGGCGGTCACGATATCGAAGGCAATTTCCGTGGGATGGACTTCCAGCGCGAACCGCACGCCGCACTTGTCGTATGCGTCGAGGATCGGATTCCACAACCTGGCGAAATTGCGGAAGCCCTCCTCGATCATGGCTTCGCTGACCGGCGGGAAACTGTAGATCAGGTGCCAGATGGAAGAGCCGGTGAAGCCGTTGACCACCTTGACGCCCATGTTCTGGGCGGCTTTGGCGGTGTCCTTCATGGCTTGAATGGCCCACTTGCGTTTGGCCTCGGGATTACCGTGCGTTTCCTTCGGCGCGAAGTTGTCGGAACGGGCGTCGTTATTCAGGTCGCAAACCAACTGGCCGGCCAGGTGGTTGCTGATGGCGAAGAGTTTGAGCCCGTGATCGGCCAGCAGTTCCCGGCGCGAACGCGCGTATTTCTTGTCGCGAGCGGCGCGGGCGGCGTCCACATGATCCCCCCAGCAGGCCAGCTCCAGGCCGTCGTAGCCCATGGAGGCGGCTTTCTTGCAGAGGGTTTCCAGCGGCAGATCGGCCCACTGACCGGTGAAAAGAGTGACTGGTCTTGGCATGCTGCGCTCGCTTTCGGTCGGCTTGAACTAAGCCATGTCGCTTATCAGCGCAAACCCATTGCGCGCAGGTTTTTATAACTGATGGCCAGGCTCTTGAACGGATCCTGGGTGATCGGGCAGTTGTCCTGCTCGACGATGTAGTGCTTGACCCCGCTCCGCTTGCAGGCCTTGAGAATCGCCGGCCAGTTCAGGTTGCCTTCGCCGATTTCGGCGAAGATCGGCTGATTATCCAGCATGGCGGCGTCCTTCAAATGGACCTGGTCCATGCGTCCCTTGAGACAGGCGCACCACTCGGCCGGGTCGCCGCCGCCGCGGGCGATCCAGTGCGTGTCGATTTCCGCCTGCAGGTAGCGCGGATCGCTGTTGGCGTAGAGAATTTCCAGACCGGACATACCGCCGAAGTGCTGCAGCTCGAAGGCGTGGTTGTGATATTGCAGCGTGATGCCTTCCTTTTTGAGTAGCTTGCCCAGGCGTGTCAGTTCCTTGGCGCGCGCCTTCCAGGCCGCGGCATCCTTGCGCTCACTGACGTCCAGGTATGCCAGCGCTGCGTAGCGTGTGCCCCAGGTGTGGAGTTCGCGAATCATCCCGGCCAGGTCGTCGCGCAGTCGCTGTATGTTGGCATGGTAGCCGACGGCCAGCACGCCCGCATCGTCCATCATAAGCTTCAGTTCGCCGGCGTCGATGGGACCCAGGCCGGATATTTGGACATTCTCGTAACCCATCCGGCGCACCCGCTTGAGCGTGGCGGCGATGTCGGCCGGTGTCTTGAGGAATTCCCGGAGCGAATACAACTGCGCGGTCAACTGCGTGGACTTGGCCATGGCAAAATCGTCCTTTCAAATTGAAGTGGCTGAAAACAGGCGCAAACAGCCATATCGTTTACACGTCCGCCCCCCGATTGTCAACTTCACGCCTCAACCCCTGATCCTCGCCTAACGTCGTTCCGACATTCCATCCATAAGCATTTCGCCTTGCGCCCACGCGGCGACAGAGGCCTGCCGCCCTCCAGAAGAATCCTCTAGCAAGGCTCGATGACGTTCCTTGGAGGGCGACGGGCCTCCGTCGCCGCGTGGGCGTAGGGCGAAAGACTTGGCAGCAACATGGGCGCAACGTCCTTAGACGAGGATTTGGGTCAACCTGGAGCCTGGGTCTGCGGCGGGGGGAACCATGGGGTTGCCCGTAGCGCCGCCGGGCTGGTTGACAAACCGCCGCCCAAAGTTTATAAATATGCCCGTAGCGGGCGGTAGTCGGCCGCTGTTTTTCGCGGGCGTTGCATAGTGGTAATGCTCCAGCCTTCCAAGCTGGTTTCACGGGTTCGATCCCCGTCGCCCGCTCCATTCAAAAAGTCCAATAATACGCGGAATTGCGCCACAAAACGGGCTTTTATGGTAAAAGCACGAGCGGGTACAAACGGGTGCAAACGGGCGGGAGCGGGTAAAAAACGCCAGGAAAACGCCCCAGGGGGGATCGCGTTGGGTCGCTCAGGGGGTGTTTTTTCACATCACAGCGGGTCAGCTCGCGATTGCCTGTTCGGGCCGGTTCTGACATATTCCCATTCATGAAAGCACATCCTGGCGGGCTTGGCCGGCGTGCGGCGTCATTTTTCGCCGCCTTGATCTGGATGGTCCTCGGGCCGGCGGTTCACGCGCAGCAATACACCTTCACCACCCTGGCGGGATCGCCCGGCGCCTACGGGATGGCGGATGGGATCGCCGGCGCCGCCCGTTTTCTGGGCCCTGGCGGAGTGGCGGTGGATCGGGCGGGCAATGTCTACGTTGCCGACACCTGGAATCACACCATACGCAGAATCACGCTGGACGGCGGCGTAACGACATACGCCGGTCTGGCCGGCGCGGCCGGCGCAAGCGACGGCGCCCGCCTGGATGCGCGCTTTCGTTATCCCTATGGCGTGGCGGTGGATGGCGCGGACAATATTTATGTGGCGGACACCTTCAATTCAACCATCCGCAAGATCGATCCCGCTGGCGTGGTGACGACATTGGCGGGCGCCGCGGAAAGCCCTGGGTATGCTAACGGGCCTGGCGGCGCGGCGCGCTTTTATTGGCCGTATGGTCTGGCGGTGGATGGGGCGGGCAACGTTTTCGTGGCCGATACCTATAATCAAACCATCAGGAAGATCGCGCCCGCCGGCGTTGTAACGACGCTGGCGGGCGCCGCGGGCGGCGAAGGCAACGTGAACGGCGCGGGCGGCGCGGCGCGCTTCCGGTTTCCCAAGGGTCTGGCGGTGGACGGAGCCGGCAACGTCTTTGTGGCGGATACACAGAACGCGGCCATTCGGAAAATCAGCGCGGCGGGGCTGGTGACAACACTGGCCGGAGCGCCGGATGCACTGAAAAAATGGGCCAAGCACGGCTATGACGGGGAGGACGCCTACCGCGAGGAGGTTTTGGCCGGGCTGGTCGCCCGCCACGCCACTTCCATTTTTTATTTGTTGCAGGACTCCAACGACGGATGGAATTTGTGGCTGGGCGGAAATGTTGTATTGGGCATGTATATCCTCGGCACCCCCAGTCCGGTGGATGGTCATCGAACCGACGATTGGGTGAAGCGCTGCAACAGTCTCGGCATCACGACGCAAATCCCGGTCCTGTTCAACAGTTCGGATGGCTTTGCGGCGGAACTTTCGCTGCACGATGCCTACCTGCAGTGGTTTGCCAATAGCATCAACTGGGCGCCGGCCAATCAGTTCGTTGTCTGCATGGGCCTGCAGTTGCACCGCAACCAGCAGATAACCTCCGCCTGGACGGCCGACTATGTCAATCAAATGGCCGGCAAGCTGAAAATATGGAACGGTAACCGCTTCAAAATAGCGATTCACGATACCTACCCGCAATGCATCGCCTGGGGCAAGGGCAGTAACATAGACATCATCTATCTGGAACCGGAAGGGCGCACGGCCGCCGAATTGACACAGGTGATCAACGAGATCGTTTTTCAAACGGGCAAAACCGTGGAGGTGCGCGCCACGGATAGCGCCGACGGCAGCGGTACGGGCGCGCAATTTAACACCCCGGTCGGGCTGATGACGGATGCGGGCGGCAACCTCTATGTGGCGGACGCGGGCGATCACACCCTGCGGAAGATCACGCCGTCAGGCGTGGTCAGCACACTGGCCGGACTGGCGGGCGGCGCCGGCAGCGCGAACGCCGTCAACACCGCGGCGCGCTTCAATCAACCGTCCGGCCTGGCGCTGGACAGTTTCGGCAACATCTATGTGGCCGATACCATGAACCACACCATCCGCAAAGGCTGGCTGCAGCTCGCCCTGACGGTCAAGGCTTTTCCATCCGGCGGCGGGACGGTCGAGGGTGGGGGACTGGCCTTTGCCGGGATGCAAAAATACCTGATCGCGCATACCAACCAGGGCTGGAATTTTATCGGCTGGGCGGACGGCGAGTTGAACCCCGTGCGCTTGATCACGGCCTCCGCAGACGACACACTGTACATCGCGCGTTTTTCCAACCCCACCAATCCGCCGCTGAGCGTTCTGCTCCAGGCCGGCAACGGCGGTATGGCCGGGCAGTGGACATTGGACGCCGACGATCAGCCGGCGCTCTGGCGGGCGATGGTTGGGCCAATGGGGGCGGGCTGGGTGTTGCGCGCGCTGGATAGAAACCGGGTTTTGCTTCAACAGGGCGACGGCGGCATGATTGGCATCTGGGACTTGGAAAACGGCGCGCCGGTTCGCTGGTGGCCGGTCAGCGCGCCCTTGCCCGGTTGGATCGCCAGGGATCTGGACGCTAATCGCATCCTGCTGCAGGCGGGCGAGGGTGGCATGATCGGCATCTGGACGTTAGGGGACGATAACCTGCCCGCCCTTTGGAAAGGTATCAGCGCGCCGATTGCCGGACTAAATGCCCGCGCCCTCCATGGGGATCGCATGCTGCTGCAATTCGGAACCGGTTCGGTGCTCGGATACTGGACCCTGGACGGGCAGGCCAATGTTCTCGGGTGGCAGCCGATCAATGCTTCCATACCGCCGGGCTGGATTTTGCGCTCGCATACGCGGGATTATATTTTGGTGCAAGCCGGCGATGGCGGGATGGCCGGGGTTTGGTGGCTGGATGCCGATGGCACGCCAATTTACTGGAATACCATCACCGGCCCATTGCCGGGCTGGACCCTGCGCGGTCTCGCCCAACCCTGACAAGATGGTGCACCCGGAGGGAGTTGAACCCCCACGGCCTTGCGGCCACAAGGACCTGAACCTTGCGTGTATGCCAATTTCACCACGGGTGCGTCGTGTGAACCGCCAAACTATCAAAGGCCGCGCCGTAGGTCAACCGGCTATTCCAAATTGAGTGCCGTTCATCAGAACTTGCCAAGAAGAACGCAGATGAAACATCCCTGGCCGTTTATTGAACCTTTATTGAACATAGTCCTCGTTCATATAGAGCGGGTAGTGACTTTCGATGGAGGCTTCACCCTTAAGAGGCAAGTTAGTGTCGCTGTAAAATGCCTGGCTGAACGGGAAACCGGTTAAGTCATAGTCCTGGCCAATGAGTTCGTGGATCAACCCGCCAATCAGGGTGGGAGCGGGGACGGTGATCGAATTCCAGTGGTCGTAGTCGAGGATACCAGTCAACTGTCCGCTGTTCTCGCCGCCGAGGTAAAGCGGGATGCGGGCAAGTTCGACATCCGACTGCGCGGCCGGACCACCGTTGACAATAGGATTGAGCATGCGCCCGGCGTTTGGAATGGCCCCCACGCGGACGATTTTCTCAACCATGAAATGGTTGAACCCGACCGTCTCCGCCCGGGCACCGCGGGCAGCGGCGTAGTCCAGTATCTCCTGTGCAGCAAAAAGTTGAGAAATCTCGAACAAACCGAACAGCACAAGGCACACCAACCCCAGAACCAGTGAAGATTCGATAATAGTCTGCCCACGTCGAACGTGCCTGTTTTGTGACGGCGTGCGATCAACGAACAAACGAGTAATAAGCGTTCGCATGAGAACCTCACATTCCCCGGTGTGCATCCGGCGCACAGTCGGTCTCATCGCCTTCGGAAGTGAATCCCCGATAATGGTACCATTATTGACCGAGTTTGGCTTCAGCAAATTCGTTTGATCAACGCCACCATGCTATCCCCCCTTGAATGTGCATTAGTGGGTTGTTGATTGCCTTCCCGTGGCCAACAGGATCAAGTCGGAGGCCAGCTGACGAAATGGCGTCGTAGGCCTCCGCCCACTTGGCGTTCCCTTTCGTTTCTTTCAATAAGCGCAGTTCATTTTCAAACAGATGAGCGACTGCACCGAATTCGGAAGACGCATCAAATCTCCCGTAATGCCAGGGAAAATCATCGTGCGTCGGCATAATGTAACCAAGGAGAATGTCGCCCCTATAGAAACCAAACTGGATTGGCTGATCGCTCATGGATAAGAGAACGAATCTTGCGATAACGCAAAATTTATAGTTTTGTGCCGTTTTCTAAATCGTTCGTTTCTCCTCGTTATACGTGGCCTGCGCAAAGCGCGGCCACAACTTCACGGAGTAAGGACCACACGCGCCGGGATTGCAAGTTCTTTTTTGACCGGCTATTCCAAATCCGTGCGGGGCTTGAGAAAACGATTCTGGATGCGCTCCATATAGAGATAGATGGCGGGCGTGACGAAGAGCGTGATGACTTGCGCGAAAATCATTCCGCCCACGACCATCAATCCCAGCGGCAGGCGGCTTTCGCCGTCCGCGCCATAGCCGAGCGCGATCGGCAGCGTGCCGAAGATCGCGCATAGTCCGGTCATCAGGATCGGACGGAAACGCACCAGGCAGGCATCGAAGATCGCGTCGCGGCTGTTCATGCCCTCGCCGCGGCGCTGGATGGCGAAGTCCACCATCAAAATGCCGTTCTTGGTGATCAGGCCGATCAGCACGAAGAGCCCGATGTAGGCGTAGATAGATAACTCGCGACCGAAGATGAAGAGCGTCAGGAGCCCGCCCAGGGCGGCCACCGGCAGCGTCGTCAAAATCGTGAAGGGATGGATGTAGCTCTCGTACAGCACGCCCAGCACGATGTACTTCAGGAAGATGGCGATGATCAGCAAGATTCCCAGGCTGGCGATGGAGCGGTGGAATTCCAGCGCGTCGCCCGTGAACTGACCGGTGACGCCCGGCGGGATCACGGCGGCGGCTTTGGCCGCGATCGCCTTGGTGGCGATCCCGAGCGGCATGCCGGGCGGCAGGCTGAAGGAGAGCGTGGCCGATTCCTGCTGCTGGGAATGCGGAACGGACTGCGGGCTCGCATCCTCTTTCCAGGCGACCAGCGACTGCAGCGGCACCAGCGCTCCCGTGAGCGGCGAGCGCAGATAAAGGCTGGAGAGGTCGCCCGGCAGGCGCTGGTATTCCTTGGCCACTTCGGCGATCACCTGATACTGGTCGTTATCGGTCGTGAACTGCGTCACGTAGCCGCCGGCGTAACCCAGCGCCAGGGAGGTTTCGATGGCCTGCGCGCTCAGCCCGAGCGACGAGGCGCGGTCGCGCTGGATTGTCCCGCGCAGGCGCGGCATGCTGAGCTTGATGTTGTTCTGTATTCCCATCAGGAACGGGATCCGGCGCATTTCGCCCTCCAGGGCCTGGGCCGCGGCATAGACCTGTTCGCGGTTCATGCCTTGCAGCATGTAGGCGTAATCGCTGCCGAGGGCGGTGGGGTCGCCGCCGCTGCTGATCTTGAGCACCGGGACCGGGGACAGGAAGCAGACGCCGTCGGGCAGCGCGAAAAACTGTCCCATGAATTTCGTCACGTAAAAGTCGATGTTGTGCTTGCGCTCGGTCGGCGGCTTAAGACGGATGAAGACGAAGCCCGTGCTCTGGTCGGGGCCGATCTGAAATCCGGTGACCGAGCCCACGCGGTCCACATCCGGATCCTGGCGGACGATGGCGGCGATTTTCGTCTGGTAGGCGCGCATCTGGTCGGTGGACGCCCCCAGCGGCATGACGATCGCGCCGCGGATGAAACTGCTGTCGCCCTTGGGCAGGAACGTTTGCGGCAGGATGAAAAAGAAGGCGATCGTGCCGGCGATACAGGCCGCCCAGGCGATGACGGCGGTCCACTTGTGGCGCAACTGCCAGGTCAGGGCCCGGCCGTAAGCCTGGGTCAAACCGTGGATCGTGCCGTGGATGGCGCGCTGCACGCCGTTCGGTTCCTTATGATGCTTGATGATGTGGGCGCACATCATGGGCGAGAGCGTCAACGCCAGCAGCGTGGAAACGACGACCGCGAAAATCACCACCACCGCGAACTCCTGCAGGTTGCGGCCGACGGCGCCGCTCATGAAGACGAGAGGGGAGAAGACGATGATCAGCGCCGCGCTGGTCGAGATCACGGTGAAGGTGATCTCGCGCATGCTGTGCACGGCCGCCGGGATCGGTTTCTCGCCGGCTTCCATGTGGCGGACCGTGTTCTCGAGCACGACGATCGCGTCGTCCACCAGAAAGCCCACCGCCAGCACGATGCCCATCAGCGACAGCGTATCCAGACTGTAACCGGAGGGCAGCATCAGCAGCATCGTGCCCAGCAGCGAAACCGGCAGCACGATGGAGGGAATCAGCGTTTCGCGCAGCCGGCCCAGGAAGAGGAAGATGATCAGCACGACCAGAAACAGCGCGACCAGCACGGTGATTTCGACGTCGCGCAGCGACTCGCGGATCGGCGTGCCGCCGTTGTACATCATCTCGGTATGGATTTCGGGCGGCAGTTCGGCGCGCACCGCGGCGATGGTCGCGACGATGCTGTCGGCCACCTGGACGGTGTTGGCCCCGGCCACGCGCGAGATCAGCATGATCACGCACTTGTCCCGCGTCGGCGAGCCGGCCTTGTCGAAGCGCAGGTCCACGATGTCGTTGTTGAGGCTGTCCACGCAGTTCGCCACGTCCTTGAGCCGCACCGGCGCGCCATTGCGCGTGGCGATGATCAGTTCTCCATACTCGGCGGCCGTGCGCAACTGGCCCAGCGGCTCGATCAGGAACGTGCGCGACGGACCGTTCAGACTGCCGCCGGGAATGTTGACCGTGCCGGTTTTCAGGGCCAGGGCGAGTTCATCCACGCCGATCTGGAAGCCGGCCAGTTTCTCGGGCATGTACTGGATGCGCACGGCGCGCTGGGCGCCCAGGGTCTGGACCTTGGAAACACCCTCCAGCATGCTGATCTTCTTGGCGACCAGATGGTTGGCGTAGTCATAGAGGTCGCCGCCCGAGAAGGTTTCGGAGTGCATCAGCACGACGGCCGTGGGCGTTTCGGATGGGTTGAACTTCTGGTACGTGGGCGGGCTGGGCAGGTCGTTCGGCAGATTGCGCGTGGCGCGCGTGATGGCCGCCTGCACGTCGGGCGTGAGCAGATCGACATTGCGGTGCAGGGCGAAGGTGAGCGTGATCGTGGTGGAACCGGAGCGGTTGTCGGCGATCATGCTCTGCAGGCCGTTGATCTGGGTGAATTCGTTCTCCAGCGGCGTGGCCACGGCGGAGGCCATGGTGGCCGGACTGGCGCCGGGATAGAATACCGAAACCTGAATCACCGGGTAATCGACGGTCGGCAGACTGTTAACCGGCAGGCGAAAATAGGCCCATACGCCAAACACCGACATCACGACCGTCAGCAGGATCGTCGCGATCGGGCGACGGATGAAGATCTCTGAGAAACTCACGGCTTGACTCCATTCGTGACGGCGGTGGCGCCGGAACCGGCGGCGGGAACCTCGCGTACGGAAGCGCCTGGATGGAGCATGAGCTGACCAAGCACGACAACGGCATCGCCCGGGGCGACGCCTTCAATTATCTGAATGCCATCGTTGTTGCGCACGCCGGTCTTGACCGGTCGCACTTCGGCCTTGCCATCCTTGACCGCATAGAGGAAGGGGCCGTGTTTGCCGAACTGGATGGCGGCTTCCGGCACCATCACGGCGCCGCGCGCGACACCCGCCTGCACGCGGATCGACGCGAACTGGCGCGCCCAGAGTTTTAAGTCGGGATTCGGCACCTCCCCGCGCAAGAGTATGGTGCCCGATTGCGCATCGACCGCGTTGTCCAGAAAGACCAGTTTGCCGATGTAACGGTTGGTGTCGCCATTGGGCGCGAGTTCGACGGATACGGGGCCCGCCGCCATGGCCTGGCGCAGGACGGTCAGGTATTGCTCCGAAACGGAGAATTCCACGAACAATGGATCGTAACTGCGGATGTTGACCAGCCGCGTCTGCCCGGCCCCGACCAGGTTGCCGTTGTCGACGAAGCGCTTGGAGCAAACGCCCGCCATGGCGGCGGTGATGGTGCAGCGCGCCAGATTGAGGCGGGCGAGGTCGAGCGCGGCCTCGTCCATCTGCAACTGCGCCGCGGCGGCTTGCGCCTTGGCGGACAGCGTGTCGAAGTCCTCGGGCGAAACCAGCTTCTTTTCGAGCAGCGCGCGGTAGCGTTCCAGCGTGGACTGGCTGAGTTCGAGATTGGCGCGGTCGGCCGCCCGCATGCCCTCGGCCTGGCGGACGCGCGCCGCGTAGTCGCTGGGATCGATCTGGAAGAGCGGCTGACCGTTGGTGACCACGGCGCCGTCGCTGATGAAGGTGGCCACGAGCGTTCCCGAGACCTGCGGCACAACATCCAGATTGACCCGTTCCTGCGTGTGTCCAAACGCGGTGATCATGATCGGCGTGTCGAGGGCGGCCGCGACGGCGGTGCGCACGGCGCTGGGCGGGAAGGCGGGCGGTCCTCCGCGTTTGCCGCAGGCGCTGACAATCAAAGCCAGCGCCGCGCAAGTTGCGACCGTGCCGGATAGACGGATGGAAGGATGCATGACTTAGGGTTCCTTGTTTACTCTTCGCTCTTCGCTACAAACTTTACATGCCTGAACCGGCCTCGGCTCCGCCCCGCGCATCCATGACGCCGACGGCATGCGCCAGCGTCGCCAGCGTGGTGAAGACCGCCTGGCGCGCGGCGATGCGCTGACTGCGGGCCTGGGCCAGTTGCTGTTCGGAGTTGAGCAGGTCGAGGATCGTCTTCAGGCCCGACTGATACATGTTGAGGGCCAGGTTGTAGGCGGCCGTGCCGCTGCTCTCGAAGGATGTGGCGAAACTGTATCTTTGAACCGCCGTCTCGTAGTCGGCGTGGCGTTTCCAGACCTCCGCGCTTACCGCCAGTTCGGCGCTCTGCAACTGCGCGCGGGCGGCCTCGGCCTGGGCCAGCGCTGCGCGCTTGGCGCTGCGCGTCTGGTAGCCGTCGAAAACCGTCCACTGCAGGCTGACCCCGGCGCTGTAGGCCCAATCGTTGTCCTGCAGCCCCTGATTGCCCGGCGTACCGCCGAGTTCCGCGTAATTTTCCTGCGCCAGCGAACCGTTGAGATAGAGCGAGGGCCAGAGCGGGGCGGCGGCGACGCGCACGGCGGCCTCGCGGGCGGCCACTGTGGCGCGCAGGGCGGCGATGTCGGGACGCTGCCGGATGGCCGACTCGATCAGCGAGGTCAGGTTGGTCTGCGTAAGGGCCTCGGGCATATCCGCGGCCGGCGCGACGACGGCCAGCGGGGTGTCGGACGGCAAGCCGACCGACTGAACCAGCGAGCCCTGCGCGGTGCGCAGATGTCCGCGCGCGCCCGCCAGATTAAAGAGCGACGCATCGTAGGATGCCTGTGTCTGAAGGACATCGAGTTGCGTGCCCAGTCCGGCCTCGTTGCGCGCCTGGGCTGCGTCGAGCGCCTGCTTGGCGTCGTTCACGCCGGTCTCCGCGGCCGTCACCTCGGACTCGGCGCTGACCCTGTCGTAGTAGGCCATGGCCACCGCCAGCAGCACGTCTTGAATCGCGCCATTGAAGGCGAAGTTGGCGGCGTACACCGTCTGCATGGCCTGCTCGACCGCGGCCGAACGGCCGCCGCCGAAGTTGATCACGAGGTAATTCAACTGCAAGCCCGGCCCGTAAACCAGACTGCCTTGATCGAAACTGGAGGGCTGTGCCTCGACACCCCTGCGCGTGATACCGGCTGTGGCCGTGAGGGTCGGCATGAAATAACCGTTGGCCTGGTCCACCTGCGCGGAAGCGGCGCGCGCCTGGGCCCAGGCCTGGCGTGTGGCGGGGGCGTTTTGCAGCGCCAGGTCGGAGAGCGCCGCCAGCGCCAGCGGCTGTTTGAGATCGGGACGCCGGACGGCGCGCAAATCGCGCCAGGTTTGGTCGGCGCCTTGCGCCGCGGCGGGCGGCGCCCAGACCTCCGTGCGCGAAGAGGGCGCCGGCGCCGAGACGCAGCCCGCCAGAATCAGTCCCAGCCCGAGCGCCGGCGCGGCCGCCATACCTGTCCGTTTAACGACGCTACGCCTGTTCGCGTTTGACTGATCGAACATTTAATTCCTCACGAATTTGTAAATTCCATGGCCTCAAGCTTTAGCCCGTGCAATTAGTTTGCGGACGGATTCTTGCATTTTCACACCTGCCACGCAAGTGGGCCACCACAAATCACACGATTCCAACTCATCGATCCGATGCTCTTGGATCGTCGGGACTGGCGACGTGAGGATATCAGCGTCGAGGAAACGGTGGCCCCCGTGGATATTATCGTGTGCGGCAAACGTCAACGTCATCCCAAAGGCCAGCAATTCTCATTATGGCCGCTAGAATACGGACGACACGGAGGTCGTCCCTCCAAAAACTTGGGAATCACGGGTGTTTTCGTGAATGGAGGGACAACCTCCGTGTCGTCCGGACCTGCGCAAGAGGCCATAATGCGAATTGCTGTCACTGACCATTTACAACTGTTCACTGTTTACTCTTCGCTCTATATCGCTGGACTAGCCTTTTTCTTCAGATCCTGCCTCGGCGGGGTC
>JANYBP010000121.1 GCA_025360745.1 bacterium
GGCGAACATACACCGGTGTGCGGCAATTTTCAAGACGCGCGTGAACCATGCCAGCAATTCTCACTATGGCCGCTTCCTCGGGCCCGGACGACACGGAGGTCGTCCCTCCAAAAACTTGGGAATCACGGGTGTTTTCGTGAATGGAGGGACGACCTCCGTGTCGTCCGGGCCCGAGGAAGCGGCCATAGTGAGAATTGCTGGCATGGTTCACGCGCGTCTTGAAAATTGCCGCACACCGGTGTATGTTCGCCTTTAGCCAAAGCCGGACTTTTGCGCCGTTGGCCGGATTCGTTTCAGGATGGAACGCGCCTCGCCGCGCAAGCACCAAGCCGCCACGGCGGGCCAGAGGAAGGTTGTTGCACCGTGCCCGAAAACGCCTACGGCAGCATCGAAAAAATCGAAGCCGACCTCTGGGAGGCCGCCGACCAACTCCGCGCTAACTCCAAGCTCACATCCAGCGAGTACTGCATGCCCGTCCTGGGCGTCATCTTCCTGCGCCACGCCACTAACCGGTTCGAAACCGCCCACCGCGAGATTGTGGCCGGAATCGCCGCCGGCCGCATGAAACGCAAGCCCCAACCGGCCGACTACATTCGCCGCCGCGCGCTCTGGCTCCCCGAAAACGCCCGCTATGACTTCATCCTCGGCCAGTCCAAGGACCAGGATCCCGCGGCGCTCCTCAACGCCGCCATGAAGGCCATCGAAGAGTCATTTGAACCCCTGACCAACGTCCTCCCCAAGGACTACAGCATCTTCACCGACCGCAAGGTTTTGGAGGAAATCCTCAAGATCTTCAACCGCGATGCCCTCAAGACCGCTGGCGGCGATGTCTTCGGGCGAATCTACGAGTACTTTCTCCAGGAGTTCTCGATAGCCAAGGCTATGGATAACGGCGAGTTCTTCACCCCGCCATCCATCGTCCAAACCATCGTTAACGTCATCGAACCCGACCACGGCACTGTCGCCGACATCGCCTGCGGCTCCGGCGGCATGTTCGTCCAGTCCAGCTACTTCATCGAACGCGAGGGCCAGGACACCGCCAAGCGCGTCACCTTCTACGGCCACGAGAAGACCGCCTCCACCATCAAACTCGCCAAGATGAACCTCGCCGTCCACGGCCTCGAAGGGCAGATCGCCGAGGCCAATACCTTTTACGAGGACCCCTTCACCCTCGTCGGAAAATGCGACTTCGTCATGGCCAACCCGCCCTTCAACGTCGACATGGTCGACGCCAAGAAGGTGGATGAGGATAAGAAGCGCCTACCGTTCGGCCTCCCGGGCGTGAACAAGAAGACAAATGTCGTCTCCAATGCCAATTACCTCTGGATCTCCTTCTTCCACAGTTATCTCAACGACCACGGCCGCGCCGGTTTCGTCATGTCGTCCCAGGCCTCCAGCGCCGGCCACGACGAACAGACCGTCCGCCGCAAGATCGTCGAGACCGGCGCCGTGGACGTCATGATTTCCATCCGTAGCAACTTCTTCTACACCCGCACCGTCCCCTGCGAACTCTGGTTTTTCGACCGCGCCAAACCAGCAGACCGCCGCGACAAGGTCCTGATGCTGGACGCGCGCCAGATCTTCCGCAAGGTCACCCGCAAGATTTACGACTTCTCCCCAGAACAACTGTCCAACATCGCCGCCATCGTCTGGCTCTACCGCGGCCAGTCCGACCGCTTTGTCGCCCTCGTCAAACAGTACCTCGCCTTGACCATCATCGAGGCCGCCAGCATCGGAAAGAAGACTACCGCTTTTGCCCAGGCCTACGCCGCCCTCGCTGCCGCCACCGCCCCCTTCCTCAAGACCCTCGCAAAGGACTCGCCGCTTCTTGCCGCCGTCAGTGAACGCGATGTCGCCGCGAAACAGTGCGCCGAGTCTGCCGCCGAACTCCTCGCCACCATCGCCAAACGCTGGACCACCACCCCAGAAGGGGGCCTCGCCGCCTTGAAGAAGGCCGCCACCGCCCTGGAACCCCTCGCCGAAACCTGCCGCGACCTGGTCAAAGAGATCGACATCCTCGCCAAACTCGCCGCCCGCGTCGTGGATGCCGCCGAGAAGAACGCCAACGCCCGCTCACACGATTCCTGGGAAACCCGCACCATCGCCCGCCTGGAAAAGGAGTTGGAAACCGCCCGCCACGCTGCCGTCGAACAACTTCGCCAGACCGCCTACTTCCACCGCCAGGCCCACTGGCTCCTCTCCCGTTTCCCGGATGCCAAACTCGTGGATATCCCCGGCCTGGTCAAGGTCGTGGACCGCAAAGCCATCGAAGCCGCCGACTGGTCCCTATCTCCCGGCCGCTACGTCGGCGTCGCCCCCGCCGAAACGGACGAGGATTTCGATTTCGAGCAGGCCATGCGCGATATCCACACCGAGTTGGCCGACCTGAACAAAGAGGCTGTGGACTTGGCCGCAAAGATTCAGAGCAACTTCGACGAGTTGGGGATATGAAGAAGCACGGCCAGATCAGTCGCCCCGCCCCCGAGGACCGTCTCGTTCGCGGACGCACCCGAGAAGGCGCCTCGTTTCCCGTCCCTTCGGCTCGCGCGGGGATGCCCGACAACTACGCCGAAGCCCTCGGCGAAATCAAGAAACGGATCCTGGCTGGGCGATTGCGCACGGTGATGGCCGCCAACGCGGCCATGGTCATGCTCTATTGGGAGATCGGGCGGCTGATCCTGGAACGTCAGCAGACCGAGGGGTGGGGCGCCAAAGTCATCGACCGTCTATCCGCCGACCTGCGCGCGGCCTTCCCGGACATGACCGGCTTGTCGCCCAGGAACCTCAAGTACATGCGGGCGTTTGCTGATGCGTGGCCGGATGCCGCATTTGTGCAACGCACCGTTGCACAAATTCCCTGGCGCAGCAACGTGGCGCTTCTCGACAAACTTCAGACGGCCGAAGACCGACTGTGGTATGCCTCCAAGACGATCGAAAACGGTTGGAGTCGCGACATCCTCAGCATCCAGATCGAAGCCCGTGCCTGCACGCGCCAGGGCAAGGCGATCACCAATTTTCCCGCAACCCTTCCGCCGCCCGATTCGGATATGGCCGCCCAGGTATTCAAGGACCCCTACCTGTTCGACTTTCTCGGCACCGCCGACCCGCGCCGCGAGCGGGAAGTCGAGCAGGCGCTTGTGGATCACATCCAGCGATTCCTCCTTGAACTCGGCGCCGGTTTCGCCTTCGTCGGCCGCCAGGTCCATCTGGAGTTCGCGACCCAGGACTTCTACCTCGACCTGCTCTTCTACCATCTCAAGTTGCGCCGCTACGTTGTCGTCGAACTCAAAGCCGTGCCCTTCGACCCCGGCTTCGTCGGCACGTTGAACATGTATCTCTCGGCTGTGGACGACCTTCTCCGCCATCCCGACGACAAGCCATCCATCGGCCTGCTCCTCTGCCGCACCAGGAACAAACTCGTGGCCGAATATGCCATGCGCGGCTTCAAAAAACCCATTGGCGTAGCTCAATGGGAAACCCAGATCGTGAATCGCCTGCCGAAAGAGTTGTGCGGCAGTCTGCCGAGCATCGCGGAGATCGAAAGCGAACTCACGAGGGAGCCGCGATCATGAAAGACACGGCGGTTCCCGCACGGTCTCCGGTCTCGCCTGCCATCGGCGTCGCCACCTACCGCATCGTCAAACACCTGCCCAAGTCGCTCAAAGGCCAGTTGCCCAAACCGGAAGAGATCGCCAGGTTGCTGGAGAAGGTCGAGTGAAGGGACAGAACCCAAAACAAGGGTCGACCAAATGGCCCATATTCGCACTCAACGACATCAAGTCCAGTGCCCGGTACTCCCTCGTCGGCGGACCGTTTGGGTCAAACCTGACAACACGTGACTACGTGGAAGAAGGCGTGCCGGTGATCCGCGGCACCAACCTACCAGACGAATGCCCCTTTCTAGACAACGAGTTCGTTTATGTCCGAGACGAAAAGGCAGACCAACTTGCCCCAAACGCAGCCGGCCGCGGGGACTTGGTCTTCACACAACGGGGAACCCTCGGCCAAGTCGGACTGATTCCTGAATCCGCGCAGTACGACCGATACGTGATCTCACAGAGTCAGATGAAACTCACCGTGGATCCGAACAAGGCCCATGCGCCGTTCGTCTACTACTTCTTTCGCCACCCAACCACCGTTGAGACAATCAAGAACCGCGCCATCACTTCCGGTGTGCCACACATCAATCTGGGCATATTGAAGGCGATCACACTTCCGTTGCCTAATCTCGATACCCAACGCCGCATCGCCTCCATCCTCTCCGCCTACGACGACCTGATCGAGAACAACACCCGCCGCATCGCCCTCCTGGAACAATCCGCCCGCCACCTCTACGACGAATGGTTCGTCCGCCTCCAGTTCCCCGGCCACGAACGCACTCGCATCGTCAACGGCGTGCCGGCGGGGTGGGAACTGAAGACCATCGGCGACATCTGCACGGAAGTTCGAGACACGGCGTCGCCAGAAGACCTTGAACCAGAAACTCCGTACATCGGATTGGAGCACATGCCCCGTCGGTCGATATCGCTATCCGAATGGAGTACGGCGCAAACGGTTACCAGTTCCAAACACCGTTACATGGCTGGCGAAATTCTCTTCGGCAAAATCCGTCCCTATTTCCATAAGGTTGGGCTCGCCTTCACCGACGGTGTCGCATCGTCCGACGCCATCGTGATACGCCCCAACGCGCACGAACTGCGCGCGTTGGTTTTGATGACAACGTCGAGCGACCGATTCGTCGCCGAAGCCGCGCAGACCATGCGCGAAGGTTCAAAGATGCCGCGCGCCGATTGGAAACTGATGACCAAATATCCGATTGCATTGCCAAAGCAAGACTTACTGGAGAACTTCACGGAAACGGTCTTCGCCATCACCGATCAACTTCGCAACCTCTGTTTCCAGAACCAAAAAATGCGCGCCGCGCGCGACATGCTGTTGCCGCGTCTGATGAGTGGGGAGATTGCGGCATGAAAGCTGAAGACCTTCGACTCACTGAATTATTGGTTGGCCCGAAACAATTTATCGTGCCTGTGTTCCAGCGCGATTATAGTTGGGGCACAAAGCACTGCCTCCAACTATGGAACGACATTGTGCGGGTTGGAACGAACGAGAACGTCAAGGCTCACTTCGTCGGCTCGGTCGTTTACATCGCAGCGGAAAACAACTCAGCCAAGATTACGCGCTGGCTGCTGATTGACGGCCAACAACGCCTGACCACTTTAACCCTCTTGCTTACGGCGCTGCGCAATCGCCTTCCCATTACTGAGACCAACACACAAGCGGGCGCACATGAGGATGTGCTGCCGAGTCAACCTGAGGTGGAAGATTATTACTTATGTAACACCTACGGCAAAGATGACCGCAGGCACAAACTACATCTGCGCCGGGCCGACCAGGAAACACTCGCCGCCTTGATAGATGGTAAAACCTTACCCAAAAACCACTCTCAGATCATCCTGGATAATTTTGAGTTTTTTGAGGAACAGTTGGCGAACGCCGACCTTGACATGGTCTATCGGGGTATAAAGAAACTCGTGGCGGTTGACGTTTGTCTAACACGTGGACAGGATGATCCCCAGATGATTTTCGAGAGCCTGAACTCGACGGGTCTCGACCTGACGCAAGCGGATCTGATTCGAAATTTCGTCTTGATGCGGCAGGATGAAAATTTACAAACCGAATTATATCAAGAATACTGGCAACCGATTGAGATGGCGTTTGGCGCGCGTTATCGGACTGACTTCGATAAATTCGTGCGTGATTATCTCACACTGCAACTTAAGCCAAGCAAACAGTTGAAAGCAGACGAGATTTACCAACAGTTCCGGAACTATTTTCACGGTGTGGGCGGTACCAATCCCGTCGGGGACATTCTCGCTAATCTGAAACGATTCGGGAATTACTACGTCGCGTTTAGTCTCGGGCAGGAGGCAAAAGCAGAACTCAAAGATGCTTTCAGACGCCTGCGCTTGCTGGTCGAAGTGGCGTCACCGGTCATGCTGAAACTATACGATTGCTACGACCGTGCGAAGACTCTGTTACTCAAAGATTTCGTGCAATCAGTGGAGTTGCTGGAAAGCTATGTGTTCCGTCGCTCGGTTTGTGACATGCAAACGCGCAGCCTCGGGCAGATTTTTGCGTCGCTTGCATACCGAATCAAAGACGACGCGCCACTACTCAGTCTGAAGGTCGCGTTGCATCGTCAAGGCAAGAAGAGACGCTTCCCAACCGACGCAGAGTTTCGCGAGGGGTTGGAGACGCGCGACGTTTACGACATGCGCAATTGCCATTACCTGATGGATCGACTGGAGAATGACAGCAAGGAGAAGATTGATACCTCGACATTCACCATTGAACATGTGATGCCGCAGAATGAGGCGTTGTGCGTAGAATGGCAGACGATGCTTGGAGCAAATTGGAAAACTGTGCAGGAAACCTGGCTGCATCGCCTCGGCAACATTACGCTGACGGCGTACAATCCGGAGTACAGCGATCTTCCGTTCGAAAAAAAGAAGACGCTGGTGGACAAACAAGGAAAGCAAGTTGGGTTCGATTTCAGCCCACTCCGACTGAATAAGTACATTCGCGACCAGAAAACGTGGACAGAAGCGCAGATTTTAAAACGAGGGGAAGTCTTGGCCGTAAAGGGCGTTGGCATCTGGACTTCACTATTGGTTGACGCGACTGCGGTCAAAACGGCAGAACTTGAAGAACGCCGTTTACAGGCCGCCAAATTCAGTTTTGATATGCTGGAATTCGACCCTGAATCCAAAGCGCTATTTGATTTGCTTCGTCCACAAGTGCTCGCTTTGGGCGAAGATGTCATCGAGTTGTGCAACGCAAAAAGCGTCACGTACCGCGTTTACGATTTCTTCGTCGAAGTAATCCCTCGAAAGTGGCGGTTGTCGCTCATCATGAATCTGGATTTCGAAGAGTGCGAAGACCCCACACAACGCGCGTTTGATGCAACGGAAAATGCATTTATCGTTCACGCGTCAGAGAGTGGCGGAGTCCTGTTTAGCTTAGAGGACTCCGCACAGATTGCTCCCGCCGTTCATATCATTCGTCAGGCATACGAAAAGGTGGCGGAGTAAATCACAATGGCGTTCACCGGCATCAACAGCGAAGACCGCCTCGTCCAGCAAACATTCGCGGACCATCTCCGCGACTGTCTCAAATGGGACAGCGTCTACGCCTACAACACGGAGGTGTTCGGAACACCTCCGCCCTCTCCCGACGCTGCGCGTCACCCTCTCCCACTGGGAGAGGGCCGGGGTGAGGGTGTCGTATGCGACTTGGGCCGCGCCAGTGAACGCGACATTATCCTCACACGCGACCTCCGCGCTGCCGTTCAACTCCTCAACCCCGAATTGCCGCCCACCGCGATCGAGGACGTGGTCCAGACCCTCACGACCTACGACTTCTCGCGTTCCACCCTCCAGCACAACCGCGAGTTCTACCGCCTGATACGGGATGGCGTCCCCGTCACGTGGCGCAATACCGCTGGCGAACTGTGCAAGAAGAAGGCTTACATCATCGACTTCCGCGAGCCCGGTAACAACCGCTTCCTGGCCGTCCGCGAACTCAAGATCCAAGGCCTGCGCACTCCCCACTACAACCGGCGCGCCGATCTCGTCTGCTTTGTGAACGGCATCCCGATCGTCTTCATCGAACTCAAGGCCGTTTACCGCAACATTCGGGCCGGGTTTGACGGCAACCTCTCCGATTACGCCGATACCATTCCGCATGCCTTTTATCACAACGCCTTCCTCGTGGTGAGCAACGGGGACAAGGCCCTCTACGGCTCCATAACCAGCCAGTGGAAGCACTTCTCAGAGTGGAAGCGGCAGGATGAGAAGGACAAGGGCGACCTCGACGCCCGCGTGCTCCTCGATGGTATGTTGGAGAAGTCGCGCCTGCTCGATCTCGTCGAGAACTTCATTCTCTACGACGACAGCCGCGCCGGCGGTACCCGCAAGATCGTCGCCCGCAATCACCAGGTTCTGGGTGTCAATCGCGCCGTTGCCTCCGTGGTCCGGCAGGAGCAATTGAAGCGCGAATATCCGGAACGCCTCGTAATTCGACCCACATTCAAAACGCAAGAACCCGCGCCAGTCACACATCTTTTCATCGGCGACGAGGAGCAACTCCAACGTGCCGCCGAAACAACGGCAGATGACTCTTTGGGTTTCCAGCGGAAATTGGACAAAAAGCCGTCGGCGAAACTCATCTTGCCTCTGGTCGAACGAGCGCACCCAGAACTCGGCCGTCTGGGTGTCTTCTGGCATACTCAAGGCAGCGGCAAGTCTTACTCCATGCTTTTTTTCGCCGAAAAAGTCCGACGTACCATCCCCGATAACTTCACTTTTCTAGTGATGACGGACCGTGAGGATCTGGACGACCAGATTCACCGCACATTCATTGGTTGTGGCGTCGCGGACGAATCGACACCCCGCGCCGCTAACGGCAAGCAACTGAAAAGACTTCTGGAAGAGGACCACCGCTACATCTTCAGTCTAATCCACAAGTTTAACCAGGATGTCGCGCCCGGCCGCCCCTACACTCGCAGGGACAACATTATCGTTATTTCCGATGAGGCCCACCGCACGCAGGTTGGCAGACTTGCCCGCAACATGCGCATGGCCCTCCCAAACGCCTGTTTCATCGGCTTCACGGGAACGCCGCTTTTCAAGAACGACGAACTGACACGCCGGATCTTCGGCGACTACATCTCACGTTACGATTTCAATCGCTCCGAGGAAGATGGCTCCACCGTCAAACTCGTCTACGAAAATCGCGGCGAGAAACTTGGCATTGCCCACCTGGACCTGAACGACCGCATCGCCGCGAAAATTGAGGAAGCCGAACTCAATCCCGTCCAGCAGGCACACCTGGAACGGCTCCTCGGACAGGATTACGAGGTAATTACCGCCGACGACCGACTCGTTAAACTGGCCGAAGATTTCGTAGAGCACTGCTCAAAGCGCTGGCAGTCTGGTAAATCAATGCTGATTTGCATCGATAAAGTCACATGCGCCAGGATGCATCAGTGCATCCTGCCGCTCTGGCAAGAAAAGATCGGCGCGCTTCAGGATGATGCCGATCAGATGGCTACCGCCATGACCGCGGCCACTGACCCCGAAGAAAAAGAAAAACTGGAGAATGCTTGGGACAAACTTCGCGAACGCATCGCCTGGATGAAATCCACGCTCATCCATATCATTATCAGCGATGGCCAGAACGAGGTGAAGGACTTTAAGAAGTGGAATTTTGACATCAGACCGCACCGTGCCATGATCAAACAGGGTTTTGAGACGGCTGATGGCAAACGCATCCCGGTTGACGCTGCCTTCAAGGACCCGGAACACCCCTTCCGTATCGCTATCGTCTGCGCCATGTGGCTCACCGGCTTCGACGTGGAGTGCCTATCCACGCTATACATCGACAAACCCATGCGGGCCCACAACCTCATGCAAGCCATCGCCCGGGCTAACCGGGTCTACGGTGACAAAGTCTGCGGCGTGATTGTTGACTACAACGGAGTCCTGAAAAGCATCCGGGCAGCCTTGGCACAATACGCACTAGGCGATCCAGAAGAACCCAAAGGCGGCGGGATAGGGGATAGACCCGGTGGTGGCAAAGTCCGAACCCCGGATGTCGTCACCCCGATCGAAAAACTGCTCGCATCCCTCCTTGACGCTCTAAACCACGCTGAAAAATTCCTGTTCGACCATGGATTCGATGTCGCCCGCCTCCGTGGCGCACACGGCTTCAATCGAATCGCGGCTTTGCGCGACGCTACAGACGCGCTCTACGCCTCCGATGAGACCAAACGCCGCTTTGAGATCATGGCTCGCGAGGTATTTTCGCGATTCAAGACCATCATCACGGAACCGGCTGTCTACGCCTATGCCGAGAGGCATGACAACATCGAGGCCATTTACAAGAAACTCGAGGAAAATCGGGATCTCGCCGACGTGACCGAAGTCCTGAAAGAACTGCACAAAATCGTCAACGAAGCCATTCGCGCCCAGGAACCCGGCGGCGATCAGGCCACCGGCCTGACTGTGGATCTCAGCAAGATAGATTTCGTAAAACTGCGCAATGAATTCGCCATAAAGACCAGGCGTAAATGTGCGGTTCTCGCCGATATCAGGCAAGTCATCGAAAAACGCCTGGCCGCAATGCTCGCGAAGAACCCACAACGCATGGATTTCTACGCCAAATATCAGGCGATCGTCGCCGCCTACAATCGGGAGAAGGACCGCGCGACAGTTGAGCAGACCTTCGCCGACCTCCTCGATCTGGCCGCGAAACTCGACGTCGAACAGAAACGCGCCATACAGGAGGGATTGTCAGAAGACGAACTGGCCCTCTTTGACCTTCTACAAAAGGACAAACTCAACAAGACCGCCCGCGAACGAGTCAAGCAGGCATCCCGGCAACTCCTTAACTCCCTGACCACGATCCTTGCGTCCATGCAACAATGGACGGCCAAGGAACGCACCCAGGCCGATGTAAAGACACTCATCCTTGACCAACTTTACGAAGCCCTGCCCATTCCGCCCTTTACCGAACAGGAAACCGACGACGCCGCCGCCCGCATCTACGACTACGTCTGGCAACGCTGCACGGCCGGCCAAACTTTCATAAACGTCAAATAAACCGGCTGGAGGCGCAGGGTCGGGCCTTGTTTAGTGAATAACGAATTGCCAGCCCATCCGAGGTGAACAAAGACCATGGAACCTAAACCGCCCACCAAACGCCGCTGTTGCAAACCTCCGCAAACTGTTGGATATTGGCGTGACTCAGACAAGAAGTGAATCGGCAGGGCAAGAATCCATGAAGACACGCGTCGCCCTTCTCGGGCTCATAGCGTTCGTAGTCATTCTGGCCGTAACCGTCTGGCGCAGTTCACCACGCCACCAGACCGCACAACCGCCATCGCCCGACAAACAAACCCAGCGCGCCGTCGCCCCTCAAATAACAGAACATCCCCTTGGGCCGCCAGGTCACGGTGCCGCCAAGGCTGCCAACGGCACCAACACCGCACCGAACGACTCACAAGCAAGACTCCGCTCCTTGGCAGAACTCTACACCCGGCTCGAAAAAGAGGGGTGCCTGCCAATGAGCCCATTCTGTGTTCGCAGAAAGGTCGCTTTTCATAAACTATGGAACGAACTACGCCTCGAACCCACTTCCGGCGATCCGCCTTTTTTTGAGTTCATCGAGTTGGTCAAACACGTTGAAGGTAATCAAGGCGAAGGGACCCCTTATGCTTGGCACGAAGCAGAAGCGTTGCGCCAGTCTGTTGATAGTGTACTTACACCTGATGACTTTGGTGCGCAATGGTTCTACCTCGCGGACCGCGCATTGCCCGAAGAAGGAGAGATGCTGGCAAAAAGATTGGTGCGCCGCCGTGAAGGACAGCGCCAGGTATTGCTAGCGGCCCGCGATTACGAATCACTCGCCCGATTGCTGTTGCCGGTGTTTGAAGTGGACACGCCAAATTTATTGATGCCTGTGGCGCGACTTCAAGAACTACTTGGAGAAGGTGCACACCTAATCGGCGCGGGATTGCTAGACGTGGTGAAGTCACAGGAAGGTTGCGTTGTCCAGGCCAAGGTCATCGGTTTGATGGGTACGTTGCTTGCCGCGCGCGATTATCTCCGCAAGAATCCGGGCGCGTTGCTCGTTTCCACGGATTCCCAACTCGCACGCACCTGGCTTCGTCTCGGTACGCAAGGCGACCGATGCGATTTGCTCGCCGTGCGAGAGGACGGTGCAAAACTGGTGGTCGAATGTATAGAGGTTAAAACGACCAAAGGAAAACCTCGAACGCAAATTGAACCCGAAATTGGCAAAGCGTGCGAACAGCTTGCCGCAACGCTCGCGGCGGTTCGCGAAGGAGTTGGTGACACCAGCGCTTCCGATGCAGCAGGTCAGTATTTGGCAGCACCTCGAAACGAAATGTTGAAGGAAGTTCTCGTTCAAGGCTGTATGGGACGATTCGCGTCCAAAGAAGTACGCGAACGCTGGGCAGGTTGGCTTGTTCGACTGTTCGGCTCAATGCCGGAAATACCGCAAATGCTTGGCAGCGTCGTTGACGTTGCGCTTGGCAGTGCGGAAGAGACCCAGTCCGAAAACGTCGGTAGAGATGGGCTCACAGTGACCCTAAAGCATTTGAACGAAGTTGACGTTCAACGATTGCTTGAACCGCCGTCTGTGTCGGATGAAGGCGGGGAATCACAGTCCCATAGTGACGCACCAAAAGATTCAGGAAGGACTGGAACTGCGTCCACCACTACGCCGCGTTGCAATGGAACTACCGAACCGCAACCGCCGCGCAGACAAGCGCCATCCAAGCCAGCGATGCAGTCTGTCGCGCAAGTTGTAACGCAGGTCGCAAAACCTACCAACGACCGACAGGGTGACACTCAGCCCTTTTGGCCGCCTGGCGAGAACGTCTTTGGCCTCATCGGACAGGAAGCTGCCGCCAACAAGCTTCACAACAAAGCCGAACTCGCACGCGGCACGGGGCGCCGTTTCACCGACACTTTGTTTATCGGATCTGCTGGCGTCGGCAAGAGCAGCATGGCCCGTGCGGTTGCCAAACTATTGTTATCTGAAGCCCCCGTGTTTTTTTTCAGGGAGTGACTTGCCGCAACCCAGAGCCTTGATTGAGAAACTTCGCGAACAGGGCAAAGTACCAGGGCGCGCGCGAGGTCGAGTGCGGGTTGGCAAATGCCTGGTGTTCATTGATGAAGTTCACGCTTTGGCAAAATCCACAGCAACTGCGCTTTTAAGTGCAATGGATGACGCCCGCATCGCGACAATCGGTGGCGTGGAATACGATTTTGGCGACGTAGTATTCATCGCTGCGACCACTGACAAGGGGTTGCTGACTGACGCCTTCGTCAGCCGGATGGACATCATCCCGCTCGCAGCCTATTCGCTCGTTGAACTTGCGGGGATCATTTGTTTCCATGCGCGCGCCCTGTTTGGTGGCTACGAACTTCAGCGAGAAGTCTGCATTGAGGTTGCCGCACGAAGTCGCTGCAACCCACGCCGTGCCGTGCGTAGCTTGGAAAACGACCTTCTCGCTGAGTTCTATAACAAGTTGCCTGCTGCACAACGTCGTCAAAAGAATGCCGAGAGCGCGGCTGCCGCCTTGATGACAGCCCGAGCCGTCGCCGCCTACTACGATGGTCTTGGCGTTGACCTCAATGGACTTGACGACCTTGGACGAAAGACCTTGGCATATTTGAAGACGCACGGTGCATCACCGGAAGACCGTCTTTGTCGCGGATTGCGGATCAGCAATCGCGGTGATTTCGTGGAACTCATCGAATACCTCACGCGCCTTGGCCTGATTAACACGGGCCATCAAGGTCGCCAACTCACAGCCGAAGGACGGCGATACCTGAATGAACCGAGTAGTTTGCGAGAACGCATTTAACGCGGAATGTTAGTGGCATAACGCGTAAATTATGGACAATAGTATTGGAAAAAAGCCATGAGCAATGGAAAGGGAGAGAACATCAAAGTATAACCAAGGCAATTGCGTATGCAGACAAGCGCAATCTAACCGCGGTGTCCCAGGGTTGTCGGAACAGACTTGCGTGTGAGAAAGAGTGTCAGCCCTAGTGAGAAAAAGTGTCAGTCCTGTATTTAGTGTTTAGCGAACTCCCACGTCTGCCAAATCGCGTGAACAACAACCGGAACTTGCCGCTCCATGCAAACCCGGATCGTGTGACCGGTTCCGCCGGCCAGCGGATTGGCCTCGTTCACGTAGAAGATTCCGGCTGTCGCCGGCAACAACCCGGCTTCCGGCGCGCCAATGACCTTTAGCGTGTCACGCAGCAGATAGGCCGCCTTTGCGCCCACAGGTCCCTTGGCGCCGCGAACCCGGTATGCTTCAACCAAACCCTTCAAATCAGGCGACGACCGAACCGTGTATTCGCCGACGGGGCCCTCGCCGACATGCGCCAACCGATCCAGCGCCACACTCCGGCCATCCGCATGCCGCCACTTCCGCCCCATACCCCCATGGGTAACGACATATTCCATGCGGGTGGGATTCACCGCCGTTACGCCCTCAGCGAACGCCGTATCGCTCCCTTCGGCATTGCCAGACCGGAAAACGCACCCAGGCAACCGCTCCGCCAGTAACCGCCCCATGCCGACCACCGCCGCCCGGTCCTCGTCAGGCAACGCCCGGATGCCCTCCACCAACAGAACCGGCCGCTCGTGCTTCGCCAGCACGGCGACCAGGTCCGCCAACTTCCGAATCTCATGCGCCTGGTAAGTGTTACTCATATAGCGCCAGTCTGCTTCTGAACCGCCCACGAATCAACTTGCCAACGTCCCGCTGTTCACTGATTACCATTCGCCACCTCCCGCCCGCCCGCTTCTTGACACGGCTGGGCAAAGGATTGCACGCATGCCGCGCTTATGCCATGATTGAATTCATGGTCGCCGTCAACGAAATCAAATCCTTCTGCCAACGCCTGGCCGACGAATACCGGCCCAGTCGGATTGTATTGTTCGGATCCTATGCGGAAGGCCAGCCTCGTCCGGATTCCGACGTGGATCTGCTGGTGGTTATGCCGTTCAAAGGAAGCGGCGTCAGCAAAGCTGCCGAAATGATCCGGAAATTAGTCCCGTCATTTGCCGTGGATTTAGTCATCCGGACGCCGGCCGATATCGAACGCCGTCTGGCCATGAACGATTTTTTCCTCAAAGAAGCCACACAGGGAAGACTGTTGTATGAAGCCCCTGACGCTTGAATGGATCGCCAAGGCTGAGGGGGATTACCGAACGGCATGCCGCGAATGGCGTGTGCGGCGCCTGCCGAACTATGACGCTGTGTGTTTTCACACCCAGCAGGCAACCGAGAAGTACCTGAAGGCACGCCTGCAGGAGGCGAATATTGCCTTTGAGAAGACGCACAACCTGATCCGATTACTCGATCTCGTCCTGGCCGTGGAACCAACGTGGGATGCATTCCGTCCTGATCTCGGCGTACTCAACCAATTTGCGGTTGCGTTTCGATATCCCGGCGAGTCGGCTCAGAAAACCAATGCTGCCCAGGCGATGAAAATCTGTAAGGCTCTGCGTGGGGAAGTGCGCGCTGTTTTATGCCTGTAAGCACTCCGCCCTCCGATTTCTGATTAGCGCATCTCCCGCAGCACACGCCCGTCAATCCACTCCTTCGCCTGCCGAACCAGTGCTACAGCCTCGCTCGCATTCAGCCGGAAGTTTTTCGGCGTCAACGCCGCCAACTTCCCCAACGCCGCGCACAGCAACTCGCTGGGTCCAGGGGCTTCGGCATACTCCACATCGCCCGCGAGCAGACGGGCGGGGGCCGAAACGAGCATGCCCGGCATGGCTTTCTCAATCGCTTTGCGGAAGTCCTCACGGCCGGGCCGGAAGTAGTGCTTCAGCACGACATCCACCGTGTGATGACCTGTCACGCGAGTCACGAGTTCCATCGGCACACCGGCCGCCAGCGCCAGCGTGATCCAGGTCACCCGGAAACTGTGGAAGTCCCGGACCGATACCCGCCGCTGTCCGGCGCCGCGCGCGGTCGTAACTTCGCCCAACTGCTTCGCCCGCACCTGGACCAGCGCGGCGGCCTCATCCCGTTTCACCCGCAACCCCGTCCGCTCCTCGATCTCACTCAGGTAAACCGAAACCGACGACTTACTGATTTCCATCTGACGTGCCACCGCCGACACCGTCGCCCCGTTCACGTACAAACCGAACGCCTCGATCATCCGCGCGCGCTTATCCGCCTCGATTACGCCGGCGGGCAGTGCGTTCAGAACAGTCAAAACGCGCTCCTGCAACTCCGCAACTGGGAGTAGGGGACGTTCATCGACCGCTGCGGGCTCTTTCTGGTTCTGGGCTTCCGCGTCCACATCGTAAAAACCGGCGCGTTCGAACATCTTGCGGACCCGGTAAGTCACGCCGGTGTTATTCCGCTGGTACATCGCCGCCTGTTCTGGGAAAACGAACTCTGACCGGTTCCCCAGGTGTTTCTCAATCTCCTGTCGCAGCAGGGCGAACATTGGGATTTCCGCCGTCTCGCCTGTCTTCGCTGTTTTCACCCGCACGAAATCCGATTTCAGGTCCACGTCCGTCCAACGCAGAGTACAGCAGTCGCCCAACCGCATCGCCGTACTGACACTGGCGATGACAATCGGCCGCACGAAATCGTCGTCCGCGGCCGCGTCCAGGATCGCCTTCAGTTCCACCTGACTAAACGGCTTCCGGTGCACCATGTCCACGTCCTTCATCGGGATTCCGTCAAAAGGGTTGACGGCCATGTCCGCCTTCGCCGCCAACTTCCGGAAGGCCGACTTCAGCACCACCAAGGCCCCGTTCACCGTTCGCCCTGAGAACCCGTTCAATTCCTCCTTGCGAAGGAATTCCAGCGCCATGGCCGATGTCACCTCCGACATCGTAACGACCGTCGGGTACTTTTCTCGCATGAAGGCCAGGAAACGTCCGATGCGCGCCTTCGCCGTGGCCAGATAATTATCCTCGACCGACCGCTTCCGGGGCAGGTTCACCCATTCCTCAGCGAGATTTTCGAGCGGGATCGACACGATCTTCCGCCCCGTGCGGATCCTATGCAACTGCTGGACATACTCCGCCGCCCGCCGATTCCCGGCGACCTCTGAGGTCAAATTCTCGAACGCCGCCAGCGCCTTATCCCGAGACCGCTCGAACGTCCGGTCGCCCTCCTTCATCCCATCTGCCGGTCGTACCCCGAGCACCTTCACCTTCAGGTTGACGCAGCGCAACTTCCCATTGACCATAAACCGGCCGTACCACCACTGACTCGACTTGCGCATTTCCAAGGACATGGTTAATATTCCTCCCGTGAAACCGCATTTCGCAATCTCATGTTACGCCAAGCAGTCCCACGCCACCCACCATACCCCCGACCGGTCCAAAATGCAAACAAAATGCAAACAAATTGTATAATTTTTAATATTTCCTAACAAAACACTCAAATCAGATCGGTTTCCTAAACCGCAGGTCGCGCGTTCGAGCCGCGCCCGGGGCGCCATTCGGGCCTGGCGCCGTTGTGCCGTCCGGGCCTGATTCCTGGTAATTCGTCTGGTGCCGGGGGAGGGACTTGAACCCTCATGCCCTTGCGGGCGCTAGATTTTGAGTCTAGTGCGTCTGCCATTTCGCCACCCCGGCGGCGCGTCGCAACTTGATACAGGAGCTTGTCCTTCAGCGCAATCTTATTCAAGGCCTGGGTTTACGCCTTGAAGCGCATATCCCGCGCGGCCTTGGTCTCGTCGACGCGGCTGACCGGGCTCTGGCGCGGCATGGCGCGGAACGATTCCGGGTTCTTTACGGCCTCGTCGGCGATTTCCAGCATGGCCGCGATGAACTCGTCCATCTGCTCCTTGGACTCGGTTTCCGTCGGCTCGATCATGATCGCTTCTTTGACGATCATCGGGAAATAAACGGTCGGCGGATGGATGCCGCGTTCGATCAGCGCCTTGGCGATATCGATCGCATGCACGCCCCCGGCGGTCTGGCGCGAGGCGCTGATGACGCACTCATGCATGCAGTTGCGGTCGTAGGGCAGGTCGTAACTCTGTTTCAGCCGCGCCTGGATGTAATTGGCGTTCAGCACCGCGTTCTCGCTGACGCGCCGCATGCCGTTGCGGCCCAGCAGCAGCATGTAGGCATAGGCCCGCAGGATGATGGCGAAGTTGCCGTAGAAGGGCGCGATGAAGCCGATGGTTTTGTCGCGTTCGTACTCCAGGGCATAGGAGCCGTCGTTGCGGCGGATCACGATGCTGGTCGGCAGGAACGGCGTCAGGTGCTGCTTGACGCCCACCGGACCCGAACCCGGGCCGCCGCCGCCGTGCGGGGTGGCGAAGGTTTTGTGCAGGTTGAAATGCACCACGTCGAAGCCCAGGTCGCCCGGCCGGCAGCGGCCCAGCAGGGCGTTCAGGTTGGCGCCGTCGTAGTAGAGCTGCGCGTCATGGGCGTGCGCCAGGTCGGCGATTTCGCGGATGCGGCGCTCGAAGAGCCCGAGCGTGTTGGGGCAGGTCAGCATGACCGCCGCCACGTCGTCGTTCAGGGCTTCCTTGAAGCGGGCCATGTCCACGCAGCCGTCGGGACCGGTCGGCACGCTGACGACGCCGAAGCCGGCGATCGAGGCGCTGGAGGGGTTGGTGCCGTGCGCCGAATCCGCGATCAGCACCTTGGTCTTCCTGTTGCCCCTGGCCTTGTGGTAGGCCGCGATCAGCATCATGCCGGTCAGTTCGCCGTGCGCGCCGGCCAGCGGCTGCAGGGTAAAGGCGTGCATGCCCGCCACCTCGCAGAGCAGGCGCTCGGTCTCGTAGAGGACTTCCAGCGCCCCCTGGGTCAGACTGCCGCCGCCGCGCAGTTGGGGCAGCAGCGGATGCAGGGCCGAGAAGCCGTCGAGGGCGGCCACCCGCTCGCAGATCTTGGGGTTGTACTTCATCGTGCACGAGCCCAGCGGGTACATGTTTCCATCCACGCTGAAGTTCATGCGCGAGAGATTGGTGAAGTGCCGGACCACTTCCAGTTCCGAAAGTTCCGGCAGTTCCGCCGCCTGTTCGCGGAAGTAGCGGGGCGGAATGCGCAGGCGGCAGCCGGCCTCGGCCTGGGTCAGGCGCGGCAGGTTGTCGCCGCGGCGGCCGGGCGCGGATTTTTCGTAGATCAAGCGGCTCATAGCGCCTCCTCCAGGGCTTCCGCCAGCAGGCCGATCTCGGCGCGGGTGCGCTTCTCGGTCACCGCCACGAGCAGGTAATTCTGCATGCCGGGGTAATAGCGGCCGAGCGGGAAGCCGGCGGCGATCCCCTTGTCCACCAGGCGGCTGGCCACGGATGAGGCGTCGCCGGGCAGTTCGAGCGTGAATTCGTTGAAGGTCGGGGAGTTTTTCTTGATCCGCACGCCGGGGATGGCGCCGAGGCGCGTCTTGGCGTATTCCGCCTTCTGCGCGCAGAGGCGGGCCAGGTCGCGGAAGCCCTGCTTGCCGAGCCAGGAGAGATAGATCAGCGCCCGCAGCGCGCAGAGCGCCTCGTTGGAGCAGATGTTGGAGGTGGCCTTCTCGCGGCGGATGTGCTGCTCGCGCGCCTGCAGGGTCAGAACGAAGCCGCGGCGGCCGTGCTGATCGATCGTTTCGCCCACCAGGCGGCCGGGCATCTTGCGCACATGTTCCATGCGCGTGGCCATGTAGCCCAGGTAGGGGCCGCCGAAGGAAAGATGCAGGCCGAGGCTCTGGCCCTCGCCGGTGACGATGTCGGCGCCCATCGCGCCGGGCGTCTTGAGCAGGCCCAGAGAAATGGGGTAGGCGGAAACGATCGCCAGCGCGCCGCGCGCGTGCGCCATGGCCACGACGTCCGTGAAGTCGTCCACCGCCCCGAAGAAATTCGGATTCTGCAGGATGATCGCGGCGACGCTGTCGTCGAGCGCCGCGGCGATGCGTTCGCGGTCGCTCTGCCCGTGCGCGATCTCGATCTCCACGAAATCCACCGCCAGGTTGCTGGTGTAGCAGTGGAGCATGTTGCGGTAGATCGGGTTGACGCCGCTGTCGAGCAGGATCTTGTTGCGACCGGTGATGCGCACGGCCATCATGGCGGCCTCGTAGAGCGCCGTGCCGCCCTCGTAAAGCGAGGCGTTGGCGACTTCCATCCCGGTCAGGCGGCAGATGGCCGTCTGGTATTCGAAAATCGCCTGCAGCGTGCCCTGCGAGGCCTCGGGCTGATAGGGCGTGTAGGCGGTGTAGAATTCGCTGCGCGCCGAAAGTTCGTCCACGCAGGCGGGGATGAAGTGATCGTAAAATCCGCCGCCGAGGAAGCAGACAAGGTCGTGGGCGTTGCGGTGCGAGAGCTGGTGCAGGCGGTTGTAGACCTCCAGTTCGCTGAGCCCCTCGGGCAGGTTGAGCGAGGGCGCCTGCAGTTGCGCCGGGATGTCCCTGAACAGGTCGTCCATGCCGGACAACCCGATGGCCTTGAGCATGGCCGCCCGGTCGGCGTCGGTGTTGGCGATGTAAGGCATGTCAGGCGCTTTCGCTCGCCAGCAGTTTGCGATAGGCTTCGGGCGTCAGCAGGCTCTTGAGCCCTTCGCGGTCCCACTCCTTGAGACGGCAGATCCAGCCCTTGCCATAGGGATCTTGGTTGATCTGCTCGGGGGCGTCGGCCAGCGCCTGGTTGACGGCGGCGACCGTGCAGGCCACCGGCGCATAGACGTCGCTGGCGGCCTTGTGGGATTCGACGACCAGCAGCGCATCGCCGGCCTTGCAGACCTTGCCGGTCTTCGGCAGTTCGACATAGGTCAGGTCGCCCAGCGCCTCCTGCGCGTGGTGCGTGATGCCCAGCGCCAGTTCGCCGCCATCCTCGCGCACCCATTCGTGATCTTTCGTGTAGTACAAGCCTTCAGGAATCATGGTCTCTTCTCCTTTGAATTTCCGGTTACTATTTCACCGCCGAGTAGAGCGGCATGCGCACGAGTTCGGCTTCCAGCGGCGCGCGGCCCGTCTCGATCGTGACCCGCGTGCCCGGCGTCGCCAGCGGCGTTTCCGCATAGGCGAAGCCGATGGCGCGCTGCAGGGTGGGGGCGTAGCTGCCGCTCGTCACGATGCCGGCCTCGCGGCCGTCCGCCAGAATCCTGTTGCCGGCGCGCGCCGCCTGGCGGCCGTCCGTACGGAAGCCGCACAAACGCCGGGCGGCGCCCGCGGCCAGCCGCCGCGCCACGGCCGCGCGGCCGATGAAATCCTCCGCCTTGGAGGCGTAGCGCTCCATGCCGGCCTCGACGGGCGTGAGGGACTCCGACAATTCGTGTCCGTAAAGCGGCAGCCCGGCCTCCAGCCTCAGCGTATCGCGGGCCCCGAGGCCGGCCGGTTTCACGCCCGCCCGCAGCAGTTCGTCCCAGAAGGCCGCGATGCGATCCGCGCCCAGGTAGACCTCCAGGCCCTTCTCGCCCGTGTAGCCGGTGCGGCTGACCACGATGCTTTCGCCGTTGCGGTTCAACGAGATGAAGCGGAAATAGCCCAGCGCGGTGAGATCGCGATTCAGCACGGCGGACATCAGCTCCAGCGCGCGCGGACCCTGAATATCCAGTTTGCCCTGGCGGTCGGAGGCGTCCTCGAAACGGACCTCCGCGCCCAGCCGGGGCACGATCCAGTCGCGGTCTTTGTCGCGGGCGCCGGCGTTGACCACCAGCAGCCAGCGCTGCGCGTCGAAACGGTAGGCGATCACATCGTCGAGAATGCCGCCGTCCTCCCGCAGCAGGAAGCCGTAGCGGCAGACGCCGTCCCGCATGCCGCGCAGATCCTGGGAAACCAGGCCCGACAGCGCCTCCAGCGCGCGGGCGCCGGAGAAGTAGAAACGGCCCATGTGGCAGGTGTCGAACATGGTCACCGCCGTGCGGGTGGCGAGATGCTCGGACTGAATGCCCTCGTACTGCACCGGCATCATCCAGCCGCCGAATTCCATCATGCGGGCGCCGAGCGCCTGGTGGCAGGCGAAGAGCGGCGTTTGTCTAATCGAAGTTGTCATTGAAATCGCTCCGGTCAAAAAACGACAGCATAGCCAAGGACCCGTGAAATGTCCAGCGGCGCCGATGCGCCGATGCGCCCATCCTCAACTTGACGCCGCCCTCCGCGGCGCGTAGCGTACGCCGCGTGGTTCCGGCGAGGTCCGGAGCGACACAAGGGAGGGTTTGCCATGAGCCGAGTACTGATCGTCGGCGCCGGCGGCGTCGGCGGCGTTGTGACCCATAAATGCGCGCAGGCCGCGGATGTTTTCACCGATATCTGTCTGGCCAGCCGCACGTTGTCCAAATGCGACGCCATCGCCCGCCAGCTCAAGCGTCCGATCCGGACCGCCGCCCTGAACGCCGACAAGCCGGCCGAGACGGTCGCGCTGATCCGCTCGTTCAAGCCCGACCTCCTGATCAACGTCGCGCTGCCCTACCAGGACCTGGCGCTGATGGATGCCTGTCTGGCGGCCGGCGTGGACTACCTCGACTCCGCCAACTACGAGCCGCCCAATAAGGCCAAGTTCGAATACAAGTGGCAGTGGGCCTACCGCAACCGTTTCCGCAAGGCCGGGCGCATGGCGCTGCTGGGCTGCGGCTTCGATCCCGGCGTTTCCAATATCTTCTGCGCCTATGCGCTCAAGAAATATTTCGACACCATCGAGGCCGTGGACATCCTGGATTGCAACGCGGGCAGTCACGGCCATCCCTTCGCCACGAACTTCAATCCCGAGATCAACATCCGCGAGATCACCCAGCGCGGGAAATACTGGGAGCGCGGCCGCTGGGTCGAGACCGCGCCGCTCTCCGTGCACCGGCCTTTCGACTTTCCGGAAATCGGCGCCCGCGAGATCTACCTGATGCACCACGAGGAGCTCGAATCGCTGGTCCGCCACCTGCCCGGCCTGAAACGCATCCGCTTCTGGATGACCTTCGGGGAGCAATATCTGACCCATCTGCGTGTGCTGCAGAATGTCGGCATGACGCGCATCGCTCCGGTCATGTACGAAGGCCGCGAGATCGTGCCGCTCAAGTTCCTCAAGGCCGTGCTGCCCGAACCCTCCTCGCTGGGCCGCAACTACACCGGCAAGACCAACATCGGCTGCGTGATTCAGGGAACCAGGAACGGTAAGCCGGGAACGATCTATATCTACAACGTCTGCGACCACGCCGCCTGCTACCGCGAGGTCAAGGCGCAGGCCATTTCCTACACGACCGGCGTGCCCGTCATGATCGGCGCGCGGCTGGTCGTCACCGGCGCCTGGCGTAAGCCCGGGGTCTTCAACACTGAGGAACTGGATCCCGAGCCCTTCATGGAACTGCTGCCGAAGTACGGCCTTCCGTGGGTCGTCAAGCGCCTGCGCAGTGCGCCGGTGCCGGCGAGAGTAGTGTAGGTGTTCAGTGTTCGGCAAAGATGTGAACACGGAGAGATTGTTCTCACCAAAACGAACGCTCAACGTTCAACTCTCAACGTTCAAAGCTGGGAGGAGCGAATGTTGAGCGTTATCGGGTAACTGAACCCCGAACCCTGAACCCTCTTTCCGAACACTGAACACCGAACACCGAACACCTGCAACCGACCCGCCTTTGGTCACTAAACGCGCTTGCCGCGCTCCCGCCACCATGACGGCAGGAAGGCGCAGAGCGCGCCGGCCAGCAGGCCGCCGCCATGCGCCCAGTTCGCCACCGGTCCGCACAGCCCCGCGGCGCAGAGCACAAACCACGCGATCAGAACCCAGGCGGTGGAGGGATCGAGCGTGAACCCGGACCACGGCTCGCGGCGGGCTTTGACCCAGATGTAGCCGAACAAGCCGTAAACGACACCGGACATGCCCCCGAAGCCGGCCCCCGCGGCCAGGAACTGCGCGGAATTCGATGCGACGGCCAGCACCGCGAACAGGCTCAGGAAACCGGCCGTGCCGAGTTTGCTTTCGATCCTGACCCCGAAATCGCGCAGCCACATCATGTTGAAGAGCAGGTGCAGAAAGCCCGCGCCGCCCGCCGTCAACGCCAGGTGCTGAAAGACCGGCGTGATCAAGCGCCAGATTTCACCCTGCCGCAGAGCCACCGGCGAGATTCGCAGCCAGCGCGCCAGTTCCTGGTCGGAGCCCAGCGGCGCCAGGATGGTCGCGCCAATGCTGAGCGCAATCAGGATCCAGGTCGCCGCAGGAAAAACCGCCGCGCCGGCGCTTGCCTCGATCGGTGCGGCGGTGCTTGCCCGGTGGGGCGCGGAATTTTCCGCGCTTGGCGCCGAAGCTGTTGCAGGCGCGTCGAACTGCGCGGCCTGGGGCTGGGTGCAAAATTTGGTGAAGGCTTCCCGGGCGCTCCGCAGCGCGTCCTCGTCCAGGACCCAAACCGCCCAGCGGCCCGCCGAAGCTTCGCGCACCTCGCTGTCCACGCCCTGCACCCGCAGGTAAGAAAAAAAACGGTCCGCCAAGGGCCGGGTTTCACAAGTTCCGATCTGCCGCATACTTTCGCTCCATCGTCTTCCGCAAATACGTCTTGCGGGGAATTATATCCTACGCCTTGACTCAACTCAAGCGCCCGACAACCGCATGCGGGTGCAGGTGGCGGAGAATGTGCGGGGTTTCCAGGCCGTGGGCCAGCATCAGCGGCTCATCCGAAAGCACCTCCGTGGGCGGGCCGTCGGCGATCACGGCGCCGCGGTCGAGCACGATCGCCCTGCCGCAAAGTTCCACGACCATTTCCAGGTCGTGCGTGGCGATCAGGCGGGTCACGGGCAGCGCCGCCAGCACGGCCTTGAGTTCCCGCCGCCCGCGGGGATCGAGGTCGCTGGTCGGTTCGTCGAACGCCAGCACCCTGGGCTCGCAGGCCAGCACGCCGGCCAGACAGACGCGGCGTTTCTCGCCGCGACTCAGATGGTGAGGCGCGCGCCGCTCGTAGCCGGCCAGTCCGACGCGCGCCAGCGTTTCGCGCACGCGCCGCTCCAGCGCTTGGCCGTCGAGCCCCATCTGCCGCGGACCGAAGGCCACGTCCTCGCTCACCGTGGGACAGAAAAGCTGGTCGTCGGGGTCTTGGAAAAGCAAACCGACGGCGCGCCGCGCCGCCGTCAAACCAGCCGCGTCCACCGGCGCGCCATCGACGAAGACCGCGGCCGTGCCGGCCGGCGGCGGCGCGTCGGGCAGCAGTCCGTTCAGGTGCAGCAGCAGCGTGGATTTTCCGGCGCCGTTCGGACCGATCAGGGCCACACAGGCGCCCGCCGCGATTTCGAGCGTGATCTTGTCGAGCGCGGGGGTGCCGTCGGGATAGGCGTAACTCAGGCCGGCGATGCGGATGGCGGCGCTCATGTCCAGCCCCGCGCGCTCATCGCGGCATAGACGCGCTCCGCGCGCCCGCTCGTGCGCACGAAAAGCTGGCCGGCTGTTCGGCCCAGCTCCCGCCAGGTCCGCCGCCGCCGCGCCGGCCCCACGCTGCGCGCCCGGCGGGCCCGTTCCAGGCGCAGCGTTTCTTCCCGCAGCAGAAACAGGTAACGGTAGGCCAGGCCCAGCGTGGTCGCCAGCAGCGCCGGCAGGCGCGCCCGGCGCAGGGCCCGCAACAATTCCGGGAACGAAGTGGTGGCGGTCAGCAGCAGCATGACCAGCAGACAGAGCGTAGCGCGCGCCAGCAGCGCCCAGAAACGGCGCGCGCCGTCGGGCCCGGCCAGCGCCGCCAGCGCCACCCCCGCCGCGAGCGGCTCCAGCCAGAGCAGGCGGCGCAGCACCGCCGCCGCCGGCAGGCGGGCGGCGAGCAGCACGGCGAGCAGCGCCGCCAGCAGCGCCGCGTAACCGCGCCAGGCGGGCAGCGGCAGGGCCAGCGTGACGGCGATCGCCGCCAGGGCCAGCGCCAGTTTCAGGCCGGCGGGCGCCCGGTGCACCGGACTCACACCCGCGCTCAGCCGCTCCCACTCGATCGTGCGCTTCATGTCGGATTCAAAATATCATTCCACCGGGACGGCGGCAAGATTGGCGGCTCGCAAATGGCGCGCATCGCGCCGCAAAAAAGCCGCCCCCTTTGGGGAGCGGCTGGCGGCGGTCGCTGGGAACGCCGTTTAGAAACCGTAGACGGGTCTCAACTGATCCGTGGTGGGCAGCGCATTGTAGTACTCGCCGCGCGGACCGATGTACTGGTTGCCGGCCCTGCGGATCACGACCGGCGTGGTGCTGCCGTTGGAGTTGTTGACGTTGATGATGGTCGTCAGCGCCTGCTCCTGCACGGACTGCAACCGCGCGTTCATCTGGGCGTTGTTCCTGTCGGCCTTGTCCGAATGCTGGCCGATCACGGCGCCGAGCAGGGTGCCCACCAGTGCGCCCGCGATCGCGCCTTCGCCGCGATTGAGGCCCTTGATATTGTTGCCGGCCATCATGCCCAGACCCGCGCCCAGACCGCCGCCGACGACGGCGTCCGTGGCCATGTTAGGATTCTGATTCGCGGTTTCGCATCCGCCAACCAGCATTGCCGCGCTGACCAACCCAACCGTACAAATGCGAGCGATCATCTGAAACCTCCCGGTGCCCGGCGCCAATCGCCTTGTGCGACACGCCGGAAAGTATACGCCCGATAATCCGCTTGCGTCAAGCGGGGCAGAACTCAAAAAAACGTAATGGGTCATTTACGTGGCAGGACCGCCTGAAGGCGGTACACCAAACGCGGGAATAAAAATAAGTAATGCCGTTTGGTGTACCGGCTTTAGCCGGTCTTAAGTCCACCTCCCCTAACCCGGCATAGCCGGAACCAAGACGTTTCAAATGATGACCATCTTGCGATTGATTCAAGCCGTAAGGGACTATGTCACTGATCCATTACAAAAAAAACTTCCTTTTGCGGTTGACAGCAGTTAAGCGTGCGCCTATACTTCGAGTTGGCTTGAGTAATAAGGTGTCAGCAAAGCAGGAGGAGCAGCCATGAAAGCTCGGTTTATTCAGGGAATTGTTGCGGCAGCCGCCTTGTCGTTGGGTTCTCTGGTCTACGGCCAGACCAGCAACGCCATTCCTTACGAGCAAACGTTCGAGGGCATGACCGGGGGGCAGAGCATCCTGCTGCCTGGTTTCAGCAATGGTTGGTATGGCGATACGAATTCCCTGATGGTGGCCATCGCGACCAACGTTTCCTATACCTGGGCCGGCGGGCTGGTGCTCCATCCGGTCACGAATGCCGCCCACACGAAGGTGCTGTATTTCCAGGACGCCAGCCTGAGCAACGAATTTGAAATTTACGACGCCTTTTCACCCACGAACACGACCGTGGACTTCATGGTTCAGGCCGTGCGCCACGATGAACTCCAGACCGCGGATTCCAATCGCATCGCGGGCAGCCAGACGGCGCTCTACCTGGACACGAACGGATTCTTGAATGTCTGGCACGGGCTCGACAACTCCGGCGCCAACAATACCTGGATGACTTTTACGAATGCGCCCCCGCTGGGCACCTCTGACTGGGCGCGCGTCACGGTCGCCTTCGATTACACCGGCGACGCGTTGGATAACGGCCCCGGCGACAGTTTCTTCAAGATCAACGTCAACGGCCTGCCGCTCGCGCCAATCAACGGGGGTTATGGTCCCTCGACCTTCGGTTACGCCAACGGCGTCGGTCCATTTTTGCGCACCGCGAATCCCGTCAAGCAGGTTCGCGCCTTCGCGCTCAGCGGTTCCGGCAAGCTGGACGATTTGGTCGTCACGACCAATGAAGTGACCAACTTCTTCGGCGAGTTATTCACGCTGGTAGGCAGCGCGGGCGCCAATGGTTCGATTACGCCGGTGAGCACCAACGTGCAACCCGGCGGCAGCGCGAACTTTGTCATCACGGCCGATGGCGGTTATCGCATCGCATCGCTGACCACCAACGGCACGCCCGTGGCCGGCATGACCTTCGATAACGGCAGCGTGGCCACCAACTTCACCTGGAGCAACGTGCAGGCCAACGGCACGCTGGCCGCGACCTTCACGGCGCTGACGACCTACACGCTGACCGGCAGCGCGGGCGCCAACGGCGTGGTTACGCCGGCGAGCACAAACGTGCCGCCAGGCGGCAGCGCGAACTTCGTCATCACGGCTGATGGCGGCTACCGCATCGCCGCGCTGACCACCAACGGCACGCCCGTGGCCGGCATGACCTTCGATAACAACAGCGTGGCCACCAACTTTACCTGGAGCAACGTGCAGGATAACGGCACGCTGGCCGCGACCTTCACGGCGCAGACGACCTACACACTGACCGGCGGCGCGGGCGCCCACGGTACGGTTACGCCGGCGAGCACGAACGTACTGGCCGGGGCCAGCGTGAACTTCACGATCACGGCGTCCGGCTTCTACCGCATCGCCTCGCTGACCACCAACGGCACGCCCGTGGCCGGCATGACCTTCGGTAACAACAGCCTCTCCACCAACTTCACCTGGAGCAACGTGCAGGATAACGGCGCCCTGAACGCGCTCTTCACGGCGCAGGTGGCCAACAACCCGGCGGCGACGCCCTACTGGTGGCTGGCGCAGTTCGGCTTGACCAACTACGACGCGGATGCCGTGGCCGATCAGGACCATGACGGCCTGCTGACCTGGCAGGAATTCATCGTCGCCACCGACCCGACCAATTACGCCTCGGTGCTGAAGGTGCTGAGCGTAACCTCGGACGGCGTGAACGACACCGTGAAATGGCTGAGCACGACCGGGTCGCCGAGTTACAACCTGTTCTACAGCCTCAGCCTGACGAACACGCTTAACGGCTGGACGCCGTCCTCGAACAACATCGTTCAGACCGCGCCGACCAACTCGATTACCATCACGCAGCCCGGGAGTCCGGTCTACTACAAGGTAACCGTCACAAACTGACGGACTCCGCCCAGGCGGATTCCGGTGAGCGCCGCGGGTTAATCCGCGGCGCTCGTTTTTTTTACCGGGCTTGCTTTTCCGCAGTCGCCGCGTTATATTTTCAACCTATGACCAACGCGCCATGTCCGCTGCGGGTGCTCGTCATGGACGACGAGGATACCATCCTGAAAGTCTACGCGCTCCTGCTCTCCAAGTTGGGACACAAGGCGGTCTGCGCCATCAGCGTGGATGCGGCTCTGACGGCGTTCAAAGACGCGCAGGCGGCTGGTCATCCGTTCGATGTGGTCATACTGGATCTGAACATGGGCGAGGGCGAGGGCGGGCGGGAGGCGCTGGCGGCCATGCGCCTCGTGGAACCCGGTATTCGCGCGATCGTTTCCAGCGGATTGTCGAGCCGCCGCATGGCGGTCGAATGCTCCCAGCACGGATTCAATACCAGTATTTCCAAGCCCTTCTGCGCACAGGCCGTCGCGGATGCGTTTAAGCGGATCATGTAACGGTCCGGCATGAGCCACGAATCCCGCATTGTTTTCGAGCCCTCCGGGCGAAGCGTTTTCGCGTTGCCCGGAACGGTTGTGCTCGAGGCCGCCGCCCGCGCCGGCTTTATCGTCCAGACCCCCTGCGGCGGCAACGGCACCTGCGGCAAGTGCCTCGTCAACGTGCGCAGCGGCAAGTGCCCGCCGACCGACGCCGAACTCCGCGCTCTCGGCGGCGAGCGTGTGGCCGAGGGCTGCCGCCTGGCCTGCCAGGCGCGCTTGAACGGGCCGGCCACGATCGAGATTCCCGACGGTTCGCTTTTCGGCGCCCAGCAGCAGATTCTCACCGCCGACTCGGGCGGACCGGTGACGGTCGTGCCGCGTGTGCACAAACACTACATCGCGCTCGGTCCGCCGAAAATGGGCGAGCCGCTTTCCGACCTCGAGCGTCTGCGGCGGCGTCTTCCCGAAGGTGTGACGCGCCTGGCGGCCTTGCGCGCGCTGCCCGGCGCGCTGCGCCGCTCCGGCTTCTCCGTCACGGCCGTCGAACTGGACGGCGAACTGATCGCGGTGGAACCCGGCGATACCTCCAGCCTGTGCTATGGCGTCGCCTTCGACATCGGCAGCACGACGCTCGTTGGCACGCTGGTCAACCTGATCACCGGCGTCGACCTGGCGCTGGCCTCGCGGGTTAATCCGCAAACCTCCTTCGGCGACGACGTGGTGTCGCGCATTCAGCTCTGCCGCGCCGAAGCGGGCGGCCTGGCGCGCTTGCATGGCGCGGTGCTGGAGGCGGTCAACAAAATGCTCGACGAGCTGGCCCGCAAGGCGGGCGTCTCGCGGCAGAACATCTACGAGCTTGTCTTCGCCGGCAATACGACGATGCAGCAGATTTTGTGCGGCGTGGACCCCTCGGCGCTGGGGGAAATTCCATTTGTGCCGGCCTTCCGGAATGCGCTCGAAATGCGCGCTTCCGACTTGGGCCTGCATGCCTGTCCGGAGGCCTGCGTGCATGTCTTCGCCCAAATCGGGGGCTTCGTGGGCGGCGACACGGTGGCGGGCATCGTCGCCACGCGCCTGGACGAGGCGCAGGAACCGGCGCTGCTGGTGGATATCGGAACCAACGGCGAGATCGTGCTGGCCGCAAAAGGGCGCATGCTGGCGACCTCGGTGGCGGCCGGTCCGGCTTTCGAAGGGGCGCGCATCGTCAACGGCATGCGCGCCGCGCCGGGCGCGATCGAAAAGGTGATTGTCAATGGCGACCTGAAGCTGAACGTGATCGGCAACGTCAAACCGTCGGGACTGTGCGGCACGGGACTGATCGATGCCGCCGCGGAGCTGCTGAGACTAGGCGTGCTCGACACCACCGGCCGCATCCTCGGTCCGGAGGAAGCGCCCGCCTCGGTTCCCGACCCGATCAAGCGGCGTCTGATGGAGGGTCACGGCGGGGAGTTCAGCGTCTTGCTGGCCGGTCCCTCCGAAAGCGCCACGGGCCAGCCGCTCCTGCTTTATCAACGCGACATTCGCGAGTTGCAACTCGCCTGCGGCGCCATCCGGGCGGGCGTCAACATTCTGCTCGGCATGCTGAACCTGAAACCCGGCGACCTGGGCTCGGTTTTGCTGGCGGGGGCTTTCGGCAACTTCATCCGGCGCAGTAACGCCCGGCGCATCGGCATGCTGCCCGCCATTCCCTGTTCGCGCATCCGCTTCGTCGGCAACGCCGCCTCCTTCGGCGCCAAACGCGCGCTGCTTTCGCGGGTCGAAAAAGATTACGCCGACCGCGTCTTCCTCTCGGTCGAACACGTGGACCTCTCGCTCAGCCCGGATTTTCAGATGGAATTCGCCGCCGCCATGATGCTGCCCGAGGCGGACGAGGCTGGCGACTGCGTCGCGGAGTAGGGGGGCGGAGATCAGAGATCAGAGATCAGAAGTCAGAAGTCAGAAGTCAGAAGTCGGAAGTCAGAAGTCGGAAGTCAGAAGTCGGAGGTCAGAAGTCGGAGATCAGAAGTCGGAAGTCAGAAGTCGGAGGTCGGAGGGCGCAAGGGAATGATTATTAATTCGGCGAAAGAATTGAAGGTATATCGGGAAGCGTACGAACTCGCGATGGATATCTTCCAATTGAGCAAACGGTGGCCAGTGGAAGAAAAATATTCCCTGACCGATCAAGTTCGCCGGAGTTCTCGGTAGGTCTGTTCCAATCTTCGTGAAGCTTGGGCAAAAAGGCGTTACGCGGCAAATTTCGTCAGTAAACTCACGGATTGTGACGGTGAAAATAGCGAGACCGATACCTGGCTGGATTTCGCCAAAAATTCAGGATATCTGTCAGCCGGTGAACATATGCAACTAACTCAAGCATGCCAAAAAATCGGCGGCATGCTTGGCTCTATGCTGAAAAAACCATCTTCATTCTTACTGCACGCCGACCTCTGACCTCCGACTTCCGACCTCTGTTCCTACCCGATCGCGTGCGGCAGGAAGATTTCCTCGAACAGGCTGCGGGCGTAGCGGTCGGTCATCAGGGAAAGGTAATCCACCACGATCTGCGACAGCGCCGGCTGTCCGCCTTGCGCGTACATTTTGCCGATGAACTCATGCAGTTCGCGCGCGGCATGGGAATCGGACGCCAGCGCCCGGCCCCACTGCGGCTGGGGACGCGAAGCCAGCGTGCGCTGGGCGAACTCGAAGATGATGGTCAGCATTTTTTCGGTGCGCGCCGCATACTCCACAAGCTGGGGATGGGAATATATCTGGCGGCTGTTGTAATCGTACAGTTGGTGCAGCGCGTCGAAGACATCCTCCGAGAAGCCCATCCGTTCGGGAGTTTTCAGGTTCGTGCGGATCATGTCCGTGACGAGGGTGTTGATGATCGCGCGGTTGTCGCCCCCCAGCACGCGGGTCACCGTCCGCGGCAGCGGCGGCAGGCGCCCCAGCACCGCACAGGCATCCTCGTAATCGCGGCCGATGTAGGCGATGCGGTCGGCCATGCGCACCACGCAGCCCTCCATGGTGATCGGCGCCTGGCCGCGCGCGGTCAGCAGCTCCAGACGCCGTCCCGGCCTCGGGCGGGGCGCCAGGAAGCGCTCCGTGCGTTCGCCGCAGTGGCTGACGATGCCGTCGCGTACTTCGTAGGTCAGGTTAAGCCCCCGTTCGCGGGTCGAAGGACGGACGGCCAGCCGGTCCACCACCCGCAGGCTGTGCAGTTCGTGCTGGAACGAGCGCCGGGGGTCCGCATTTTTCCAGAGTTTGTTCAGCAGGTTCTCGCCGGCATGGCCGAAGGGTCCGTGCCCCAGATCGTGCCCCAGCGCGATGGCGTAGGCCAGGTCCTCGTTTAGTCCCAGCGCCCGCGCGATGGTTTGCGCGATCGAAGCCATGTAGAGCGAGTGGTCCAGCCGCGTGGCGACGTGATCGCTCTCCGGCGCAAAAATCACCTGCGTCTTGTAGCGCAGCCGCCGGAAGGCCGTGCAGTGCAGGATGCGGTGCGCATCGCGCTGGAAACAAAGCCGGATCGGGTCCTGCGGCTCGTCGCACAACCGCCCCCGGCTGTTCGCGCTGCGGGTGGCGAAAGGATGGTCGAGCGTCTTGTCTTCCCGCTCCTGCGCCAGTTCTCGAAGGGTCTTGCTCATGGGGAGATGCAGGTTGTTCAGGCTGTAGGCTGTTAGACTGTTAGGAAAACGGGTTGCGGGGAAGATAGTGCCCTGCGGCTGCGGAAAATGCAAGTTGGGCTTCCATTGCACACCATTGCACTTGAATCTTGCGAAAAGGCCCCTTTCCGGCTATACTATTAGCAGCTGAGAGGAGCAAGGATGGGACTATGAATAACAGGCAAAAACCAGGCTTGCTGGCGCTGACCGTTCTGTCGGCGCTATTGCTTAACCCTGCCCCCGGCACGGCTTTCGTCACCAACACTGCCATCGGGGTTAACGGGTTGCAGGGCTTCGAGACCTATCCCGGAATGGGCAGCTTTGGCTCCACAAACTACGCCGACGGCTGGTCCTTGAGTAATTCGAGAATGATCAAGTGGCCAAACGCCACCAACCGAACTGTTACCTACCAAGGCAGCAATGCGGTCTATATGAGCACCGCTTCCCTCCTGCCCTGGATTCGCACCCCCTTGCTAAGCAATGGCGTCGGAAGCGTCGTATTTTATGCCCTCAGCAGCAGCTCCCTGAATCCCACCGAGTCGTTGGATTTCGAAACGTCCGGCGACGGAACGACGTGGTCCACCAACAGTACGTTAACGGCCCAGATATTTGGCGTGACAAACTGGAATGCGTACACGCAGGCGATCAACGTGACCAGTCCTGTTTTTCTGCGGCTGCATCTGACCTCTAATTCGGCGAGCGCCCAGACCTATTTCGACAACCTGGTGTTGTCATATCCGCGGGCGACCATTTCCATCACCAACGGCCTGCCGTCGCCCAATCCGGCCACCGTGAACGTTCCCTTCAACATGACGGTGACGGTGGCGCCGGTCGGCCTGGTCTCCAACGTCACGGTCACCAACTTCTGGAGCAACGACGGGGGCGGTTCCTGGCATGCCATCGCCATGATTACCAATGGCGCGAATAGTTTTATCACCACCAACGCCATTCCGGGACAGTCGGCGGTGACGATCAAATACTACTTTATCGCCGGTTTTCAGGGGCCGGATGCGGTCAGCCCCGTCGTCTCGTCCACCAACGAGTTCACGGTCCAAGCCCCCGCCAACGTCAGCGGCCTTGCCAGCCTCCGGGTGCAGGGCGATCTCAACACCAACCTCTGGGTGATCGGCGATTATAGCTGGCTGGGTGTGGCGCAGTCTTCCTCCGCCCTCACCAACGCGCTGGTCAAGTTCCAGGGCGTGACCACCAATCAACCGCCGACGACCAACACCTGGGGTGACGCCGCCCAAGCCCGCTACCTCTTTCGCATCGACGGCACGGCCTCCACCAACGGAACGAACATCGTGATCGGCGGCGCCAACAGCGGCGCCTTCATCTTCACCTTCGTCGAAACCAATCGGGCCTACTCGATCGACCACGGCGTGTATCAGAGTTTCGACGATTGGCCCCTGAGCGGAACCAGCAACGCGGGCTGGACCAGTCTGACGGGCATGAACTTCGGCGATGGCGACCACACCCACCGCGGCCAGAGCGCGCAACTGCCCGCCAACGGCTGGGTCATGACGCCCTACCTCAGCCTGGGCATCGGCCAGATCGGTTTCTGGTACCGGGACTATCCAACCAATGGCCTGCCGGCCACCACCTGCAGTGTGCAGAAGTCGGTGGACGGCGCCAACTGGACCACGCTCACGAATCTTACGGTTAACAATAATGTCTACCAGCGCTTTACGCTGACCGTCGAAGATCGCAACAGCCGCTACGTCCGGCTGCTCAACGGCAGCGGCGAGCGACTCTGCCTCGACGACGTGACCGTCACCGATCCCTTCTGGTCCGGGGTCACCTTTGGCGCGGTCACCAATCTGCCCGCCGTGCCCACCTCCACCGATACGGTCACGATCAACGCCACGCTCGTCCCGGCCGCCGGTACGTCCAACATCTTCGCCACGCTTTATTACCGCGGCGGCAGCAGCGGCGCCTATACGCCGCGGACGATGACGAACAGCGGAACGAACTACTCCAACAGCGTCGCAATTCCGGCCGGCATCGGCCCCGACGGCGGCGCCGGACTGGTGCAATACTTCATCGCCTGCACCTTCCAGGGCTATAACAGCGGTCAGTCCAGTCCCGCCTACTATCCACCCGACACCAACTTCCCCTCCGTTTACAACATTGCGCGCTCCTATCTGGCGTTGACCAACGCGGTCACGCTTCCCGCCGTGCCCACTACCACCAATGCGATCGCGCTGGCCCTGGACATTCTGCCCTTCGCTTCCGCCTACAACGCGACCGCGACGGCCTACTACAGCTTCGGGTCGGCCGCCGGACCGTTCACACCCATCGGCATGAGCAGCACCGGCGGCAATCACTTCGTGACCGCGCCCATTGCGGCGCAGAACGTGCCGTCGGGTACTTTCCTTTACTACTACTTTACCGCCACCTGCCTGGGCGCCAATCCGCTCGTTCCCACCAACTATCCCGCTGGCGGAGCGGCGGCGCCGCTGGCGGTGCAGATTAGCGCCGCGCCTTTCAACTCGCTATATACCAACCTCGTCGTCAGCGGCGGCGGACTGACGCCCGGCATGATGCTGGTGGGCAATGGCCTCTGGCAGGGAGTCATGACGGTCACCAATCTGGTCAACCCCGGCTTCGTCTTTACAGGGCAGAACAGCGGCGCGACCAATTTCGGCGTGACCACGCAACCGGTCACCAATTTCCCCTTCTTCGGAACCGCCGTCGCCGGGGCCGGCAACATCGTGCTCTCCGGCGCCAACAACGGGCCGCTGGTCTTCAGCTTCGACGAGACCACCCTGGCCTGGAGCGTGCTGCGCGCGGACTACGTCAATTTCGACGCCTGGACCAACGGAACCGGCGGTTATGGCAATTACACCAACAGCGACGGCTGGGTGCTGACCGCCGGCCGCGTCACCAGCAATTCGGCGCCGGATACCGCTCTGGCCTTCTTGAACCGTTCGGGCCTCCTCAACGCCGGACCGCTGACGAATCAGTCGCTGCGCTCGCCCCATCTTGCGAACGGCGTCGGCCAGATCGGCTTCTGGTACCGCAATGCGCAGACCAACGGCACGCCCGCGGCCGGGTTTACGGTCGATCTGGCCCCCGATCCGGTGGCCGGACCATGGACCACCGTCGCCACCGTTACCAATGTGCTCTCCCGCGACTACCTGCACTTTACCACCCAGCGCAGCGACCGCGACAACGGCTATCTGCGCATCCGCAACCTGACGGCCACCAACCACCCGGCGCTTTGCCTGGACGAAGTCATCGTCACCGAACCCGGCGCCGGCATCGCCTTCTCGGCGGTCACGAATGTTCCCGCCTCGCCGATCTTCCTCGACAACGTGAAGATCGCCGCCGTCCTGACCCCCTTGGCGGGCGCCACGGGCATCGCGGCCCGCGTTTACTATCGCGACAATACCAACACGGCTTTCGAGTATGTGGATATGGCCACCACCGGCGGAAACTACTATGTGACGGCCACGGCCCTGCCCGCCACGGCGGCCGGTAACAGCATGCAATATTACCTCGTGGCCTCCTTCGGCGGCTTCCTGTCCGCGCAAAGCAGCCCGGTGCAATACCCGTCCGCCGGTCAGCCCCTGCTGGCCTACCAGGTTGGCGATTTGACAAACGACATCAACCGGGTGCAGGGCTTCGAGACCTATTCCGGGATGGCCGGGTTTGGTTCCACAAACTACGCCGACGGATGGGCGTTGTTCGGTTCGCGATTGATAAGCACTAACTCCGCAAATCAAGCGAATTTTTCTTATCAAGGCAGCAATTCTGTCTGGTTTAACGCGGCAAATACTGGCCCTTGGATTCAAACGCCGTTGCTCAGCAACGGTGTCGGCGGCATCACTTTCTACGCCGCCAGCAGCAAGTCACCAAGCGTTACCGAGTTGTTTGTTTTTGAAACCTCCACTAACGGAATAACCTGGATAACCAACAGCACGCTTACGGCCCAGATCTTCGTCGCCCCAAATTGGACTGCCTACACGCAGCCGATCAATGAGACGAACTCAATCTACCTGCGACTGCACCTGGTCTCCAACTCGGATTCGTCCGCCCAGACCAAAATAGACAACGTTTTCATCAGTTATCCGCCCGCGCGGGTGGCGGTCAGCAATGTGATCGTTGAGCCTGGCTATCCTTCGATTACCGATCCGGTCTTCGTCGCCTGCGATGTCTCTTCCGTCAGCCGGCCCTTCGCCGCCTACGGGATCAGTCCGAAACTGTGGTATCGCATCGGCGGCGTAACCAACGGGCCCGTGCCCATGAATTCCATCGGCGGCGCGCGCTACCGCTCGGCGGCGGCCATTCCGCCGCAGCCGGTCAATACCAGGGTGGAATATTCGATTCAGGTGGACTTCGGCGGGTACTACGGCGTGGCCGCGGAACAGCAGTCGCCCTTCTACTATCCCGGCGGCGCCAGGACGCAGAGTTGGACCAACTATCCCGCGCTGGTGCGGCGCGGCGGATCGGGTTACGGCGAAGTGGATGTCGTGGTCAATAATTCGTCTTTGAGCATGGATCTGATTTCGCCTTACCAGTGGCAGGGCATTTTCACGATCGCAACGCTGACCAACCAGGCGGTGATCGTCCTGCAGGGACTCAATCCCTATACCAACGGCGCCAGCCAGTATGGGCAGACGATTACGCTGGGCGATTCCACGCAGTGGAAAACCAACACGCCCCTCACCGGCATAGCGCAGGCGGGCGGCGCCACCTTTACCCTGGGCGGCGCGCTGCAGGGACAGTATGTCTTCCAATACAACGAGCAGTCCGGCCAGTACCTGCTGCGCACCTGCACCTATCAGGACTTCAACAACGGCTGGCCCGAGACCAGCCATGCATATGCCTTTGGCTCCGCCGATAACACCCCGTCCGTCAGCCCCAATTTCGGCCTCTGGGGAACCAATGTCGCGCGCTCGGTGCCGCAGACATTCGTCTCGAATGTCACCTGGTCTTATACAAACGCATACAGTCTATCCACGATCTTTAATAATATTGGCGGCACCTTCTGGGGCGCCAATAGATGCGCCGGCCCCACCACCAACAGTGAACTCCAGACGTTGAACGGCTCCTACAACGGCTATCTCGTCCGGCCCAACAATAATCCTGCGGAAGCCTGGCGCGGCGTCGGTACGCTCAGTCTGCATTGCCGCACCACCAATTCTGGTGAGACCACCGTAGGCCTGTACCTTTGCCCGACTAACGCCAACTACGATTATGATGGCGACTGGATTGCCGTCACCAATTACAAGCTAAACAATAGCAGGGTCGACATCGATTTCTCTGTGCATACCAGTGCCACCATGTCGGTGATTTTGGCCCACCGCGAAGACTCCGGCAACAATTCCGTGTTGTTTTCGAATGTGAATGTCTCGGAATGGTACTCCGACACCCGCACCATCGGCGTCACCCGCGCGGAAAGCTTTTCGGGAGTGCCGTGGACTACCGCCTCCGCCTACACCAACGGTTTGATCAGCTCAAGCACCGAATACGGCATCTATGACTGCCGGATCGTGAATGCCAGTTCCACCAACTGGGCGGAAACGAGAGCCACGAACAATCAGGGCTATGTCGTGCAGGCTAATCGCGACCTCGGAGTGCTGGGCGTCGGCACGCTGAAACTGTCGGCCTGGGCGCCATCCGGAGATGCCGGACTGGCCGTCTTCCTGGCGCCGCTCGGCGATTACACCAACCGGACGCGCTGGGTTTACGTGGCGGGTTCCTCCAATGTTATCAGCGGCGGCGCCATCGCCAACATCCAGCTTGCAGTGAACAGGGCGACCAACACGGCGCTGGTCTTTGCGCACACTACCGGGGATGCCGAGCTGCGCCTGAGCGCGCTCTCGATCGCCTCCTACGATTCCACCAATGCCTGGGTGGCCAGCGAGGTCTGGATGGAATCCAACAGCGTCAGCCAGTGCCGCATGGAACCCAGCCGCGCCGAGACCGGGCGTAGTCAATACCTGCGTACGCCGCTGATCGCCGATCGTGCCGTCCAAATCGCGGTTGACTGGCTGTCGGGCGACGCCACCAACCCGGCCGCATTCGACGTTTATGCCACTTCCGGCGACAACTCGACCGGTTGGGGCACCAACAAACTAGACTCGGACAGCGGCGTGGTTACGAATAAGAAGACCTTTACCTACGCCATGCCGCTTAATTCGACCAACCTCTTTTTCTGGGTGGTCAACACCAGCAGCAACAACGGCGTCTTGATTGTGCGCGACGTTGTGGTCACCCGCGCGCGTTCCACCTCGCTCTGGCTCGGCAACAATGTGGACGTGGAAGGTGACAGCCGGGCCTTCAGCGGGCTGACCTGTTTCCTGAACTCGGATGCGGTCGCCAATGTTGTGCCTCCCGGCAACATGAACAGCATTTTGGCCGATGTGGCGCCCTTCGTGCAGTCGCCCATTATGACCAACGGCATCGGCGAAATCAGCTTCTGGTACCGCAACTGGGCCATTACCGGCGGCAGTCCGACCCCGGCCCGGCTCGACATCCTGGCCTCGCCGACCGGCGGCACGAATAACGTGGGCTGGGTGACGCTGGCAACCATCACCAACATCGTCAACACCAACGATTACATTTACTTCACCTACGTCAACTTCGACAGTTCCAACCGCTATGTGCGCATCCAGAACAATACCAACAACCAGCCGGTTGGACGGGTCTGTCTGGACAACGTCATCGTGATCACGCCGATGGCTTGCGACGTCGTGCTCAGCAATCTGACGGTCTCGCCGCGCATCCCGCTTTACACCAACAGCGTAAACGTGACGGTAGACCTCTCCGATCCCTTCCTCTTCCCCTCCAACATCCTGCTTACCGCCTACTATCAGACCGGCACGACCTATGGCGCCTGGAGCAGTACCACCGGCTCGATCGCCATGACCTGCATCGCCAGCAACCCCTCCATACGCTGGTCGCGTTACCAGACCGTCTCGCAAATTCCGGCGCTGCCGGTGGATACTTTCGTCAAGTACTGGGTCGGCGCCACCTTCGACGGCTATCTCACCCAGGCCACCGCCAGCCACCCCAAGGTCAACCAGGACTTTGTCACCCCCGCCTGGTACCGCCCGCTGAACTACAGCGCCAGCAACGCCTACTACATCGTCTTCTCCTCCCCCACCGGCGCGGTCTGGATCAACGAGTTCAACGTGGTGGACAGTTTGTACGGTACGACACGGCAATTTGTCGAATTGGCGGGACGCAGCGGCGCGAATATCGGCAACTGGCGCATCGGGGCCTATAAGAACGCCACCCCCACCAACCCGATCGCCGTCTATACCCTGACCAATGGCTCCGCGCTGCATAGTCCAACCAATGGCTACGGCTTCTGGGTGCTGGGCATGAGCGCCTGGCCGCAGCGCGACATGACCATGACCAACGTCTGGCCGGCCCTCAACGGCGGCATCGAGCTGAAACGCAGCTGCGGCGCCATCGAGCAGGCCATCTGTTACGCCTACTCCGACGGCGCTGTGGCGGCGCTGATCGCCAACGGTTTCGCGCGCGTCGGCGTTGACGAGTCCGCCTTCGATGAACCGGTCTTCCGCTACGGCAGCATCACCAACGGCGTCCTGTGGGGCAACGATACCGATGCCTTGAGCGATTACACACCCGGCGGAATCAACTATAACCAGACCTTCCCGCCCCTGCCGATCGCTAACCCCGTCCTGACCGCCAGCGCCGGCGCTAACGGCGCGATTTCTCCGGCCAGCACGAACGTGCCCCCCGGCGGCAGCGCGACCTTCGTCATCACGGCCACGAATAATTACCGCATCGCTTCGCTGACCACCAATGGAACAGCCGTGACCGGCATGACTTTCAACAACAACAGCACGGTTACCAATTTCACCTGGAGCAACGTGCAGGCCGACGGCACGCTGGCCGCGACCTTCACGGCTCAGACCAATGCGGCGCCCTCGGTGGCCATTCTCGGCATCTGGCTGAACACCAACGTCTGGATCGTTCACACCGGCGCCAACGGCTGGGCGCCGACGCCATGGTATGCGACCAACCTCTCGCTGCATCCGATTCAATGGGCCAATGTGCCGGTCTATTCGAGCACCTATCCGTTGCCGATGAACGGTCCTTACACCAGCAACTTCCCGCGTCTAACCAACGCGACCACCTATTTCTACACCATCGTCGCCACCAACTCCGCCCCCTAGCCGGCCAAAACAGCAATATCGATCTTCCGGGATTAGTAAAGGGTCAGTGATGGGCGGATCTGGTAGGGCGGCCTCGCCGAGGCCGCCGGAACTTGGATAAGAACAGGCAGGCAATTGTGTGTGGATCGAAGACGGCGCTTTCGGCGAGAGCGCCCGACCTTTCCATATTCACCGCGTCACTGAGGCATTACCGGGATTAACGTGTGGTTTTCTATTGAGGAACGCGGCACGATCGATAGCGCAAAGGAGTGACTAAGTGTGTGGGACTAAGCGTAACCGACTAAGAATGGGACTAAGTGTGGCGGAGGGACGAGTAACTGTTGACACTTAGTCCCACGCTTAGTCGTTTACACTTAGGCGACTCGCTTAGTCGTTTGCTTCGCTTCACATGCAGTGCCAAAAGCCCATGATTATTTACACTGAAAACCCGGCAAAATCGTTTTCAACTAACAGCCTTCAGCCTAACCCCCTGATTCCCCATGGCCCTAATCCACGCGCACTTCTATTCTCAAGTCCTCGGCTGTCAATCCTGCATGGATGTCATTCTGCCGGAACCCGGGTTGCGCACGCTGGCGGACCGCCCCGTCCAACCCGTCCAGCATCCCTGCCTCTGGCTTTTGCACGGGCTCTCGGACGATCATACGATCTGGCAGCGCCGCACCTCCATCGAACGCTATGTCGACGGACTCGAACTGGCGGTCGTGATGCCCGCCGTGGCGCGCAGTTTTTACACCGACATGCGCCATGGCGGCCGCTACTGGACCTATCTCAGCGAGGAAGTGCCCGCCGTGGCGCGGGCGCTATTTCAGCTCTCTTCCCGGCGGCAGGATAATTTCGCGGCGGGTCTTTCGATGGGCGGCTACGGCGCCTTCAAACTCGCGCTGCGCCATCCCGAACGTTACGCCGCCGCCGCCAGTCTCTCGGGCGCGCTCGATCTGGCCGCCTGGGCCGCCAAACCCGCCAGCGCGGCCGATACAAGGCTGATTTTCGGCGACACGGCGAAGCTGGCCGGATCGGACGACGACTTGCTGGCCCTGGCCGGACGGGTGGCCGCGCTCGACGAGACGCTGCGTCCGCGCCTCTTTCAATGGTGCGGCACGGAAGATCCCTTGTACGCCGGCAACCTGACCTTTCGCGATCGTGCGCTACAGTTGGGACTCCCGCTCACCTGCACCGATGGCCCCGGCAACCACGCCTGGGTCCACTGGGATCTCCAGATCCAGCGCGTCCTCTCCTGGCTGCCCCTGCCTCCCCCCGTTAAGCGTTAAGCGTTCGATGTTGACTGTTCGACGTTCGCCTTCCCCTCCACCCTCCACCCTCCACCCTCCACCTTCCCCACCTTCTTCCTCCCCGAAATTTATTCCTCTTTCCCGCCATTTGTGGCAACATCCGTCCGACTTCAATAGCAGGAGCACGCCCCGTTATGGCCAAATACGCTAAGATCGCCGTTCCAGCCGACGGCCAAAAAATCACCGTTCTGCCGGGAGGCCGGCTTTCCGTCCCGGACCGCCCGATTCTGCTCTATATCGAGGGCGACGGCATCGGGCCGGACGTGACCCGCGCCGCCATGATCGTCTGGAACGCCGCCGTCAAAAAGGCCTACGGCGGCCGGCGCTCCGTGGCCTGGACGGAAGTCTTCGCGGGCGAGAAGGCCAACAAAGTCTACGCGCCCGCCACCTGGCTGCCGCGCGAAACGCTGGACGCGATCCGGGAATACACCGTGGCGATCAAGGGTCCGCTGACCACGCCCATCGGCGGCGGCATCCGCTCGATCAACGTGGCTTTGCGCCGCGAACTGGATCTCTACGTCTGCCAGCGTCCCGTGCGCTGGTTCAAGGGCGTGCCTTCGCCCGTCAAGCGGCCGGAGTTGACCGATATGGTGGTCTTTCGCGAGAACACCGAGGACATTTACAGCGGCATCGAGTGGGCGGCCGACACGCCCGAGGTGCGCAAGGTGATCGCCTTCCTGCGCGACGAGATGGGCGTGGATAAAATCCGTTTCCCCGCCAGCTCGGCGATCGGCGTCAAACCCGTTTCGCGCGAGGGCTCGGAACGCCTGATCCGCGCCGCCGTGCGCTACGCCATCGACAACCACCGACCCAGCGTGACCCTTGTGCACAAGGGCAACATCATGAAGTACACCGAGGGCGCCTTCAAAAACTGGGGTTATGAACTGGTGCGCCGCGAGTTCGTCGGCCAGGCCATCGGGTGGGACGACTGCGACGGCAAACCGCCCGCCGGTCAGGTGCTGGTCAAGGACGTGATCGCCGACGCCTTCTTCCAGCAGATCCTGACCCGCCCGCAGGAATACTCGGTCGTCGCCACCCTGAACCTCAACGGCGACTATATTTCCGACGCCCTGGCCGCCTGCGTGGGCGGCATCGGCATCGCGCCGGGCGCGAACATCAACAATGACACCGGCGTGGCGGTCTTCGAAGCCACCCACGGCACGGCCCCGAAATATGCCGATCAGGACAAGGTCAATCCCGGGTCGCTGATTCTTTCCGGCGAGATGATGTTCCGTTACCTGGGCTGGACGGAGGCCGCCGACCTGCTGCTGGCCGGCATGGAACGCGCGATCGCCGCCAAGACCGTGACCTACGATTTCGCGCGCCTGATGGAAGGCGCCACGCTGCTCTCCTGCAGCGCCTTCGGCCGCGCGGTGGCGGAGAATCTTTAAGAAACTCTCCGCTCTAAATCTTTCATCTCCGGGCAGTTGCCAAAGGATTGAGCATGCTGATGTTTCGCCGTCCACGGCCGTACGCCGGGCTGGAAAAAGCGCTGGGTTATCGTTTCAAGACGACGGCCCTGCTGGAGCTGGCGCTCACGCACCGCTCCTACCGCCACGAGACAGAAGGCGTGGCGGGCGATAACCAGCGCCTGGAATATCTGGGCGACGCCGCCCTGGGTCTGGCCGCCGCGGCGCATCTCTACGCCGAGGACGCCACCGCCGACGAGGGACTGCTGACCGAGCGGCGCAGCCGGCAGGCCAGCGGCCGTTCGCTGGCCCACGCCGCGCGCCGGCTGGGTCTGGGCGCCTGGCTGCGGCTGGGCCGCGGCGAGGAATGCAGCGGAGGTCGGGAACGGGAATCGTTGCTCGGCGATGCGATCGAAGCGGTCTTCGGCGCCGCCTACCTGGACGGCGGCATGAAAGCCGTCGAGACCATCTACCGCCGCCTCTGCGCCAGTGGGGACGCCGCCGCCGCGCCCGCCGAAAGCCGCTGGATGGATAATCCCAAAGGCCAGTTGCAGGATTGGATGCAACGCGCCGGTCACGGCGCGCCGGCCTACCGGCTGGCGGCCGAAGAAGGCCCCTCACACAAGAAACGCTTTGTCGTCACCGTCCGCGTCAACGGCCGCGATTACCGCGGCGCCGGCTCCACCCGCCGCGCCGCCGAAGCCCACGCCGCCGGCGCCGCCATGGCGGAGGTGACGCAGGAATAGAACCGAATGGTAAACAGTAAACAGTGAACAGAGACAAGGATCGAGTTCGGAGATTAGATCGTTAGATTGGGATCAAATTTCTGACTACCTGAGCGTTCACTGTTCACTTTTCGCTCTTCTTCCTAACCCGGCATAGCCGGAACCAAGACGTTTCAAATGATGACCATCTTGCGATTGATTCATTTCGTAAGGGACTAAAAATGCAGGCTCAGATTCAAATCGAACGAGCCGGACCCAAAGTACAGGTAGTTCACGCCCGCCGCGAGATTGTGGGAGATGAACAATTCACAGCCCGCCAGAAAGCCGGCCTTGTCCGTGGCGTCGTAGTCCTGACCCAAGGCCTTGCCTTTCAGGTTGGAGACCGCCGGACCCAGCGTCAGGCGCACGCTGTAGGGTATGGCGGTCAGTTCCTGACGGCGGTCCGCGAAGATTTCATATCCCGCCGTGAAGGCCGCGAACCACTCCTCGCCTGTCAGATCCCGCCCGGCCAGTTGTGAACTGTACTGGGCATATTGGCCCTCCGCGGCGAAAGTGATCTGGCCGGCCAAAAAGTTCGGATCGGTCAGATCGTATTTCCACAAATCCAGACGCAAGCCGGCCAGCCAGCTCATGTCGTTGTCGCCCCAGACGGGATCCTTGTCGAAGCGGCCGCGCGCGCTGCCCGCGCCGCCGAATACGGTCAGCCAGGGACAAATATCCACACCCAGTTCGCCGCCGTAAGTTTGAAATTCCAGCTTCCGCGCCGTCTCTCCGAAAGTCACATCGCGGCGCAGGAAAAGAAAGTCCAGTCCGATGCTGATTCGCGACAGCGAGTCGGCGGTCATCAACGACTCGCGCGGCCCGGCGTCGCCGTAGACGGCGGCGCCCGCGCTGACGGCGAAGGCGGTTAAGATGGGCAGGATGGCCAGATAACGGTGCAGTTTACACATGCCTGATACTCCTTAAACGGGGACGCCGGTTGCGCGCCGCACCGCGCCCCTACTGTCGCCCCTCCCGCTGCCCGCGTCAAGCGGTGAATCGGTAAGTCGGTGAGTCGGTGGAGGGTGGAAGGTGAGTCGGTGGAGGGTGGAAGGTGAACGTTGAACAGTCAACATCGAACGAGGAACGAAAGCAATGCGAATAAAGAGTTTTCGCGCAGAGGCGCGGAGGCGCGGAGGGATGGTGAATTGTGAGTGGTGAGTATGAAGGCAATACGAACGCTCACCGAATCACTGACTCACCGACTTACCGACTCACTGACTCACCGACTTCCGCCATTGCCTTCCCAACGGGGGATGGTGTAGGATTTTCAGATGTTTGAAGCGTGGCAGCGGGAATGCGAGCAGGGGCGGATTTCCTTCCGTGCGGGACCGGGCGGGTTGCCGGTGGCTTTGCTCGAATACGAGGGCGCCCAGGCGGAATTGTGCATTCACGGGGCGCATGCCCTGCATTACCGGCCGGCGGGGGGCGAGGATCTGCTGTGGCTCAGCGGCGCCAGTTGGTATGAGGATGGCAAGCCGATCCGCGGCGGGATTCCAGTTTGCTGGCCCTGGTTCGGCCCCCACCCCACCGAGGCCGCCGCGCCCGGGCACGGTTTCGCGCGCCTGCGTTTGTGGGAGCTGGCGGAGAGCAAGGCGGCGCCGGACGAGACGTCCATCACGCTGCGCCTGCGGGACGACGCGCAGACGCGCCTGGCCTGGCCCTACGCCTTCGAGCTGACGCTGCGCATGACGCTTTCCGATCACCTGCGCCTGGACCTGACCACGCACAACCGCGGCATCGAGCCGTTCCGCATCACCCAGGCCCTGCACAATTATCTGGCCGTGCGCGACGTGACGGCCATAAGCATTCTGGGGCTGGAAGAGGCGCCTTACCTGGACAAGACCAACCACTACACCATCAACCAGGAGCGCGCGCCGATTACGATCACCGACGAAACCAACCGCATTTACACCAACACCACCGCGGAATGCGTGCTGGACGATCCGCTCTGGCCGCGCCGTTTGAGGATCGGCAAGGTCGGCAGCCGCACCACGGTGGTCTGGAATCCCTGGATCGAAAACTCCCGCCGCATGCCGGACTTCGGGGACGACGAGTATCGCGGCATGGTCTGCATCGAAACCGCCAATGCCGGCCCGGAAGTCATCACCGTGCCGCCCGGCGCCACGCACACGCTGACGACGATGCTGGCCGAGGAGAGGGAGGAAGAGGGTGAGTCGGTGAGTCGGTGAATCGGTAAGTCGGTGAGTCGGTGAATCGGTAAGTCGGTGAGTCAGTGAGTCAGCTCCCTCTTCGTAGCCGCCGCGGTGACGCGGTGGCGTGAATGGCGTGTGAATGGCATTGGGACGGGGTAGGACAGAGGAAGGTGGAGGGTGGACGTTGCATGCGAACGTTCAACGTGGAACGAGGTGCCAACGAATTAGCACGAATCAACGCGAATGAAGAGGTTTGCGCACCAGGCGCGGAGAATAGTTCACCGACAACCGATTCACTGCCTCACCGACTCACCGACTCACAACCTTCCTTGCGCCTGTAGCTCAACTGGACAGAGCTTCTGACTTCGGATCAGAAGGTTGCAGGTTCGAGTCCTGCCGGACGCACCACTTTCAAATGCCGCAGAATCAAGCGTTTCTGCGCTTGGTCTGCGCCACTCACAAAAGTCAGGAAAACGTGCTTGGCCAATTCTTGGCCAATTTTTAGGCCATGCCTCCGTATCTGCGGCATAAAGTGTCTCTTGGGGAATTGAAGGGGGATCGCAAAACTGCCGTCCCGCAGTCACGATGAGCGCGGCGGGTTTCCCCCGTTCAAGTAGCGATGAATCTCGGCTCGCGGAATTAGCACACGCCGAAGTCCGGGAAGTTTCCGAAGCACTTTTCGGCGAACGAGTCGGCGAATCGTTTCTTCGCAAACCCCCAACTCGGTGGCGCTGTTTTTCACATCGAGAGTTTGGCATTCGGTTGTTGGTGTTGCATTCATCTCAAGACAACACGCTACGACTGATTGCGACTGCTTTGGTG
>JANYBP010000016.1 GCA_025360745.1 bacterium
AAAGACCATTTTGCCGGAATCAGGAAAATGGTGGACCTCGGCTCCGGGGCCAAGGCATGGCTGAGGTAGAACGGATGGACAACGCACAAGACCGCCGGAAGGAGCCTCGCACGCAGACCGAGGCGCTCCGCGCCATGACGATGGAACAGCGGTGGCGGGTGGCGCAGAGCCTCTACGCGACGGCGCGCGAATGGAAAGCCTGCGCGTTGCGCGCGCTGCACCCGGGCTGGCCCGACGCGGAGATCCGTAAAGCCGTCCGAAGGAGTTTTCTCCATGCCGGAAGATAGTGAACTATTCCTGATCTTCGTTCGTCCCCTGAACCGGCTGGGCATCGCCTACATGGTGACGGGCTCGGCGGCGAGCATGGCGTATGGAGAGCCCCGCGTAACGCTGGACATCGACCTGGTGCTGGAACTGACCACGCACCAGACCGGCCTGCTGCCGGCCGCCTTCCCGCCGGAGGCCTTCTACTGCCCGCCTCGCGAGGTCATCGCCGTCGAAACCGAGCGAGCCTCACGCGGGCACTTCAACATCATCCACATGGCAACCGGCTTCAAGGCCGACTTGTACCCCCTTGGCAACGACCCTCTGCATCGCTGGGCCATGGCGCGGCGTCGGCGGGTTGAGATGTTCGGCGAACCCGTCATGCTGGCGCCCCCGGAATACGTGATCGTCCGGAAACTGGAGTATTTCAAAGAGGGCGGTTCGGAGAAGCACTTGCGGGATATTCGCGGCATGCTGGATGTGTCCGGCGAACTGATTGCCACGAGCGAACTGGATGCGCTGATTCGGGAGCGGAAACTCGACGCGGAATGGCAGCGGGTCAACGAACTGCGCATGTAGATGCAACTCAAGGAATACCAACGCCGCGCGCTGGAGACGATCAGGGGATACCTTGAGCATCTGGCCGGACTGCGCCAGAAGGCCGAGAAGATCACCGATCCCGATCTCGCATTCGATTTCCCGGCGAAGGCGTGGGAGAAGGCGGGCATGGCCCGGCGGTATCTGCCGCGCAAAAACGGACTGGGGCAGCCCTTGCCCACGTTCTGCATGAAGGTTCCCACCGGCGGCGGGAAAACCCTTCTTGCGGTCAAGACGGTGGACCTTGTCAACACGATCTATCGGAAGCGACAGACCGGCCTTGTGCTGTGGATCGTGCCGACGACGCAGATTTACCGGCAGACGATTCAACACCTCAAAGACCGAGACCACCCCTACCGCCAGCACCTTGACCTTGCGAGCGGCGGGCGCACGGCGATTCTGGAGAAGACCGACCGGTTCGCGCCGCTGGACGTGCTGGAGAATCTTGTTGTCCTGATGCTCATGCTTCCGTCCGCGAACCGCAAGACCAAGGAAACGTTGAAGGTCTTCAAGGATAGCGGCGGGTTTCAGGATTTCTTCCCGCCGGAGGACGACATCAAGGCCCAGGAGGTAATGCTCAAACGGTTTCCGAATCTGGACACGTACGAGAAGCAAAGCGGTTTCTGGGGCAGGCAGATCAAAACCTCATTGGGCAACACGCTCAGGACACTCTCGCCGCTCATCATTCTGGACGAGGGGCACAAGGCTTACAGCGAAGGCGCGCAGGATACCTTGCGCGGCTTCAACCCGTGCCTGATCGCTGAACTCTCCGCGACGCCGGTTCAGAGCAATATCCTCGTGGACATCGCCGGACGGGAACTGCACCACGAAGAAATGATCAAACTGGATTTGCACGTCGTGAACAAGGCAAGCCCGGACTGGAAAGACACGCTGCTTGCCGGAGTCAACAAGCGCAACGTTCTTGAGGAAAAGGCCAAAGAATACGACGGCAACACCGGCGTCAACATCCGGCCCATTTGTTTGATTCAGGTTGAGCGCACGGGCAAAGACCAACTAGGCGGGCGGTGGATTCACTCCGAGCAAGTCCGCGAACACCTGACGAAAATCATGGGCGTGCCGGCGGAACAGGTTGCCGTCAAGACCAGCGAGAAGGACGAACTCAAAGAAGTGGACGACGTAGGCGGGCTTCTCGCGCGTGACTGCAAAGTCCGGTACGTCATCACGAAGCAAGCCCTTCAAGAGGGGTGGGATTGCTCCTTTGCTTACGTGCTCGTGATACTGACCAACCCTTCATCGAAGAACGCTTTGACCCAACTGGTCGGGCGGATTCTCCGCCAACCGTACGCCCGGAAAACCCAAGTCCGAGAACTCGACGAAAGTTACGTGTTCTGCTTCCAACAACGCGGCAAGCAACTGCTGGACAGCATCAAACAAGGTTTTGAGGAAGAGGGTTTGGGCGACTTGCGCGGGCATATCGCCACGGACGACGAACGCGGCGGCGCGGGCGACGGGACGGACCGCCTTTTCGACATCCGCGAGCATTTCAAGAAGGCGGCGAACCATACGATTCTTCCGGTATTCGTGATCAAGAACGGCGAAGGCTGGCGGCCCGTCAACTACGAGATGGACATTGCGGCCCGGATCCCTTGGGAAGAAGTCAACCTGAAACCGGTCATTCAGTTGACGCTTTCCGAGTACGAGGAGAAGGACGTTGAAATTGGCGTTTCACTTGCCGACAGCAAACACGGGTTGATTGAAACCAAGGGATTCCGCGACTTGAAGGAGGGCGGCATCCGCGTTGATCCGGTCTTCATGACGCGGCAGATCGGCGACATCGTGCCGAATCCGTGGCAGGCGCACGAGTACAGCAAGCGCGTCTTGAAACATTTCCGCGATATTGGCGGGAAACGGGACGCCGAACGACTGATCGCCAACAACTTTGTCTTCCTGATCGAAGAACTCCGCAAGCAATTGGAGGCGGAGAAGGACCGGCTGGCGGAGCAAGTCTTCCGCGCCCTGCTGGAAAAGGACGAACTCCGATTCCTGATCATCGGCAACAATTTCGATTGGAACTTCCCGAAGACGATTGCCGTCAAACCGACGGCCAAGACTTTGACACGGAAGGACGGCAGCCAACTTGAGTTGAGTCTCTTTGAGTTTGTCCCCGAAGAGGATTTCAACGACACGGAAAAGGCGGTCGCCTGGTATTTGGAGAACCAGCATCGGCTTTTCTTCTGGTATCGGAACCGTTCCCGGCACGACTACTCGATTCAGGGTTGGCGGGAACACCGGATTTACCCCGACTTCATTTTCACCGCCACGGATAAGGACGCCGAAAAGGATTACGAACGCGTGTACGTCGTGGAGACGAAGGGGCTTCACCTGAAAGACAACGCCAAGACGAACTATGTCCGCAAGGTGTTCGATCTTTGCACCCGGCAGGCGAAGTCCCGGAACTGGACCGAACTCGGACTTGAGATGAAAGACAAGGTGCTTCGCTTTGAAGTCCTCGCCGAGGATGAATGGGAAGCGAAGTTGAACGAGGTTTTGACGGAATAGGGGCGGCATGCACAAGAACGGGCGCTACTACTTGGGACGCATTGTGAAGATCGGCCATTTCACACAAGAAATGCTCCTGAAAGCAATGCGTGCGCCTGTCACAAAATCCACGGGCAAATATGGCTGGACCATCATCGAGGGCGCCTGTCGGCATATCGTTGCGCAGCGTACCAAACTCTCCGGCATGCGCTGGCTCTGCTCCGGCGCTGAAAACGTCCTCGCCTTCCGCTGTCGGGCGCATGGCAGTTCCGTTGGGGTTTTTCCGCAGGACTGAGAGGGCGTAGAGGATGAAGGATGTGACTATGTGGAGTCGTGAGGGAATAATTGGCGCCAGCGGCGGTTACGATGAAGTGTAGCCAAGGCTAAGAATGCTTCATCGCCATCCAGACTCCAGAATTGCCCCGTCAGTTTGAATCGGCGTTGGTATTGAGAGCAAGTAGACTCAATAGCGCCAGAACCGACTGGCTGGCCGAGAGCCTTGCCGGTTTTGTAATCCATTCGGTTTTTGTGACCTTGGAAGTAACCGATTTCGCGGTCAAGGGCGGCGCGTTGAACTGTGGTGAGATTTTTCAGAGTGGTGCGCAGTCCCTCCAGTCCCTGAATGACATCCAGTGCGCCATTCGTGCGGCGTTTGAGCCAGTTCAGGAATGGCGTGACCCATTCTTTGGCTTTGTCGGTGCCTTTGCCATGCAGTTCATGGGCGAGATTCCATAGATGTTCTTTGACGTGATAGAGATCCATGCGTTGGTTGGCCTTCTTGAATCGATCGTCTGCGATCGCCCAAATCCAGATGGCGCCATCGGCCAGGATTAATACGTGTTCTGCTTGGAGTAGTCCGCGCTGAAGGGTTTCGGCGTATAATTGCGACCGAAAGCTGTCCAGCCCCGCGCGGGTGGCGACGAATCCGCGTTCGGCGATAATCGGGCGCCCTGCGGCAGTGGTTCCGCGTTGATCCAACCGAAATACGGTTCCTGTGTAGACCCAATGCCATCGCCCTGTCTCCTGGGCCGCGTCTCGATACTTTTGGGTTTTCCCCCAGTTGTCGCGTTCGCGGATGTTCCAGGCGTCGATTTCGATGACCAGCGTGAACGGTGACGATGGCACGCTGGCTCTGCCCATGAGCTGGACAACACCAGGCAGCGTCTTGGTCAGCGCCGCATCGGCATCTCGTAACGCCAAAGCTCGTTCGCCCTGACGCCGTGCTTCGCGATGCAGACTTGAGGCATCCATATCCATTCCTGTCAGCCGCCGGACATCTTCTTGTGCTTGGCCGGCAGGAGCACGCAACGTGGTCAACGCACAGATTTCCTGTACCCGTGGCGAAGCCGGTGCGCGAACTTGCAGTCCCAGTTTCACATCCGCCGGGAAAACGCGCTCCCCGCAGTTAGCGCATAATCCGTAACTGCGCACGAAACGGATGGTTCCGAAACTTGAATTGACCTTCCGGGTGCGATGGTAGGCATGCACATTCATGGGACGTTTACAATCTGGGCAGTCCAGCGGTTGGTGTTCAGCGGCGTTCTGGACAAGACGCTCCAAGGCCCGTCGCCGACACTCCACGCTGACGCGATCGACCAACTTCTCCATCGCACCCATGTCGGACGCCTCATCCAACAACGCGGACGCTTCGCCGTACAACCACTCCGCCACAGTTTCCTCGTCCATAAAAATACCGCGCCTTTCCTGCTTGACTAATCGGCTATGCTATATATAATAGCCGACATGAACCCTGCCATATCCAAAGGTCGGTTGGAAAGAAAAATCGCCGCAGTGAAGCGAAAACTGCAGGCATTGGGGCCGATGCACCCCGGAAGTGTGTCGCGCCAGTATCAGGTCTGCGGACGCTCGGGATGCCGCTGCATGGATATCTCAAACCCGCAGCGTCACGGCCCTTATTGCAAACTCGCCTATGTCTATCGCGGCAAGCAGGTCTGCCGGTTCGTTCGGGCCAAGTGCGTTACGCAACTCAAACAACGACTCGCCGTCTACAAACTCTTCCGCTCGCTCATGGACCAATGGATCGAACTGTCCATCCAGCAGGGAACCAGCGAGTTTTTTAGTCCAGAACCCAACGAAACCGGCAAGCACAAGTCGCCATCCCACCATCTCCGCAACATGCTCACACGGGAATAGTTCCTCAATTCATCTCTTCGCCCTCTCAACTGCAGGGGAAAACCCCAACGGAACTGCCATGCGCCCGAATAGGACTGTGGCGCGATATTCTGCTTGTTTCGTTCGCGACAAGGGCATAAATTCTAATGGTGTCGGCAAACCCAACAGGAGACGGTATGAAGACCAAGCATGAAATCGTTGCGGAATTGGCGGAGACTGTAGGCGTCGAAAAGAAGCAGGCGGCGGAAATGCTGGAGGCCCTGGCCAAGATGGCGGTGCGGGAAGCCGCAGAGGGTTTCGTGATCCCCGGGCTCGGCAAACTGGTCAAGGTTGAGCGCAAGGCCCGGACGGGACGCAATCCAGCCACCGGCGCGGCGATCCAGATTCCCGCCAAGACCGTCCTGAAGTTCAAGATCGCCAAGGCGGCCAAGGACGCGATCCTGGCGCCCGTGTGACCGGCGCGCTTACAGACTTACCCCGCGCTTGAACTGCGGCAGGTAGGCCCGGTTCTTGAGGAACATCTCGCGGACCATCTTGCGGATCTCCGCCAGCGACAGCACGGCGGCGGTCAGAGGATCGTTGCAGATGGCGCGGTAGACCATTTCCGGGTCGCCCCGCAGGCTGGCTTCGACCGCCATCATCTCGATCGTGGCGCTCAGGGAGGTGATGGCCGCGCACTGCAGCGGCAGCGCGCCCACATGCACGGCTTCGAAGCCCTTGCGGCTCGCGACCACGGGAACCTCGACGCAGCAGCCCTCGGGCAGATTCGTCACCAGCCCGGTGTTGGGCACGTTGCCGTTGAACTCGAATAAAGCGCCGCCCTTGAAGGCGTTGACGATCGAGGCCGCGTACTCGTGGCCGCGCTCCAGTTTCATGGGCTTGTCCTGGGCGAGCCACTTCCGCACTTCCGCCTTCCAACTCCGTTCGGTCTTGCGGTACTCGCCGAGGATGTAGGCGAAATGCCCGGGATTCCAGCCCGTGCCGCTGGTGCAGTATTTCCTGATCAGGTCCGGGCGTTTCCTGAACCACCAGTTGTATTCCGAATTGTGCCCGCTGGACTCGGTCACGTAATACCCGAGCGCCAAAAATATCTCGTTGCGCACCTGTTCCTCGTTGTAGATTTTCTTGTCCGTGGCGACGGCCTCGCGCAGCCGCGGATAGAGGTCGCGGCCCTTGTGCCGCAATTTTACATACCACGAAAGATGATTGATGCCCGCCGAGGTGTACTGCAACTCCTCGTATGGCACCCCGGCCCAGCCGGCCAGCATGCGCGCCGTGCCCTGGACGCTATGGCAGAGGCCGGTGACTCTGATCGAACTGGTCCGCTGCATGGCGTGGCAGAGCATGGCCATGGGGTTCGTGTAGTTGAGCATGATCGCGTTCGGGCAAAGCTGCTCCATGTCCCGGCAGATTTCGAGCATGGTCGGAATGGTGCGCAAGGCGCGGAAAATGCCGCTCGGCCCGCGTGTGTCGCCCACGTTGATGTTGACCCCGTATTTCTTCGGGATCAGGATGTCGTGCTGCCAGACGTTGGTTCTGCCGTTCAGGATGGTCACGCAGACCGCGTCGGCGCCCTTGAGCGCTTCCCGGCGTTCGGTGGTGGCGATCACCTTGGCCGGGTAGTTGCCCATGGCCACGATTTTCTCGATCATGCGCCTGGCGAACGAGAGGCGCTCGCGGTTGATGTCCACCAGCGCAATGGTGGTGTTTTCCAGCAAGGGGAAGGTCAACAGATCCCGGACCAGTTTCCGCGTAAAGCCCAGACTTCCCGCCCCGATAAACACAACCTTGGCCATGCCGATCACTCCTTTGGAGCCCGTGACTCCGTATATTCAAGGACCGCCAAGCACCGCTAGGTCTATCAAAGCCGCGCTCAAGTGGTTGCCCGACTAGGACTCGAACCTAGGCAAACAGATTCAGAATCTGTTGTGCTACCATTACACCATCGGGCAAAAAGCGGCGCGTGCGCTGCGTAAAAGCGATAGCCTAACCGAGACGCGGCAGGCCCGTCAAGACCGGGCCTACACGTGTTTCGCCGATTGTGCTAGGCTGCAACCCATGTCGGCGCTTCACACGGAAATTCTGGAGAGCGACAGTCCCGCCGCCACGGCCGCGCTGGCGGGGCGGGTGCTGGCGCGGCTGCCCGGGCGCGCGGTGCTGGCGCTGCACGGCGAACTCGGCAGCGGAAAAACCTGTTTCGTGAAGGGACTGGCGGCGGCGATGGGTCTGCGCGCGACCGTGACCAGTCCGACCTTTACCCTGGTGCATGAACACCGCGGCGTCAGGCCGCTGGTGCATATCGATCTCTACCGCATCCGCGACGCCGACGATGCCATGCAACTGGGTTTGGAAGAGTACCTGGCGGGCGAGGGCGTCTGCGCGGTGGAATGGCCCGAACGCGCGGAAGTCTTGCTGCCTCCCGGAACGGTGCATCTGCTTTTCGAGGTGTCGGCGGAGTCCGACCGGCGGCGCATCACGATCCGCTGGCCCGCGGGTTGCGCAGCCTAAACAGTTTCAGCCTCGCCCCCCCCGCGATTCCCCGCGTTGACTTGCCGGGTATTTGACCGTTACTATGACGGACGCCGCATGGATCGTTCCGCGCGGCGTCGGAGGTTTGCTATGCAGTCGGCCACAATGGGCGGGATTCTGCGGCGCACGGGGCTTCTCACCGAAGCCCAGCTTGCCACCGTGCTGCAAAACGCCGGCAAAGCGGATTTCGATGCCGTGGCCGCCGTGGTCCGCGAGGGCTTCGCCGCCGAAGAGCCCCTGCTGCAGGCGCTCGGCAAGGAACTCGGCCTGGATGTCTTCCCGCTGGCGGCCGCCGCGATCGCGCCCGAAATCCTGCAGAAGATTCCCACCAAGGCGGTCTTCCAGTACAACGTGATCCCCGTCGCCATGGAAAACGGGGCGCTCTCGGTCGCGATCCACAATCCCTTCGAGCCGGGGCTGGCCGACGCCCTGCGCCTGGCCTCGGGATTGCGCATCCGCCTGGTGCTGTCGCGCGCCCCGGACATCAGCGCCGCCACCAAGAAGTTCTATGGCGTGGGCGCCGAAACGGTCGAAAGGCTGATCGAGGAGGGGCGCATCGAGGTCGAGCCGGCGAGCCAGTTCGACAAGGCCGACATAGACGACCTGGACCAGGAAGCCTCGATCGTGCGCTTCGTCAACCAAATCGTCTGGGAGGCCTACCAGGAGCGCGCCACCGATATTCATCTGGAGCCGATGGAGAAGGAACTGCGCATCCGCTACCGTGTGGACGGGCTGCTGCACCAGACGCCGCTGCCGCCGCAACTGGCGCGTTTCCAGAACGCCATCATCTCGCGCATCAAGGTCATGGCCAACATGGACATCGCCGAGAAGCGCCTGCCGCAGGACGGCCGCATCGGCATGCGCATCCGCGGCGAGGATCTGGACATCCGCGTTTCGACCATGCCCACGGTCTACGGCGAAAGCGTCAGCCTGCGTCTGCTGATGCGCGGCAAACAGTTCATCGGCTTCCACGAACTCGGCTTGCGCGAGCGCGACGCCGGGATCATGCGCCGCATGATCGAGCGTCCGAACGGCATCGTGCTCGTGACCGGCCCGACCGGCTCCGGCAAGTCCACCTCGCTCTACGCCTACCTGCGCGAGATCAACACGATCGATCAGCGCCTGATCACCGTCGAGGATCCGATCGAGTACGAAATGCCCGGCGTCAATCAGATCAACGTCAAGTCCGAGATCGGTCTGACCTTCGCCACCGCCCTGCGCCACATCCTGCGCCAGGACCCCGATGTCATCATGATCGGCGAAATACGCGACTTCGAAACGGCCGAGATCGCCATCCGCGCCGCGCTCACCGGACATCTGGTCTTCAGCACGCTGCACACCAACGACGCCGCCGGCTCGATCACCCGCCTGCTCGACATGGGTGTCGAGCCCTTCCTGCTGGCTTCGTCGCTGGAGTGCATCGTGGCCCAGCGTCTCGTGCGCCGACTTTGCACCGCCTGCAAACGCCCCTACAAACCCGATCCGGCCCTGATCGTGAGCGCGGGCTTCCCCGCCGAGCGCCTGGCCGACACCACGATCTACGAAGCCGCCGGCTGCGAAAAGTGCCGCCAGAGCGGTTACCGCGGACGCATGGGCATCTACGAGGTGCTGGAGATCGACGAGGCCATCGAGACGCTGATTCCCTCCCGCGCTCCGGCCAGCGTGATCAAGCAGAAGGCGATCGAGCGGGGCATGCTTACGCTGCGCAACGACGGCTTCCTGCGGGTGCTGGACGGTTTGACCACCATCGACGAGGTTCTGCGGGTCACCGAGGAATCCGCCTGATCCCATGCCGCTATTCCTTTACAAGGCGCGCACGCGCACCGGCGAACGGGTGGAAGGCACACTCGATGCCGACTCCCGCCGCGCCGCCGCCGCCCAGGTAGAACACCTGGGCTACGTGCCGGTCTCGATCACCGAAACCCAGGTCACCGCCAGCGCCCCCAGGAAAGCGGCCGACGTCCCCGCCACCGCACGCCACAGCTTCCATTTCCGCGCCCCGCGCGCCGCCCACATGTCCACGCGCGAATCGCTGACCTTCACCACCGAGTTGAGCGACCTGCTGGCCTCGGGCATGAACCTCGGCCACGCCCTCGGCGCCCTCAGCCGGCGCAAGACCGGCAAGGCCACGGACGACGTGGTGCCCGCCGTGCGCGACGCGATCGTGCGCGGCGCCAGCCTCTCCGACGCGCTGGCCGCGCATCCCGCCTCGTTCCCCAACCTTTACGTCAGCATGGTGCGCGTCGGCGAGGCCAGCGGCGCCCTGGCGGAGGTGCTGAAACGCCTGGTGGAACATTTCGAGCGCGTGCAGGATCTCAAGGAAAAGGTCGTCATGGCGCTGGTTTATCCCGGCATTGTGATGTTTTTGGGTCTCTGCACGCTGATCTTTTCGATGGTCTTCGTGGTGCCGCGCTTTTCCGTCATTTTCAAGGAAATGGGCCAGACCCTGCCGCTGCCGACGCGCATGCTGATCGGGTCGAGCCACTTTCTGCTGAGTTACGGCTGGCTGCTGCTGCTGCTGCTCGGCGGCGGCATTTACGCCTTCCGTCGCTGGCGGCGCACGCCCGCTGGGCGGCTGCGCAGCGACGGCTGGCTGCTGCACATACCGATGATTCGCGGCATCGTGGCCACCTCCATCTTCGCCAATTTCGCCCGCACGTTGAGCACCCTGCTGGCCAACGGCGTGCCCGCCCTGCAGGCGCTCGGGATCGTGGAGAAGACCGTCAGCAACGCCGTGATCGCCCGTGAAATCCATACCGCGCGCGACCGCGTGACCGACGGCACCACCATTTCCGGGCCGCTCTCCGCCGGCGGGGTCTTTCCGCCGCTGATGACCGAGATGCTCGCGATCGGCGAGCAGACCGGCGACATGAGCGGCGCCCTGAAACATATCGGCGACCGTTACGAACGCGAACTGGATCGCAACGTCAAGATCTTCACCGCCGCCCTCGAACCGATGCTGATCGTGGTCGTCGCCGTGCTGGTCGGCTTCGTCGCCGTCAGCATCCTGATGGCCGTCTTCAACCTCACCAGCGGCTTGAATGTGTAGAGCGGACCCATCGCGCTTGTCATTAGCGCCGGTGCGGTTTATTCTTGCGTGGACATGCGGTTACACGACACATCGGACGCCAAGTTCAGCAGTCTCGCGGTTCTGGTCGATGCCCTGACCGTCTTCGGCGGCTTTCTGCTGGCGACCTGGATACGCTTCGACAGCGGATGGATCCCGCTTTTTCGCGACAGCCCGCCCGCGCGCCTTTATTTCATGTATGGCTGGGGCGCGGCGATCGCCACTTTCGCGCTGCTCTTCCTTTTTCGCAACCTCGGCCTCTACGTTCGTCCGCAGCACGGGGTTTTTTCGAACTACATACCGCGCCTGGTCCGCGCCGTCTTCCTCGGCATGCTGCTGACCACCGCGATCGCCTTCGCCGTGCGCACCAATCCCACTTTCTCGCGCCTCACGGTGGTATTGGCCTGCGGCATCGTGCTGGCGCTGGTGCTGATCGAACGCGCGCTGCTGTTCCGCGCCGAAATCAGCCTGGCCCGCCACAGCACGCACCTTAACCGCGTGCTGATCGTCGGCGTCAACGATGTCGCGGCCCACCTGCGCCGCGCCCTGCATCGCGAGCCGCGGCTGCGTTCGCAGGTGGTGGCCTTCCTGCGCACCGACGATCAGCCGCCCGACCCCGGCCTGCCGGCGGAGCTGATCCTGGGCGCGACCGCCGACATGGAAGGGCTGCTGAAAAGCGTACGCGCCACGCAGGTCATCGTCACCGATTCCCGCATGCCCCACACCGCGCTCGTGGAGTTGATTGTCACCTGCGAGCGCGCGCTGGTGACCTTCAACATGGTGCCCGACCTGGCGCGCATCATGACCGGCGGCATGGACATGCACACGGTGGACGACATCCCCCTGCTCGGCGTCAGCCGCTGGCCGCTGGATCTCTTCTGGAACCGCATCGCCAAGCGCGCCGAGGATATTTTCGGCGCGGCCTTCGGGTTGCTGTTCGTCAGCCCGTTCATCGCGGCCGCCGCCATCGCCATCAAGCGCACCTCCCCCGGCCCGGTCTTCCACGCCCAGGAGCGCTGCGGTCAGAATGGCCGGCCCTTCACGATCTACAAACTGCGCACGATGGGGGACGATGCCGAGAAGGAGACCGGGCCGGTCTGGACGGTCAAGGACGATCCGCGCGTCACGCCGCTCGGAGGCTGGCTGCGGCGCAACAACCTGGACGAACTGCCGCAGCTTTGGAACGTGCTGCGGGGCGACATGAGCCTTGTCGGGCCCCGCCCCGAACGGCCGGCCTTCGTCGAGAAATTCAAGGACGACATCGACAAGTACATGTGGCGGCATGTCGTCCGCCCCGGCATGACCGGCTGGGCCCAGGTCAACGGCCTGCGCGGCAATACCAGCATCGAGGAGCGCATCAAATACGACCTCTATTACCTGGAAAACTGGTCGCTGGCGCTCGATTTCAAGATTCTGCTCAAAACCCTCTTTTCCCGCAAAAACGCCTATTGAGAAGCCGCCATGCCCGAGCAATTTGACGTCGTACCATCACCTGCCGCGATAATTCCGGCGGAAGGAAACAAGTCTATGCTGACATCACTGGTTCTGAAAGATCGCAACGACGCCGGACTGAGCGAGACCGCCATCAACGAGGCGCTGGATCGCGCGCTGGCGCCGCGCCTGGGCGCGCTGCGCAAGGTGCTGCTGCTGCCGCCCGACATCACGCGCGCCAACTCCGGCGCCGGGGCGATCACCGCCCACCTCTACCGGCATCTCCAGGCCTCGGCGCAGGTGGATATCATGCCCGCGCTCGGCACGCACGAACCCATGACCAGGGAGGAAGTGAAGGCCTTCTTCGGCGAGGGCGTGCCCTTCGAGCGTCTGCTGGTCCACAACTGGCGCAACGAAATCGTGCACATCGGCCAGGTGCCGGGACAATTCGTCTCCGAGGTCTCAGGCGGCATCGTCACCGATCCGATCGAAGTGGAAGTCAGCCGCCACCTGCTGGACCCCTCCTACGATCTGATTCTCTCCATCGGGCAGGTCGTGCCGCACGAAGTCGTCGGCATGGCCAACTACAGCAAAAATATCTTTGTCGGCTGCGGCGGCAGCGCGATGATCAACCGCACGCACATGCTGGGGGCCTTTTACGGCATGGAGCGCATGATGGGGCGCGACGCCACCCCCGTGCGCAAGGTGCTGGACTACGCCGAGGCGAACTTCATCCAGAAGCTGCCGATCTCCTACATCCTGACCGTCACAACCACCCAGCAGGCCGGGGCCGTGCGGGTTCACGGACTGTTTATCGGACGCGAACGGCGGCTGTTCGAAGAGGCCGTGCGCATGAGTCAGGCGAAGAACCTGACCTTCCTTGACCGCGCCCCGCGCAAGATCGTGGTCAATCTGGACGCGCAGGAGTTCAAGAGCACCTGGCTGGGCAACAAGGCCGTTTACCGCACCCGCATGGCGATCGCCGACGGCGGCGAGTTGATCGTGCTGGCGCCGGGCGTGCGCAAGTTCGGCGAGGACGAGGCCAACGATCTGCTGATCCGCAAGTACGGCTACGTCGGCCGCAAGCGCGTCCTGGAACTGGTCAAGCAGTCGCCCGACCTGCATGCCAATCTCTCCGTCGCCGCGCATTTGATCCACGGCTCGTCGGACGGCCGCTTCGGCATCACATACGCCGTTGAACAACTCACTCGCGCCGAGGTGGAGGGCGTGAATTTCAAGTACCAGTCCTACGCCGAGGCCATTCGACGCTACAATCCCGCCGCCCTGCGCGACGGCTTCAACACCCTGCCCGACGGCGAGGAGATCTTCTACATCTCGAATCCCGCGCTGGGCCTCTGGGCCGAACGGAAGAAATTCGAATCGCAATGGTGACCGGCGCCGGAACCGGCGTATCGAATGAAGGGCGGAGGCGGCGCGGTTGTTATGTTTAGGACTGGGGTTGCTTCACCTGTGACGGCTGCATAGGTTCGATGTACGGTTGATGATTGCGGTATAGTTCGAGTCTGTTTTCGTATTTGGATGTCAATTTGCTCGTCTTGGCAGGGTTCTTTGCCAACAATTCGATGGCTTGCAGCTGGATCTCAATCGCCTTATCGAACTGTTCATCACAGGCATACGCGGCAGCGAGAGTAGCAAGAGCTCCCCAATTCCGAGGTTTTTTTGAAGTGTTCTTTAATGCGCACACAACCGCCTCTTTGGCATTCCGATACGCGGGATCAGGACTGGTCGCATATATCCAGGCCAGCATGCCCGGGACAGTATCAGCCGACTTTTTCGCCCATTTGACTGCCTGTCCTATATCCTGGCTGACGCCGATCCCATTGTAGTAATACCTTCCCAAGTTATCCATACAGACCCGGTCGCCTCCTTCGGCCCCTTTGCGGTACCATTCGAATGCCCTGGCATCGTCCTTGACGACCCCTAATCCGTCTTGATAACACCACCCCAGATAGGCGCAAAGGGTAGGGCTGTCCTCCCCGTGTTCCGCTGCTTGCTGGAACAACTGGAAGGATTTTTCGTGGTCAGTCGGGACTCCCCGTCCGTGATGATAAATCAAAGCCGAATTATACATCGCGGTCGCGTCGCCCTGTGCCGCCGCCTTCCCATACCATTCCAGCGCTTTCGCGGCTTCGTGACGATGCACATAGAACAAAGCGAGACAACACTGGCTATATGCGTCTCCCTGATCGGCTGCCTTACGATACCATTTAACGGCCTCGGTGTAGTCCTTGGGTACGCCATCGCCTTTTTCGTAACAGGCTCCCAGGTTGGATTGGGCATATGCATCTCCCTGGTCGGCGGTTTTACGATAACGCCTGGCGGCTTCGGGAAAGTCGCCAAGTTTTCGCAGCATTCGCGCCGCTCCATTGCAGGCATAAAAGTCTACCGGATCTATTCGAATTGTTTCTTCGTATTGTTCAAAGGCTTCCTTGAACTTGCCCTGTTTTTCCAGGGCGTTGGCCCATGCACTTCGTGCGTAATGGTAGTCTTCGTCAATCGCCAGCGCTTTCTGACATTTCTCGATGCATTCATCCCACTTTTTTTGATCTTGCAGAGATCGAGCCCAGTCGTACCAGTATTGGGCGTCAGAAGAATCGAATTCGATGATTTTTGCGAAAGCCTTGTTGGCCTCCTCGTATTTTCGCATCTTGGAAAGTGTGTGTGCCAATCCTTCATAGGTCCAGGCGGCGGGTTTAAGTTGCACAGCGATTCTGCGGTGCGGCAGCGCTTCTTCATGTCTGCCCAATTCTTCACTCAAAATATTGGCGTAAGTCTGGTGGACGAGTACGGGGCCTACGTCGAAGATTTTAAGAACACGTTCGTACGCAATGATTCCCTCGACGCTGCGATTCGTCGTGGATTCGTGGCGGTAATTATCGCGACACTGAACGCCAATCATCCATAATAGCAGCGGGTTTTTGGGGTTTTCTTCAGAGAGTAAATGCAGTCCTTTGAACCCGTTTTCGACTGCGTTTCTGTCGTCAAGATCAAGCATGTAGCGGGAGAACTTGCCTTCGACAGTATGGGGGGACATGTCGAGAACTTGCCTGAACTGCCAGTCAGCCTCGTTCTTGTCGAAGCGACTCCTGTTGCATACGGCCTGTGCGAAAGCAAGGCGTTGATCGTTGGTGTGGATGGCCACGAGCACCTCCAGCATCATCTCCGCGTCATCCTGTCTGCCAGCACTCAGTTCAGATATGACGTTGTCGTAGGCGTGAGCGGAATCCGCGTCTTTGAGTTGTTTGATCTTATAGCAGACTCGCGGTGGAAGGAGCAATTCACGCAGGACTGGAACGGCTTGTTTGTACATTCCTTCGATAATCATCACAGCCGCATCCGCCTTGTTGATATGTCGCCCGGTGCGCGATCGCGCGAGTTGCTTCTCGGAAGCGAGAAGCATTTCCTTGAAGTCCAACTTCCACTTGCCGTCGATGAATTCAAAGGGCACGACAGTATTTGTGATCACGTTGTTGTTGCGCTTCATGTAGGCTGTGGCGCGTGATCCAAGGACTTGAATATCCCGCAAATCGAGCGTGGCTAGGTTGCCGATCTGAACAACATCATTGTGGAGAACCCACGCAAGGAAATCGGCAGTCGACATTGAGCGGAGTTTCTTCTGGTCAATAAGCCAATACGCCTGAAATCCGATAAGAACTCCAATCTGAGATCGAGCGTTTAGATTTGTAGTGTCGGTGTTCAGTGCCAGTGTTCGGCAATCTTCAAACAGCGTCATGGCGCCCGGCGTAAGTTGTGCCGCGACACCGTCCTTGTCCCCATTGGCCAACGCCTGTTTCAGCATCATGAAAGATCTGGCGACTTGAGGCGGGGTGTCAGTTGCATCGCGGACATGATTGATTAAAGGGGCGTTGGACGACACGCACCCCGTCAACCCCGTTAACCGGACTTTCGCTATTCGACCTTGAAAGTCGCCTTTTTCTGGGTGCGACGCATTGAAAACCCCAATGCTTTCGCTGTTTTCATGCGGCAAAACGTTTGGCTACAGACCTACCCTCTTTTTTAAGTTGCGTGTGCGG
>JANYBP010000017.1 GCA_025360745.1 bacterium
CGCCGCATTCGCTCGTCCATGAAAACATTCAACGTCGTGAATTTCCGCCTGACTTGCTCAACCAAGGCTGCATCTCTCATGCCCCCAGTTCAACACATCCACTCTACTTGCTCAAGTTATTATTGCGCGACGCCTTAGTCGCCCCTATTCCGTCAAATTATGCCGGGCGACGATTGGAAGCAGAAGAACACCTCATCATCGCATCCAATCCATAGGCCGCCAGAATGCCGAACGCGACTTGAAACACCTGAAGGAACTTGTTCGGATTGCGAATATTGTTCACGACCGGCAATTGGTAAAACAACCAATACAGCGGGAAATGTTTCCCGAACGAAAGCAGCAGCGTTATCGCGGCCACACAAAGCCAGAAAATCATCTCCGCCCGCATCGTTGGCCAGACGTCCTGACCGGGATCGGCACGCCGCCAGATGACGGCAATCCATGCGGCGAAAAGAGCGAAAACCAGGGGGATGGCGCCGAGATACTGGTTCTCCAATTTGAAATTCATAAATCCCTGGCCGGTTTTCTCCCAGCCCGCGGAACGACCCATCCTGCCCCAGTATGGTCCTTCGTCATCGCCGGAACGCCAGCCCGTATAACCCATGGCGATGAAATCCACCGACTCTTCCGGCGGCCAGCTCCACTGGGTGGAAAATTCCCATTTTTGCCTGGGGTCGTTTTCGGATGTCGCTTTTGTATCGCTGACATTGCGGCTATAACTGCCCAGAAGCGTGGCGCTGCTGATTAAAAAAGCGATCAACCCCATTGGCAGCAGGCGTAAACCGATTTTGAACCAAGCATTGGGTGTGAATGACATCCCTATCCTAAACATGGCATAAGCGCCCAGGACCAGACCGAAGAAAAGCGCCAGATCCTGTTGTTCCATCAACATGAACCCCAGGGCGCCGCCGGTCAGCATGCTCCACAACCACGGACGATCCGACCCGAAGGTCATCCGGATTCCGTACAAACTCGCCGCCCCGAAGATCAAGACCCCGAATTTTCCCATATGGCCGGCATAGGTCAGGGTCAGGTTGCTGCCCACCCAGAAGGCCGCGATCAGGCCCACCACGATGGCCGCCCAGCATAAACCCGCCGACCTCATGAATTTGGCCAGCAGCAGCGATGCCAGCAGGAGACCCACAGCATGGACCCAATTAAAACCGAACCAGATGGGCGTTAACCACAAAAAGACGTTCGTCCACATAACAGCAATCCGCCCGCCGGCACTGCCCATAAACACCGCATCGTTCCAAGCGCCGAAAACTGCCTGCGGCATAAGGGCCTTCAGGGACGGGATCCCGGAGATGTTATCGTCCGTGGTCATTAGACAACGCGAGGGCGATAGCGCCTCCCAGAACACGATCATGGCAAAGAGCGCCAAACCGGCAATCAGCCATAACCAGACATATTTTTGTTTCGTGTTATCGCTCATAATTATCTCCCGCACTTGGGCGCGTCTGCGAATCGTTCCGCATGCGCTTTGCCTGCTGGAGGGACGGGCTTGCTACTCTGCGAAGTAGCGCTTCGCTACGTAGCACGAGCTGTCCCGTCCGTTCCTCCCGCTCTTCCCAATTCTCGGACGACACGGAGGTCGTCCCTCCAAAATTCAGCCCCAAGGTCTTGGCAATAACCGCTTCGAACAATTCCCTGTATCTGCGGCCCATGTTCAACATGCTCTCTTCCTCGGCCAGAGCGCGGCACCGCGCTGCAACTTCGTCAAACCACGCGTCTGGCCGACCCGCAAACGAAATCAGGGCCTGCCGCAGCGCGGCGACATCTTCAGGTTCGAATAGCAAACCCAGTCCAAATTCCCGTGTGTAGCGCCCGATTTCGAACTGGTCGCAAGCGATCAGCGCCTTGCCGTACGTCACAGCGTTGCGCACTTGGCCGCTGGTCATCATGAATCCGTAACGGTACGGCACCACGACCGCATCGCAGGCGGAGAAATACAGCCCCTTTTCCTCCTCAGTGACGAAACGGGACACTACGTGTAGATGAGTTTCCCAAGCAGTGCTACGGTAGCGGTCGGCACCCCAGTCCGATTGATGTTCGCCGCCAACTTTTCCGACCAGACAGATGTCGAACTCGGCGGGCAGTGTCGCGATCGCCTGCATCAGCAAATCCGAACCCTTGGCAAAAGATGCCACTCCAAACAAGAGCGCTATGCGACGCCCGGCGGGCAAACCGAGACATGCGCGCGCCTCTGCCCGAGTCCAGATTCGAGTCGGCTTTTCGAAGCCCTCGTGAATCACATGCGTGCGATCCATTCGATAGCGGAAGAGGTAATGACGTGCCGGTTCACCATCGCACACGATATCCATCCCTAGCGGCAACCAACGCGCGGCCCAGTAGTTAATGCGCCCGCGTACTAACGTGGTCGTGTTCAACGATTGTTTGTACCGTTTTGCGGATTCGCTGTGAAAAAAAGTGTACGGGATAAACCCGACAACGGGGGTACGCCGCCCGAGCAACTTGGCCGCCAGCAATGCCGGAATCAACAACCATGGTTCGGTCTCGGAAAAGTAGACCACATCGGCGCGCTCACGGGCGGCGCGGCGCAGGGCGTGCCACTGCACCCACCAGATCTCGACCAGGAATAGCCACCAATTACCCCAGGTTTGGCGCATGGCCTGGATGCGCGCCTTCTTGGCGGCCGACCAACCGTCCTGCACACTGGCGTATCGCACGCGCGGGTGCTCTGGCAGCTCCGGCAGCGTTTCGGGGAAACCGAGAATGGTTACAGTTACGCCGGCCTCGGCCATGGCGACCGACTTGGTCCAGGCCTCGTGGGCGAAATGGCCCTGGTAGGCCAGAAGCGGACTGGCATGCACGATTTTCATGCCATTATCCGTCCCAATAACCCGGAGAGCGTTTCGGCGTAGGCCGCATAACTGAAGCGCTGCACCCACGCCGCACCAGTGGCGCGCCGCGCGTTCCGCTCCGCTTCGGGAGCCGCCAAAACCATCTCCGTGCAACGGGCCACGCCCTCCACATCGTCGGGTCTAAACAGAAAGGTGGACGAGGATGCTGCTTCGCGGATCGCCGGGATATCCGCGGCGATCACCTCCGTCCCGCAGGCCAGGGCCTCGATTACGGGCAGGCCAAAGCCCTCGTAGTTCGACAAGAACAGCGAAGCCCCGGCCAGCGTGTAGAGGCGCGCCAGGTCATCGTCGCTGACCCGTCCCATGATGACCACATCGTCGCGCACGGCCCGCAAAGTTTCCTCGCCGACGAATGGTCGAAAATCCTCCAGCGCGCGCGCGCCGCCCGCGAGCACGAGTTTGCGTTCGCGGCGCAGGGCGGCGGGCAGGCGGCGGAAGGACTCCAGGTAGGCCCCGGGATTTTTCCGCTGAATGATGCGGCTGACGACGCCCAGCAAATAGCCCGGCCGCACACCGCGTTCCGCCAGGCGAACCTGCAAAGCGACGGGAATCTCAACTGCGCGTTCGATTCTAAAGGTGGTGTTCTGTAGGTTGACTGCATACGCATACTTCCTGTCCTCAAGCGTAAATTTCTTATTGGCTCGAAACAACAGGCACCAGGCATACATTGCAAACCGATTTGCCAGGACAATGGGAGCTTTAATTCCATACCATCGCCACATATCTCCGCCGAGAGCCAATACCTTTTTTTGCGTCAGATAATAATGAAGTCGCATTGCGACCTGCCTTTCAGTTTCGAAATGCTTAAGAATTGTCGTGCAAACTGGTGTCGCGCCAGGTCTTTTGTCGTGCAGCTGGATTCCTAACTAACGAGAAGCAAGCGGCGATCATGGTCACGCGCGACTCCCGGTTGTTCCGTTGCGCTGCACCTGGCGGCGCCAGTGTTCAAGCAGGAAAGCGACGCTTTCGTCGAACGAGTAGCGCGGTTTCCAGCCGGTGGCTTTGAGGAAGCGGGAGACGTCGGGAATTTGCAGGGTCACGTCGGAGGGCCGCAGCAGGGCCGGATCGACGCGCGACGGGATCGGCGCGTGCGCGTGTTTCTTCAGCAGGGCCAGAAAGTCGCCGACCGAGAGGGTCGTGGCGCCGCCGATATTGTAGACCTCGCCAGGTTCGCCATGCACGACCGCCAGCCAGTAGGCCTCCATCGCGTCGCGCACGTCTATCAGCGTGCGCACGGAGTCGAGGTTGCCGTGGAGCAGTTCCTTCTGTTGTCCGGCTTCGATCAGCGCCACCTGGCGCGCGAAAGAGGTGGCGAAGAGGTCGGCGCGGCGCGGGTTCAGATAGGCGAACATCCGCGTGCGCACGACTTTCATGGCGTAACTCCGGAAATAGGTCTGGCCCAGCAAATCCTGCGCGACCTTGGAGACGGCATAGGGGCTGGAGGCGCGGATGGGCTGCTGCTCAGTGATCGGCACTTCGTGCGGCAGAACCTGCCCGTAGACCTCGGAGGTGCTGCAGAGCTGGATCGCCGGGTCAATCCCGACCAGGCGCACGGCCTCGAAAAGATTGGCCGTGCCCATGATGTTGTTCTGTAGGACCGCCAGCGGATTGATAAAGGAAGCCCGCACATTGGCGTGCGAGGCGATGTGGAAAATCGTGTCCGGCTGGACCCGCTTCAGAACCGTGAACACGGCGCTGAAATCGGTCAGGTCGCACTCGTGCATCGTCACCTTGCCGGACACGTCCGCCAGGTTGTCACTCGAACTGGTGCTGTGCCAGCGCGAAATGCCATGCACCTCGACCTCGGGATGGTTCCGCACAATGTGCTCGGCAAGGTAACTGCCGCCCGAGCCGGATACACCGGTGATTAACGCTTTCCCGACCTTGTGCATCGTTTTTTCCTTGCCAGTGCTCAAGTATTCAGAAGTCAGAAGTCAGTAGTCAGAAGTCAGAATAAGAAATTGCTGCATCTTTAACAAGGCGGTGTTCGACGTCCACGTCCTTGAAATAACCAGGCATCTATTCTGAATTCTGAATACTGTCCTCAGAATTCAGAATGGCGTGCGAGTACGCCTCCAGCAACTTACTGACCTCCACCAACACTGTCCTTAATTCAGAATCATCACCGTAGTCCAAGTCTCGGGCAAGAATCAGGTAGTAGCGTGATTCTTCAAGGGACCCTTGCGCGATGTTAAGAAAACGGAGTTTGTCTGCTTTCCCGCGTTTTCTGAATCCTTCCGCGATATTCGCAGCAATGGATACGGCGGCACGGCGAAATTGAGACGACAAACCATAGGTTTCCGATCGAGGAAATGTCCTCGACAAACGGTAAACCCCAAGGACGAATTGGTGAGCCTTCTGCCAAACCACCAAATCCTCGAATTTCTTAGCTGGGTCCCTCATTCTGATTCATGAATTCAGAAGACAGTATTCAGAAGTCAGAATGAATGACTTTTGACTCCTGACTTCTGACTCCTGACTTCTGACTCCTGACTTCTGACTTCTGACTCCTGACTTCTGACTTCTGAATTCTGAATTCTGACTTCTGAATTCTGAATTCTGAATTCTGACTACTTGATTTGCTCCTTGTTCCGAACTACAAAATCATGTTCACAGTAGACCCGTTCGATGTCAAGCACCTGCGCGGCCGTGAGCGGGCCCAGGCCGCTGGCGGCCGCGTCTTCCTCCACCTCGGAGCTTTTCATCATCCCCGGAATGGCGGTCGATACGGCGGGGTACGAGAGGCAAAAGCGCAGCGCGACCTGCGCCGCGGTCTGCCGTCCGCGATCGGCAACCGACTCCATGAAAAGGCGGGCGGCATCGGTCCAGGCCTGGATCTGCGCGGAGGACCAGCGTCGCCGGTGGTCGAAGGCCCCGAATCCGCCGCCTGGCGCGGGCGCGCCGGTCAGCAACCCGAAGGAGAGCGGCGTGCGGACGATGACGCCGACATCGGCGCGCGCGCAGCGTTCGAGCAGACCGCTCCGCACGAGCCGCTGGTCGGCCAGGTTAAAATTAACCTGCAGCGCGGCAAAGCCGAATTCGGCGATCGCCGCCGGCCCGTCCTCGATGGCCTTGAGCGAAAGTCCGAAGGCCCGGATCTTGCCCTGCCGGCGAAACGTTTCGAGCAAGGGCACGATTTCGGGCTGAGCGCGCAGAAGATCGAGCGCGGGACTGTGGAGCTGGTAGAGATCGATGTAGTCGGTTTTCAGACGCCGCAGGCTCGCCTCAAGCGAGTCGCGGATGTGGGGCAGCGAAAAGTCCTGGTGGCCGGCCACATCGGCGCCCAGCGTCCGCAAACGCCGGGCCAGATTGGCGCCCACCAGCCCGGTCGCGCCCGCCACCAGCATGGGCATCTCGGCGAAGCGGTTCATTTAGAATGGACCGCGGAAGGAGATGGTTTCGGGATAGGCGCGCCGCGGGGGCCGCCAGGTCGAATCCCCCCGCACCATTTCATGCGCGCCGGCGGCGATGCTGGCGGGGTTCGGATAAAAGGCCTCCTCCAGCGTGGGCGAGGTCGGACAGGTCGTGGGCTGGAACCCCAGGCAACGGTATTGGATGCCGACCTCGCCCGAAAGCGCCTCGGCCACGGCCGCCACCAGCGATGCGCCGACGCCGCAGTAGGCCCAGTCGTTGTCCACCACCAGCAGACGCCGGGTCTTGCGCACTGAACGCACGACGGTATCCAGATCGAGCGGGGCCAGCCAGATGGGATCGATCACCTCGGCCTCGATGCCCACCGCGGCCAGTTCGTGGCGCGCCCGCAGGCATTCCAGTTGCATGTAGGAAATGCCCACCATGGTCAGGTCGGCGCCCTCGGCCGTGACGCGCGCGCTGCCCGGCGCAACTTCGTACATCGCCTCGGGCACGGGCCCCTTCTGGAAGTGCAGCATGCGGTGTTCGACGTAGAGCACGGGATTGTCGTCGCGAATAGCCGCGATCAAACAGCCTTTCGCGTCGTGCGGCGTCGTGGGCGCCACGACTTTCAGACCGGGCACATGGGCAAACATGGAGTAGAGCGCCTGCGAATGCTGCGGCCCCTGCCCCCAGCTCTTGCCGATCATGCCGCGCACAACCATCGGCACATTCAGTTTCCCGCCGAACATGTAGTAGCTTTTGGCGGCCATGTTGACCAGTTGATTGGCCGCCAGCAAGGCGAAATCCATGCGGATATGCACGTGAATCGGCCGCAGGCCGGCCCAGGCCATGCCGACGGCGACGCCGGTCATGGCGTCCTCGGACAGCGGCGTGTCGAAAACGCGCTCGGCGCCATACTTTTCGGGCAGGCCCTTGGTGGTGCCCTGAATATGCTTCGGATCGTCCACGCCCAGGCCGAACAGAACGACATTCCGGTCGCGGCCCATTTCCTGGTCCGTGGCCTCGCAGATGGCTTCGACAAATGACAGTTCGCGTTCCATCAGACCTCTTTGTAGACGTCGTCGAGCAGTGTGCCGGCCTCCGGGAAGGGCGCCGCCGCCGCCCGTTCGAAGGCCCGCGCCACAGCGCCCAGAACCTCGCGTTCGATGACCGCGCGGCGTATTTCGGTCAAACGCCCGGCGGCCTTTTTCAGCGCATCGTTCGCCTGACAGCGCCGCACGTCGTCCGCGGTGCGGTAACCCAGGTGGAAATCCTCGCCCGGTCCGACATGTTCGCGCCAGCGGCAGGTCGGCGCCTCGAAGAAACATGGCCCGGCGAATGGATCGGCCCGCAAGCGGGCGGCCGCGCCGGCGATGCGGGCGTAGACTGTCTCCACATCGTCGCTCTCGAACCGGAACGCCGGCACACCCATGGCCTCAGCTTTGCGGCAAATATCGCTTTGGGCCTGCCGCTGGTGCAGGTGCGTGTGAATGGCGTAACTGTTGTTCTCGCAGAGGAAAATCAGCGGGGCTTTGCGCAGCGCCGCGACATTGAGCGTCTCGAAAAAGACCCCCTCCTCGGTGGCGCCGTCGCCAAAAAAAGAAACCACCACGCGGGGCTCGCGGCGGTACTGGAAGGCCATCGCCATGCCCAGCGCCTCCGGAATGGTGGTGGCCACGACGGCGGAGGTTCCCATCACGCCATGCTCGACGTCGACCAGGTGCATCGAGCCGCCCTTGCCGCCCGCGCAGCCCGTGTTCTTGCCGTAAAGTTCGGCGATCATGCGATCCAGGTCGCCGCCCTTGGCCAGATAGGCGGCGTGTCCGCGATAGGTGCCGAACACGACATCTTCAAGCCGCAAAGCCATGCAGACCGCCACAGCCACGGCTTCCTGTCCAATCGACAGATGCACCGGACTTTTGATGACATCGCTGGGGTAGACGCGGGCGATTTCCTCCTCAACCGTGCGAATCAGCAGCAGCAGCCGGTAGCAGGTTTCGGGATCGGGCGGGCCGGTCCGCGCGGGATCGCGCGCAGGCAGCCCGGCGCCTCTGGACTCCCTCGACGAGGTCGGCGGCACCTGTCAGCCCCTCGCCTTCGAAGCGGCGTTAAGCACAACGTCGCAGACGGCATGCACGTCGTCCGGCCGCAGCGACTGGTTGTTGGGCAGGAAAAAACCGCCGTCGAACAGCCTGTCGGCCACCGGACAGGTGAAGCGGCCGTAGCGGTCCATCCAGAAGGGATGCCGCCCCAGATTACCGGCCGTGAAGATGCGCGTGTCGATCTTGTAACGGTCCAGCGCCTCCACGATCCGGCGCCGCGCGCGCGAGGAGTCCGCCACCGCGCAAAACGAGATGCTGCTGACGACATCGCCGGGATGCGCATGCTGAAAACCGACGCAGCCCTCGATCCGCTGCTGATAGATGCGGTGGTTGCGAACGCGCCGGCGGATGGTGGCGTTCAGATGCCGGAGCTGAATCTGGCCGATCTTCGCGCTGATGTCGGTGGGCCGCAGGTTGTAACCCGTGGTATAGAACAGGAAGGGCGCGTGGAAGGGGTCGAAGCCGTAGCGGCGCATGATGCGGTTGGCGTCGGCCTTCGGCAGATCCTTCAACCACCCGTGGCTGCGCTGCATCAGCAGGTGCTCGCGCAGTTTCGGGTCGGAGGTCGCCACCACGCCGCCCTCGACGGTGGACATGTGGTGGCCGTAATAAAAAGAGAACGACGAAAGGCATCCGAAGGCGCCCACCTTGCGCCCGGCGTGCAGGGAACCGTGGCTGGCGCAGCAGTCCTCGATGATCTCGAACTTGTACTTGGCCTGCAGCGCCAGGATGCGCGTCATGTCGTTGGGCACGCCGAGCACATGCACGAGCATGACCACGTCCGGCCGCTCCTTCTTCAAGATCGTTTCCAGGCGGTCCAGGTCGAGCCCGAAGGTTCGCGGATCGCTGCCGCACATGATCGGCTGCCAGCCGAGCTGGATCGCGGGGGTGATCGTGGTCACCCACCCCGTCGCCGGCACCACCACCTTCTTGCGGCCGGCGCGCCCCGCCGATTCCAGGGCGGCGTACATCAGCAGGTTGGCCGACGAACCGGAGTTGCACATCACGCTGTGCTTGACCCCCAACCAGTCCGCCCAGGCCGCCTCGAAACGGCGCGTCTCAAGATCCATGGTCAGCCGCGGCACACGCGCCATCCAGCGCATAAGTTGCCGCAGGTCCGCATCGCCGATGGTGTCGACAGCCAGATCGAAATGACTGCTCCGAAAGGTCTTAACGTTCATGTCGGTTCATCCCCTTCAGACTGTGACGGCGCAGCCCCAACCCGCCTCTCGCGGCGCAGTTGTGCTTGCCCCTGGATTCAGGAACGCATGCATATATTCCCAGTAACTAGATATGCAGTTGACTCAACTAACCACAACCCGTAGCATGGCCGGGTATGGACGACTACCCGAGCAGCATGACTGGGCTGGAGTTGCGTTTTGCAACACAGGAAGCCTGCCTGAACTATCTGG
>JANYBP010000020.1 GCA_025360745.1 bacterium
CCTTGCCCCACCAGGCCTTTTCCGGCTCGAACTCCTCGATGCGGATGGGTTTGCCCTTGTTGTAGTTCCTGGCGCCGGGCGGATATGGGTGCTCGTAGTACCAGACGTGTGCGGTCCCCGGCCCCTTGGTGAAAAAGAGCAGATTGGTGCGGATGCCGGTATAGGGATTGAAGACGCCGTTGGGCAGGCGGACGATCGTATGGAGGTTGCACTCGGTGAGCAGCGCCTCCTTGATGCGGGTTTTGACGCCTTCGCCAAAGAGGGTGCCGTCGGGCAAGACGAGTCCGGCGCGGCCGCCGGGTTTGAGAATCTTCATCAGGAGCACGAGAAAGAGGTCGGCGGTCTCGCGGGTGCGGAACTCGGAGGGGAAATTGGACTCGATACCGTCCTCTTCCATGCCGCCGAAGGGCGGGTTGGTGACGATGACATCCACGCGCTCTTTCGGTCCCCAGTCGCGCAGGGGGCGGGCCAGGGTATTGTCGTGGCGGACGTTGGAAGGCACGTCGATGCCGTGCAGGAGCAGGTTGGTCATGCAGAGGACGTGCGGCAGGTGCTTTTTCTCGATGCCGGAGAAACATTCATGGATGGCGCGTTCGTCGGCCTCGGTCTTGGCCTGTTTGCGCAGGTGTTCGATGGCGCAAACGAGAAAGCCGCCGGTGCCGCAGGCGGGGTCGAGGACGGTCTCGCCGAGGCGGGGGTTGACCTGTTCGACGATGAACTGGGTGACGGCGCGGGGGGTGTAGAACTCCCCGGCGTTGCCGGCGGACTGGAGGTCCTTGAGCAGTTTCTCGTAGATGTCGCCGAAGAGGTGGCGGTCGCCGGAGGCGTTGAAGTCAATGCCGTTGATCTTGTTGATGACCTGCCGCATGAGGGTGCCGTTCTTCATGTAGTTGTTGGCATCCTCGAAGGTGGTGCGGATGAGGGCATGCATCCGGTCGCCGCCGGTCAAAGCCTTGAGTTTGGGCAGGAGGGTGTTGTTGATGAAGTCGAGCAGGGCGTCGCCGGTGATGCCTTCCTCGTCTTTGGCCCAGGCGGACCAACGAAGATGCTTGGGCAGCGGGGATTTGTAGGCGTCGCGCAGGAGCGCCATCTCCTGCTCGCGGTCGTCGAAGATTTTGAGGAAGAACATCCAGCCGAGTTGTTCCAGACGCTGGGCGTCGCCGTAGGTTCCGGCGTCCTTGCGCATGATGTCCTGGATGGTTTTGACGACGTTGGAGACGTTGGGCATGGGTCAGGCTGCCTTTTCATAGAGAGCGGCTTCAAGTTCACGGATGGCGGCGAGATAGTTGTCCCGGCCGCCGAACATTTTGACGATTTCCACGGGGGTGCCGAAGGCGCGGAGCGGGTCCACTTTGAGGATTTCCAGCGACTCGACGCTGGCGATGCCGCTGTCGGCGTACTTCTGGAGCAGGGCTTCCAGAACGGCGCGGGCCTTGGCTCCGTACTTTCCGAAGACATTCCGCTTCCTAACCCGTTCTGCGCGTTCCCGGCGTGTGAGCGGCGGTTGGTCGAAGGCGACGTGGCAGACGAGATCGAAGGGGTCGTAGTCGCGGCCGACCTGCTCGGCGAGTTCGTCGAGGAAAACGCCCTGACCGGCAAGCAGTTCGACAATGGCCTGTTTCCGCGCGGCGCCGTTCCAAGTGTTCAGGAAGTCGGCGAGGGAGGCGTAGTTCTTGTGGACGGCTTTGCGGGTGTAGTCGGTGAGCGATTCGGTGATGAGCTTGCCGTATTCGTCAAGGAACTGGACCCGCTCCATCACGACGCTGACGGGGACGTTGTCCACGTAGTAGCGGGTGCGCGACTGGGGGCCATCATCGCCGGGGCCGATATCGGGGGACAGCGGGGGTTCCGGCGATTCGCCACCTGCCGGCGGTTCGGGCGGCGGTTCGTCGGGCGGGATGGGCGGATCGTCGGGGCCGGGTTCGTAAACCTGAACCGGGGGGCCGTCGAAATCGGGGTCGGCGAACTGCGCGGTGGCACGACGGAAATCCATGATGGTGAAGAAGAACTTGTTGTAGTCCTCATTGATGCGGGTATCCGCTTCTGTGAGGGCCTTCTTGTTCATCGGCAGCGCGTTTCTTTCATTATTTTCGGGAGTAACAGTGTTATTGAGTCTGCCTCACGCAGGAACTAACCGACATGAAATGAAGGCAACGCTACCGCTCAGCCTGGCGGTCGTCAATCACTTAAATGCTTGTCTATTTTATGCGTTTCAGTTTGCGCATGCAGTTGAAGTAGGCTTTGTGAATGCTCTCGAAGTTGGCTTTATGAGGAAGCCTGACGCGAACGACACAAGGGACTCGCATAACCTCTGACCTCAATCCTCTGCCTCTCGCCAGTCACGCGACAGGCACGCCACCGCGCGCAGCGCGACTTCGGACTTCCGACCTCTGACTTCGGATTTCTGACCTCAATCCTCTGCCTCTCGCCATGTGCGCGACAGGCACGCCACCGCGCGCAGCGCGGCGGCTACGAATGACTTCAATGACTTCGGACTTCCGACCGCCTGGCGACTTGTTCTTGCTGCCGTCCGGCGGTTGATGTATGCTGCCTTGAAATTGTTGGGAGGGTCTCGATATGCAGGTTCATCGTCGAATTCGTTGTTCGGGCCGCGCGCATCGTAATGCGGGATTTACCCTGATCGAAGTTTTGCTCGTGGTCGCCATTCTGGGCATGCTGGCCGGCGTCGTTGTGGTCAGTTTCAGGGGCCGCGATAAGAGCGCCCGGATCGCCACCACGCGCACCAGCATTTCGGCCATCTGCCTGGCGCTCGACCTCTACGAAGTGGATAACGGCGTCCTGCCAGCCACGCTGCAGGGGCTGATGCAGAGCGGCGGCGAGCCGAATTGGAACGGTCCCTATATCAGAGGCGCCATGCCCGCCGACGCCTGGGGCACAGCCTTCAACTACGCCAAGGTGGGCGACAAGGGCTACGAGGTGCGCTCGGCCGGACCGGATCGTCAAATGGGCTCCACCGACGATATTACCAGCCAGGCCGTCGTCAGCGAACCGGACGGCGCGGGCGGCGGTGGAAGCACCGGCGGATGAACCGCCTCGGATCGCGGCGGGCGTTCACGCTTGTCGAAATACTGCTGGTGATAGCCATCATTGTGGTGATCAGCGCCGTCACCCTGCCCTCTTTCGTCCGCTCGATCAGCGGCAACCGTCTGCGCACCGCCGGCCGCACGGTCGTCGCCGTCACCCGCTACGCCCGCAGCATGGCGCTGCTGCATCAAACCGAGATCGAAGTCGCCTTCACACTCAACAAGTCCACCATTCTGGTCGCCTCCCATGACCGTCCCGCGGCCGCCCTCCAGGCCACCGGCGAAGTCGAAGTCGCCGTCGCCGAGGCGCGCGCCCGCATGGCCCAGACCGCCGCCTCCGCCAACAGCGCCCTGGCGCCGGCGCGCCGCGAAACTCCCGAGACGGACAGTGAAGCCGGCGCCGCGCCGCCCCTGACCGCGCCCGAGACGCTGCCGGTGGTGCATCTCACGCGGGTGCTCGACGGCGTCACGATCGAAGCGGTGCAATTCGTCCAAAAAAACGAGCCGGCCGGTCCGGAAGGCAGCGTGCGCATCCTCTACCGCAGCAACGGCCGCTGCGATCCTTACGAGGTGATCCTGCGCGACCGCGACCAGCGCAGCTTGCGCATCAAGGTGGACGCGCTCTCCACGCCCACCGTGGAACGGGAGAGAACATGAACCCGCCATCTGTGCGCGCCGCGCGCGGGCTGACGCTGATCGAGGTCCTGATCGCCGTGGCGATTCTCAGCGTCGGCTCGGCCGTGCTGCTGACCGCCACCTCGCGCTGCCTGGCCGTGGTGCGCGCCGCGCGGGACTACTATGCGGCGCGCCACATAATGGATCTGGTCGAGATCGAGCATCCGATTCTGGCCGTCAAGGTCAACGGCCAGGACCAGATCCTCAACGCCTCGCTGGACAACCTGGACTACCCCGACGGCTTCACCGCCAGCCGCAGCATCGCGCGCAGCGAGACCTACAAGGACCTGCTGATCGTCAACACGCGCGTCTTCCGCCGCAGCGGTTCGACCAACCGCGGCGAGCAGGTGACCTCGTATCTGTATTTCACCAACGAGGTCGCCGGACCATGAAAATGCGTGGCATCAGGCGCGGCTTCACGATGGTGGAACTGCTGGTGGCGGTGGCCATTCTAATGCTCGTGACGACGGTGACCTATCTCATTTTCAGCGCCGTCACCGAGGCCTGGCGGCGGGGCGGACAACTGAGCGAGGATCTGCATCACGGCGATTTCGTGATGGAACAGATCGTCGGCGGATTGCAAAACGCCCGTTACCGGAACATGGCGGACGGGTTCCGCATCGATTCCGAGGGCGAGGGCTTTACCTGGGTCAAGGAAGGCACGGACCTGGTGGGCGACGACAGCGGCATGGCCAAGACCTATCACCGCGTACATCTTTTCATGACGCAAAACGGCGCCGCCGAGGGCGTCGGGATCGCCTATACGGCCTGGGGCGACGATTATCTGCAGCCCGACGATTTTCGCCCCGAGGATCTGGCGCCGGTCGTGCTCTCCCGCCGCGTCGTCGGCATCGGCTGCCGCGTCGCCACCAACGCCACCGAGGAGGGCATTCAGTGGCTGGATTCGTGGGACGAGAAGATCGGCCTCGAACCGATGACCAACCATGTGCCCCGTTTCGTGGAAGTCACGCTGCGCCTGCAACCGCTCAAGGAAGGCGAAGCGCCGGTCGAAATTCAGCGTTGTGTTCAAATTCCCATCGCCCAGCAGAAGGGGTACCGGTGAGCGGGGGAAATGCCGAATGCTGAATGCTGAATGCTGAATGCTGAATGCTGAATGCCGAATGCCGAATGTTGAATGTTGAATGATAGACAGTGGGCAGTGAAGAGTGAATATGGGAAATGAGACAGGCATGGCAGGGCGCTCTCGCCGAGAGCGCCGGTTTGGACAACCCGTAAACGCGCGCGGGTCGGGGCTGATTGTTGTGCTCTGGGTGCTGGCGCTGCTCTCGATTTTGATCAGCAGTTTCGCCTTCGAGATGCAAACCGAGGCGCGGGTGCTTTCCTTCTACCGCAAACAGATGAAGGCCGAACATCTGGCCCGCAGCGGTCATGAAGTGGCGCTGATGCTGCTCAATCGCAGCATGCAGATTCGCGGGACGACCGATACCGAGGCCGACAAGGCGGAGCCATGGTACGATGCCGCCAAGCGGCTGAAACAGGGGCTGGCGATCCGCAACTGGACTACCCCGCTGGGCGAGGGCGAAATCAGACTCGATATCGTCCCCGAGCCCGGCTTGCGCAACGTCAATACCCTCACCGACGAGGACTGGGAACGCATCCTGACCGTTGGCGGCGTGCCTGAGGCGCTCTGGCGCACGCTGATCGACAGCTTCGACGACTGGCGCGATCCCGACGACACGCCGCATCTGGATGGGGCCGAGACGGAGGATTACTACGCCCGCCAGACGCCGCCCTATAAGGCGCGCGGCCACAACGGCCATGCCGGCAATCTGGATACGGTGGACGAACTGCGTCTGATCCGGGGTTTCACCCGCGAGATCGTCTACGGCGGAGCGAATTCCGAGGGCGGCGACAAGGCGCCGCCCATGACGGGCATCGCCGACCTCTTGCGCGCGGGGGCGACGGACGACAAACTGGTCAACATCAACGCCGCCTCGCGCCGCGTGCTGCTCACGCTGCCCGGCATCACCGAGCCGCTGGCCGACCGGATCATGACGGTACGCGAAGGGCTGACCGACGCCGGCACGATCAGCGAGGACAGTCAGTTCAAAAGCGCCGCGGATGTTTTCGCGCGAGTCGGCGAGTTGATCGCGCTCAATGCCGACGAGCGCCAGCGTCTCAACGCGCTGATCAGCACCGTTTCCCCGGTCTTCACCGTAACCAGCCGGGGTGTGGTGCATGGCGTGGAGAAAACAATCACGCATGTGGTCATGGCGAATGCGGGTACCGGTACGCCGGGTGGGGGCGCGGGCGCGCCGGGCGCCGGTGCGCCACGCGTGCCGATCGGCAGGCCGTAGTTAGGCAGAGAAGAGCAAAAGTGAACGGAGAACAGTAAACAGTGCCAAATGGGTGCATCTGCGAATCGTTATCTGTAGGTGGAAAACAACGCAGAAGACGCAGCGCGGATTTGGAGGGACGACCTCCGTGTCGTCCGTGAATCAGCCGGAGCGGGAGGAACGGACGGGACGGCTCGTGCTACGTAGCGAAGCGCTACTTCGC
>JANYBP010000021.1 GCA_025360745.1 bacterium
CCTTGCCCCACCAGGCCTTTTCCGGCTCGAACTCCTCGATGCGGATGGGTTTGCCCTTGTTGTAGTTCCTGGCGCCGGGCGGATATGGGTGCTCGTAGTACCAGACGTGTGCGGTCCCCGGCCCCTTGGTGAAAAAGAGCAAACCCATCCGCATCGAGGAGTTCGAGCCGGAAAAGGCCTGGTGGGGCAAGGAAAGCAACGGCTTCAAAACCCGCGTGGAAAACGAACATGCCTGGCGCGTCCCGCTCGATCAGATCAAGGCCGGCAACTTCAACCTCGACCTCAAGAACCCGCACAACCCAGACGAAGGCCCCGGCGACGTGGACCACCTCCTGCCCGAATACGAAAAGCTCCTCGCCCAGATCGCCGAGACGCGGGGCAAGCTGAAGGCGCAACTTATGGAGGCGCTGAAGCGATGAAGCCCCAGGAACTGATTCCCTACCGGGACCTGCTGGGCGACATCAAAAACCGCGTACGCCAGGCACAGCACCGCGCCGCCCTCTCCGCCAACGCCGAGATGATCCTGATGTACTGGGACATCGGCCGCATGATCGCCGCCCGCCAGAAGTTGGAAGGCTGGGGCGCGGGCGTCATTCCCCGACTGGCTGTGGATCTGAAGAATGAACTGCCGGAGCAGAAGGGATTTTCGGAGCGGAATATCAAGAGGATGCTGCGCTTTTATCGGGAATATTCGGGTGCGCCCGCAATAGTGCCACAGGCTGCGGTACTTTTGGAACAGGTTGACAATCAAGAGGATGGAATTGTGCCACAGTCCGTGGCACAAATGAAACCGCTGTTCATGCTGCCAATTGTGCAGCGATCCGTTGCACTTTTACCTTGGGGGCATAATGTCGTGCTCTTTGAGCAGATTCCCCATCTACCCACCCGCCTCTGGTACGCCCGTCAAGCCATCGAACAGGGCTGGAGTCGGGATACGCTGGTGGTCCAGATCAAAAACCGCGCCCACGACCGGCAGGGGACGGCGGTCACCAATTTCGTCCATACGCTGCCCGAAGCCCATGCCGCCATCGCCCAGGGACTGCTAAAAGATCCCTACCTGTTCGACTTCCTCACCTTGGAGGAGCCCTTTCACGAGCGGGAGTTGGAGACCGGACTGCTCCTCCACATCCAGAAATTCCTGCTCGAACTCGGGCACGGTTTTGCCTTCGTCGGACGCCAGTACCGCCTCGAAATCAGCGACCGCGAATTCTACCTCGACCTGCTCTTCTATCATCTGAAACTGCGCTGCTTTGTCGTGGTGGACCTCAAGAAAGGGGAGTTCAAGCCGGAGTATGCCGGCAAGATGAACTTCTACTGCTCCGCCGTGGACGATCTTCTACGGCATGAGCACGACACCCCGACCATCGGCATGGTCCTCTGCCAGACCAAGGACCGGATCTTTGCAGAATATGCCCTGCGCGACATCCACAAACCCATCGGTGTCGCAGACTACGATCTCACCCGCGCCCTGCCCAAGGAACTCGCCTCCAGCCTCCCCAGCATCGAGGAGATCGAAGCGGAGATGGCGGAAAGTATCGCGAAGGGGGTCGCCGAATGAATCTGGAAACCTTCTTCTCCAAGTTCGACCAATTCGCCGACACGCCCGACGCGGTGGCGAAGATGCGGGAGGTGGTGCTGAAACTCGCAGTGACGGGAAAACTCGTCACTCAAAACAGGCGAGACGAACCAGCGTCGATACTTCTTAAGTCGGCGGAAACCGAGCGGGCAAAGTTAGTCGCCGCGAAAAGGATCAGGTCTCGGCCAGCGGCACCTATTGATCGGGATGAGCAACCGTTTGAACTGCCAGCAAGTTGGGCATGGGCGAGGCTCTCGGACGTTGGTTACGAACTCGGCCAGAAAGTTCCAGACAAACGGTTCACCTACATTGATGTGGGCGGCATCGACTCAGACAAAGGCCGCATCAGCGACCGAGTTGAGAAGTTGGAACCCGGCGACGCACCTTCGCGGGCGCGGAAACTCGTTGCGCGCGGCACGGTTATCTACTCCACGGTTCGCCCCTACTTGTTGAACATCGCAATCGTCGATCAGGATTTTGACCCCGGACCAATCGCCAGCACCGCGTTCGGCATCCTTCATCCATTTGAGGGCGTCAACAATCGCTACCTGTTCTACTGGCTCAGAAGCGCGCCGTTTACCGCCTACGTCCAAGAGGGGATGAAGGGGATGGCATACCCCGCGATTAACGACGAGAAATTGTACAGCGGCCTCATCGCCCTCCCACCCCTCGCCGAGCAGAAACGGATTGTGGCGAAGGTGGATGAGTTGATGGCGTTGTGTGATCGGCTCGAGGCGCAGCAGCAGGAACGGAAGACGCGGCACGCCGCGCTGGCCCGCGCGTCGCTGGTCCGCTTCGCCGATGCGCCCGCCCCCGCCAACCTCAACTTCCTCTTCCACAAGTCCTACGCCATCCCCCCCGCCGACCTCCGCAAATCCATCCTCACCCTCGCCGTCCAAGGCAAACTCGTGCCGCAAGACCTCAACGATGAACCGGCGGTGAGAACATTCCCGAGATTCGCTATGGCGGGGAGTGAATCGGAGGAAGGCGACTGTCCGGTTCACTGGCTCCGTGTGTCGCTCGGTAAACTTGGCGAGTGGCGCGGCGGTGGAACGCCCTCAAAGTCGCGTCCGGAATTCTGGGATGGTGACTTGCCGTGGGTAAGCCCGAAGGACATGAAGGTACTGCACATATCGGACGCTCAGGATCACATCTCGCCAGCTGCGGTTGAAGGTTCCTCGGTCAGGTTGATTCCGCCCGGAAGTCTCTTGATGGTTGTTCGAGGCATGATTCTCGCGCGGGCATTCCCAGTTGCGGTCACCATGCGCGAAGTCACCATAAACCAGGACATGAAGGCGCTCCTGCCAAGTGAGTCGAGGACGCGGGAATACATTCTTGTGGCGCTTCGCGCCTTTGAACCGGAGGTACTTGCCGCAATCGAGCATTCATCGCACGGCACATGCAAACTGAAGACTGAATTCTTACAGAACTTCGTCATCCCCATCCCACCCCTCGCCGAGCAACGCCGGATCGTGGCAAAGGTGGATCAACTGATGGCCTTGGTGAACGAGTTGGAGGCCCAGCTTGCCGCCTCCCGCGCCACCGGGGAGAAACTCCTCGCCGCTCTCGTCGCGGAACTGACCGCCGGAAATCTCACGAACGTCGCCGAGCGCGTGCTGAACAAGGCCGAATACGACGACGCCTAAACGCTACGTTTGGAGAAGAAAGATTATCTCACGCGGAGGCGCGGGGGCGCGGAGAAATGCGGTTTTTGGGGCGGCGCTCGGATGGGCCGAATGCGGCGGCGGGGGAAGGACGCGATGACGCAGGCGGGCCGTTGGAGGGACACGGGGGGGAAGAGGTGATCGGTGGACGGTTATCGGTGAACCCGCGCTGCTTCGCGTCACGGCTTCACCGAACGGTCACGGCGGGTGTTTGGTGCAGCAGATCGAAATCGAAATCGGGATCGCTATCGAAATCGGGATCGAAACGAAATCTCGCTTGGCCACGAGAAAACTCCGTGTCGTCCGGACCTGAGGAAGTGGCCATCATGCGAATTACTGGGGGCTACCTGGCGGCGCTTGACGGGGGGCTTGCCGCGCCTCATATTTTCCGCGACTAATGGTTCGCGGTTCAGGCAATCCCGGAGATCGAGAGGTTTTTCATGCTGGCGCCTTTTGATATTGCATCGTTGCGCGGTTTGGACGCGGCGGAGGCCGCGATCCGTTTGAAGGCCGAAGGTCTGAACGAGCTTCCGGCCTCGCGCCGGAACAGTCTGTTATTCACGATCTGGGAGGTTGTGCGCGAGCCGATGCTGCTGATGCTGGTCGCCTGCGGCGCGATCTACCTTCTGATCGGCAGCCGCGAGGAAGCGCTGATGCTGCTGGGCTTCGTTTTCGTGGTGATGGGGATCACGCTTTACCAGCAGCGTAAGACCGAGCACGCGCTGGAGGCGTTGCGCGACCTATCGAGCCCGCGCGCGCTGGTGATCCGCGACGGACGCGAGCGGCGCATCGCGGGACGGGAAGTCGTGCGCGGCGACTGCATGGCGATCCACGAGGGTGACCGCGTGGCGGCCGACGCCGTGCTGCTGCACGCGGTCAATTTGACCCTGGACGAATCGCTGCTGACCGGCGAATCGGTCCCGGTGCGCAAACGCGCGCGCGCCGAGGAGGGGCGGGATGGGCCGGATGACGCGCGGCCCGGCGGCGACGACCAGCCGCACATCTTTTCCGGCACGCTGGTTGTGCAGGGCCATGGCATCGCCGAGGTGACCGCCACCGGCCCGCGCACCGAACTGGGTCGCATCGGCCACGCCCTTGACAAACTCGAAGCCGAGAACACCCCGCTGCAAAGCGAAATCAACCGCCTGGTGCGCACCTTCGCCTTTGTGGGAATCACGATTTGCGCCATGATCATCGTCGTCTACGGACTCACGCGCCATGACTGGTTGAACGGCGTGCTGGCCGGGCTGACCCTGGCCATGGCCACGATACCCGAGGAGTTCCCGGTCGTGCTCACGATCTTCCTGGCCCTCGGCACCTGGCGCCTGTCGCGGTCGCGGGTGCTGACCCGGCGCATGCCGGCCGTGGAGGCGCTGGGTTCGGCGACCGTGCTGTGCGTGGACAAGACCGGCACGCTGACGCAGAACCTGATGCAGGTGGCGCGGCTGGACGTGGACGGCAGGGCGCTCGATGTGACGCATGCGAAGCTCGGGGACCTTCCCGAGACCTTCCACCCGCTGGTGGAGTACGGCATCCTGGCCAGTCAGCGCGATCCGTTCGATCCGATGGACAAGGCCATCGCGGCCGTGGGCGCCCGTTTTCTGCGCAGCACCGAGCACTTGCACGGGGAATGGTCGCTGATCCACGAATACCCGCTTTCGCGCGACCTGCTGGCGCTCTCGCACGTCTGGCAGTCGCCCGACGGCGCCGACTACGTGGTCGCCGCCAAAGGCGCGCCGGAGGCGATTTTCGACCTCTGCCATCTTCCCGACGCCGAGCGGGCGGCCATTTCCGTGCGCGTGCAAAATCTGGCCGGCCAGGGGTTGCGCGTGCTGGGCGTGGCCCACGCCAAGTTCCGCCGCAGCGAAAATCTGCCCACCGCGCAGCACGATTTCGAGTTTCGCTTCCTGGGCTTGATCGGCCTCGCCGATCCGATCCGTCCCGCCGTGCCGGCGGCCGTGCGCGAGTGCCGCGAGGCCGGCATCCGGGTGGTGATGATCACCGGCGACTATCCCGGCACGGCGCTCAATATCGCCGGCCAGATCGGGCTGGAGTCCAACGCCGCGGCGATCACCGGGCCCGAACTGGACGGCATGGACGACGACGAACTGGCGCGCCGTTGCGCCGCCTGTTCGATCTTCGCCCGCGTGGTGCCGGAACAGAAACTGCGCATCGTGCGCGCCTTCAAGACCCGCGGCGACGTGGTGGCCATGACCGGCGACGGCGTCAACGACGCCCCCGCGCTCAAGGCGGCGCACATCGGCGTGGCCATGGGCGGACGCGGCACGGACGTGGCGCGCGAATCGGCCTCGTTGGTGCTGCTGGACGACGATTTCACCTCGATCGTCAACGCCGTGCGCATGGGCCGGCGTATCTTCGACAACATCAAGAAGGCGGTTTCTTACATTCTGGCCGTGCATGTGCCGATCGCCGGCATGTCGCTGGTGCCGGTGCTTTTCGGCTGGCCGCTGGCGCTGCTGCCGGTGCATATTCTCTTTCTGGAACTGATCATCGATCCGGCCTGCTCCACCGTCTTCGAGGCCGAGCCGGAGGAGGAGGGCGTGATGCGGCGTCCGCCGCGTCCGCCACGGTCGCCGCTTTTCAACCGCGCCACCGTGGCCTTCAGTCTGCTGCAGGGCGCGATCGTCTTCGCCACCGTGCTGCTGGTCTTCCGCCACGGCCTGGCGGCGCCGGAGCATGGCGAGGAAGAGGCGCGGGCCATGGCCTTCACAACGCTGGTGATCGCCAACCTGGGCCTGATCCTGACCAACCTCTCGTCGAGCCGCGGCATCCTGGCGATCTTCCGCACCCGCAACGTCTCCCTGATGTGGGTGCTGGGCGGAACCCTGATTTGCCTGACGCTGGCGCTCTACACGCCGTTCCTGCAAAAGCTGCTCAAATTCAGCGTGCTGCATCCCGACGACCTGTTGATCTGCGTCTCGGCCAGCGTGGCCGGCGTGGCCTGGTTCGAAGCCATAAAATTCATCAAGCGCGTCTGGACCGCGCGTGTCCTCCGCAATCCGGCGCAACCCGCCGCTTGAGCGCCCGCACATGCGGATCACCTTCCTTGGCACGGGTACGTCGGCGGGTGTGCCGGTCATCCGCTGCGACTGTCCGGTCTGCGCCTCGTCCGACCAACGCAACCGGCGCTGGCGCTCCAGCCTGTACGTGGAAGCCGGCGGGCAGCATCTGATCATAGATACCTCCACCGATTTCCGGGAGCAGGCCCTGGCCTTCAACGTGCCGCGGGTGGATGCGGTGCTGATCACGCATGCGCATGCCGACCATGTTTTCGGACTCGACGACATGCGCCGTTACAACGTGCTGCAGGACGCCATCATCCCCGTCTACGCCGCGGCCCCCACGATCGCCGACCTGCGGCGCATCTTCAACTACGTGACCACGGCGGCGAATCCCGCGGGCCTTTGGCGCCCGCGCCTGGATTTCCACATCCGGGACGCCGCGTTCGAGATCGGTAACGTCCGCGTGACGCCGCTGCCGGTGAAGCACGGACACACGCCGACTCTGGGTTTCCGGCTGGACTGCGAAGGCCAGTCGCTGGGCTATGTCCCCGACTGCCACGAAATGCCGCCGACCACCGAGGCCGCCTTCCGGGGCGTGGACACGATGATCCTGGATACGCTGCGCGTGCGGGCGCATCCCACCCACCTGGCGCTGGCCGATAGCGTGGCGCTGCTGGGCCGGCTGGGCGCCACGCGCTCGTTCCTGACCCACATCGGCCACGAACTCGACCACGCCGCCGCCGAGGCCGCGTTGCCCCCCGCCATTCGCGCGGCCTATGACGGGTTGACCGTAAACTGGTGAACCCTTTCCCAAGCCGTCGCCTAAGTACGCCGCGGCCATTTTTTTTGACAGTTCTTTCGCGCATGCCCACGCGGCGACGGAGGCCCGTCGCCCTCCAGAAAAAGTTATGAAGATTGACTGGAACATTTTTCTGGAGGGCGGCAGGCCCCTGCCGCCGCGTGGGCGTAAGGTGAAATGCTCGTGGATGAAATGAAGGGACGACTTTTGGTCGAGACTCCGGGCGTGTGTTCCCTGCTTGACCGCGGCCTCCGACTGGCCCAACATTAGGGCATGCGGCATACGTTTCCTATTCTGCTCGGCGCGGGGCTGGCGCTGAGTCTGGCGGCCGGCGCGGCGCGCGCCGCCGGCTTCGACAACTACGAAGTTATTTTAGAGAGGCAGCCCTTCGGGACGCCGCCGGTGGAAAAAGCCCCCGACCCGTCCGCCGGGCCGCCGCCCGAGGCCTTCGTGCTCGGTTACAGACTGACCGCCATCACGCGCGATGAAGCGGGCCTGATCAACGTCGGCATCGTGGACCAGAAAACCAGGAAATCGTACCTGCTCTCGCCGGGCGATCTCGAGGACGGGCTTTTCGTCGGCGACGTGGAGATCGAAAACGGCGAAGCCCAGCTTTGCAAGGGCAACGAGAAGTACTGGATGTCGCTTGCGACCGGCGGCGTGACCACCAACCGCGCGGCGCGCCTGGCAGCCACCAACAAGCCGCCGGTCAAAGCCGCGGCGCCGATCGTCGCGCCCGCTCCGCCGCCATCATCCGCGCTTTTCACTTCGCCACGGCCGTCCCGCTCGCCGTCGTCGTCGCTGACGAATCTCTCGTATGCGGAGCGCAGGAAACTCCGCGACGATCTGCGCCGCCGCACGGCGGAGGCGCAACAATTGGCCGCGGCCAAAACGACTGGCAGTGCCGCCGAACCCGCGCCCGCGCCCACGCCAATGCCGCCACCCGCCGTTTCGGCGGACGAGGATCTGCCGGCGCTGTTAGCCGCCGCCGGCGTCACCAACCGCGCCGGCCTGGTGTCGCTCTTGGAACAGATCGGCTACACCAACGCCAATTCGGTGGTGGAATCGGAACCGGTGGAGTAAAACTTCGCCCGAGCATTTTCCGGTAAACCTTACCGCCCTGGAGGGCGACGGGCCTCCGTCGCCGGATTCCAATGCATGCAGGCAGAACCTGCCGCATATCAAATCCTGCAAACCGGCCATCACCACCGAATAACGTTCAAAACACCCCGATACGGCCATTCTTCCCAATAAGTTGCCAACTGTTTTCTTACCGGATTCTGGCGCATGTAGGAAAGTTTCTCCATGTAATGGTTCACATCCCGCATTTGCGTATCCCATACGTCCATCTGCCATCGGCCTTTCAAAACAGGCAAGTGCTGATCCGCCAAACGTTTCCAATAACTACACCACCGTTTCACGTTTTCCGGGTGAGGCACACCTGGTACGCAGAATAGATGGACATGGTCGGTCATGCACAGGAACTCGCCTACCTTCCATTGAACTGCCTCCTGCCACGCCAATCGAAGGGCCTGCGTCGCGGCAACATTGTTAAGCGCGACGCCACGATCCTTGATGCACGCCGTACAGAACAAGACAATGGGTTCATTAAAGCGTTCAACCGGCGCTTGATGTGCCGGATATTGCCTTTGTGGTAATGGGCTCATGTTCTGTGCAAATGAAGGGCGATTCGAATTCCTGGATGGCGACGGGCCTCCGTCGCCGCACTCATAACCGGCGAGCGCTATTGAGCGTTTCGCATGGCTGTAATCAACCTTCGCCTCACCCTTGAATAATAGTATGTATTCGCACCGTGAATGACAATCGATTACGCATTCCGAAATCCTCGGGGACGGCGCGGCCTTGTTGGCGACTGGTTTTTCGCAACATAGCCACGCGGCGACGGAGGCCCGTCGCCCTCCAGGGAACGAAAAAGAAGTCGGGGGAACATTTTTCTGGAGGGCGGCAGGCCCCTGCCGCCGCGTGGGTGTAAGGTGAATTGCCCGTGGACAAAATGCCGGAACGACGAGGATTTGGGGCCTCTTATGCAAGCAAGATTGGCGACGGGCGCATAGGCGCTACCGCAACGACAATGCATCGGCATTCGTTATGTAACCGGCGGGACTTTATTTGCCCGCGGCCTTCAGCATCTCGGTTCGCAGGCGTTCAGTCACGCGCCTCTCGATGACGGTGAAACCGGCGCAGGTCTTGGTCTCCGAGATCGACATCAGGGGATCGCCGCTGACCAGCCGCGCTTCCGTGGCGCGCAGATAGGGGTTTGTGAGCAAGGTGATGAGCACCATGGCCATGGCCAGGTGCGGAATCAGCGAGCGCGCCACGGTGCCCCGGTACAAACCGAAACCTCTCGAACCGAACAGATACCGGAAGAACACAATGCCGGCGGTCAGCGCGGCCAATGCGCCGAATGCCAAAAGGAATATCCCTATGATCTTTTCCCAGTCCTCGGAGATGAAGTACGCATGTAACGGTCGCAGGCATTGGGCGATGATCAGCATGAGGCCGCATGAAACCGCGACGCCCCACAACAGCCAGTGTCTCTTGTCGGCGGGCGGTGTCGGCACCTGCAATATTTCGCAGCGCGCCCGTACGGCCCGCATGGTCAGCGTCATGGTCGCGACGACGATTCCCGTGACGAGTATGACCGCTTGTGGCAAGGCGGCGGGCCAGGTCAGGTATAACGAGACATCGCGACCGCCCAATAACGGCGCCCTGGTCCAGAGGGCATAGGCGCAGAGGGGTAGGATGACGCCGAACCCGAGAATCCGCAAAATCTGTCGCGCGTGCGGGAGCAGGAGCAAGGACGCCCCGGAGGCTCCCCGGACGAACCGCCAACGCAGCGTGACCATCAACGCGGCAATCATGATTCCGAAGAGGAGCAGGTTGGCTACGTTGCATGCCGTTCGATCCAGCATCGCGTACGTCAGCAACCGATCCGTTTCCAATTCCTTCACCGTCATCGGCTCGTCCAGAACAGGCACAAACATGGCGGAGCGGAATCCTCCGTAACGGATGCCCATGAGGTCCTCTCCGGTGGCGGCATGGGCCTTACGCCGCGCGTAGTATGCGACCACGGGGGCGTAGAGCGTCGTGGCGACATGGCGTGTGCGGGCTTCCGCCGCGGCGTCACCAATCTCATGATAAAGTGCGGTCGCGATGTCCTGGCCGATCCGGACGGCGGCGGCGGCGCAGAAAACATCGACAAGAATAAATGCGTCGTCGGCAGTCTGCACAGCGAGCGGCTGCCAGAAGTCGATGAATGGCCGTGCTTCGTCGGGACGTCCTTCCTGGATCAGCAGCCTGGCGTACGCAATCGCGGCCCGCATGAGATCGCGGTGCGCGCGGAAATCCGTGTGCGCGGCTTCCGCCAGAGCGCATTCCTGCATCTGTTCGAAAAGGCTTTGCGGTTGCCCCATAATCGCGAGTCGCTCGCGCAACATGTCGGACGAATAACGACGCAGAACCGGCTTGCGGGTGCCAGCCAGGAACTCCGCCATGGCCCGGTCCAGCATGGCGCGGTCGCGGACGACGAGACGGTAATCGGAATGGTTGTCGCCACGTTCGTCCTTGCCAAGATCGATGGTTTCGACCGTTGCCCCCTGCGCCAGCAATCGGTCGGCGCGCAGGTACAGGTAGTGTAGTGTCCCGAAAATGACTATACATATATCAAGCCAGTGTTCGATGCCTATTCGCGGAAATCCCAGCAAAAGCCCCGATTTCATATGTCTAGCTATTTAAGGGACACTACAGTAGCGGGCGTTCTGGGGATCTAGCGCGATGGCTTTGTCCAGTTCGCGGTCAAAGGCCGACAAGCGTTCGGCGGGGGTGCGGCCAAGCGTATCGTACGCCAAGAAAAGCGCGGACAGGTAGTTGTTCAGGTAGACAACGTTGGTCGGCCAGGCTTCCCAGATGGCGCGTTGCCCGGCTACCTTGTCGGCGCAAGCCGTGTCCCCGTGCAGGATCAGGCGTTGTTCCCGCGAAAAGGCGCTCTCTGATGGCGTCAGCCAATGCAAATAGACCCACTGGGTTACGCGAGCGGAGCGGGATGTATTGCTGTCCTCCGTCATCATGTAGAACATGCAGTGGACGCTGACGCAGCCTCGCAGCGAGATCAGCGCCGCCACGATGGCCGCCGGGATCACGAGCGCGCGCAGGAGCAGGCGGATGCGGGCCCGCAGGCGCATGCGGGGGCGGTTGGCGGCGACCAGGTCGCCGGCGTAGTCGGTGGCCGGACCGAGCGACTGGATGGCCAGTTCGGCGCTTTCGTCCGGCGAGCGGCCTTCGGATTGAAATTGGGCCGCGGCTTCGTCCAGGTGGGCGGCCAGTTCGGCGCGGACATCGAGACGCAGTTCGTCGTCGCCGTCCAGACTGGCGGTCACGGCGTCGAGGTATGGCGCGATGCGTGGATCTTGGTTCATGCAATTACACCTAACACCCTTCAGTCTAAACAGCTTCAGCCTTGGCGTCCCTGTGGGACGCCAGTTCCGGCGGACTACGCCATGCTCGGGGCCAGCAGGATGGCGTTGACGGCGGAAGAGAGGGCGACCCATTCGTGAACGCTCGTCTCCAGCGCCGCGGCGCCTTTGCGCGTGATGCGGTAGTACTTGCGCTGCCGTCCGTTTGCGGCCTCGTCCCATTCGCCGCGGATCAGTCCGTCCGCCTCCAGCCGGTGCAGCCAGGGATAGAGCGTGCCCTCTTTCCACTGCAAGGCGTTGTGGGTTCGTTCGTTGACGACTCTGATGAGTTCATAGCCGTACATCGCCCGCTCCGTGAGCAGTTTCAACATCACCGGTACGACCGTGCCCTTGATCATCTCCTGCGTGAGTTCCATCTTTCATCCTCCCTTTATCCGTTGCCCCGCCGCGCTCCAGCGTCACCTTGTCTCACGATGACGCCTCGGAACACGAGGTATGTAGCATAGGAGCCCGAGGCGTGCAAGTGGAAATGCGAACCCCAAATCCTCGCCTAACCGGACTTTCGCTATTCGAGAGGCTGAATGTCGTAAATCCTCGATAATCGAGGAGTTCCGTTGAAAAGTCTGTAGCCACTATGGCATTTCGAGTGATCCGGCGGATGTGATTCTGGGCGGTGCTTGGGGTGGTAGTT
>JANYBP010000049.1 GCA_025360745.1 bacterium
GCGAAGTAGCGCTTCGCTACGTAGCACGAGCCGTCCCGTCCGTTCCTCCCGCTCCGGCTGATTCACGGACGACACGGAGGTCGTCCCTCCAAATCCGCGCTGCGTCTTCTGCGTTGTTTTCCACCTACAGATAACGATTCGATAACGATTCGCAGATGCACCAAGTTGCGCTTGCACAACCGTGCCGCCCAGTGTAGTAAAGTCGCCGTGTCATACGGCGGAACAAAAGCGCCGAAAACCGTAATCGTCGCAAACTTCACAGCGCACAGGAAATACCGTGAGTTATCCGTCCACTGAAACCCGGCTCAAGGGCCTGCCGATCAGTCCCGGCGTGGCCATCGGACCGGTCTGCCGCCTGAACGAAAACCGCCACACGGTGTCCATGCACACCGCCATCGCACCTGAGGCTCTGGAACACGAAGCCGCCCTCTTGCGCGCCGCGCTGCGCACGGTGGGCGCCAATCTCGCGCAATTGGCGCGCCAGGTGACGGAACGCGCCGGCGCGGGCGAAGCGGCCATCTTCTCGGCGCTCAAAACCATGCTCGACGATCCCGGACTTCAGAAACGGCTCTTCGACAGCATCGTCAACCTGCGCTGTTCCGCCGAGCGGGCGGTGGCAACCACCTTCGATCACTATGCCAAGCGCATGCAGTCCGTGAGCAACAAGATCGTCAAGGAGCGGGTGGCCGACATTCGCGACTTGAAGACGCACCTGCTCGATGCGCTGCACGCGACATCGCCCCTCTTCCAGTGCGAGGGCGCCTTGCACTGCCGGCGCGGCGGCGAGCGCATCGTGGTCGCCGCGGAGATGACCGCCTCGCTGGCGGTGCGGCTGGACGCGCAGCACACGCGCGGATTTGTCACCGAACAGGGCGGCGAGGCTTCGCATGCGGCCATTCTCGCACGCTCGCTCGGCGTCCCGGCGGTCAGCGGCATTCCCGGCATTTACCAGAAAATGACCTGCGGCACCATGCTGCTGATCAATGGTACGACCGGCGATGTCGTCATCCACCCGGCCAGGGAAACCATCGCCCGCGAACTCGCCGCCACGCCGGAAGGCCGGCTGGAATTTCGAACCAGCGAACCCGTGCCGGGCCTGACGGTAATGGCCAATATCAGCCGCTCCGCGGATGTGGAGGCGGCGCTCCAGGCGAACGCGGAGGGCGTCGGACTGTACCGCACGGAATTCGAGTTCATCGCCGCCGGCGCCGTGCTCGATGAGGAGCAGCAGTACCGGCGTTACGAAACGGTCGTCAAGCGGCTGCGCGGCGCCACCGCGTATTTCCGCCTGTTGGATGTCGGCGGCGACAAGCCGCTGCCGGGCGTGACGGCGCCGCATGAGGCCAATCCGCACCTTGGCTGCAGGGGCGCGCGTTTTCTGCTGGCGCACGGGGAACTGCTGCGGACGCAGGCGCGGGCGCTGGCCAGAGCCTCCCAGCATGGACCGATCGGCCTGATGTATCCGATGATCGCCGATGCCGCCCAGTTCCTGCTCTTGCGCACGCTGATCGAGACCGCGATCGCCGATCTGCCGCATGGCCTGCTGCAGCACGGCGCGATGTTCGAAGTTCCCGCGGCCTGCCTGGCGGCGCGGGAAATATTCGCCTCCGCCGATTTCGGCAGCGTGGGCACGAACGACCTGACCCAGTACCTCTTCGCCGTGGATCGCGACAATGAACTGGTGGCGCACGACTATTCGCCGGACCGTCCGGTCTTCTGGGCGCTGCTGCGCTCGATCGCGCAGGCGGCCGACGCCGCGCAACGCCCGCTCTCGGTCTGCGGCGAACTGGCGGGCGACCCGCGCTATACGCGTCATCTGCTGGAGGCCGGCATCCGCATCGTCAGCGTCAATCCGCGTTACATCGCGCAGGTGCGCGATGCGGCGCGGGCGGCGTTGTCGCCGGCTACAGCAGGAACACCAGCACCATGACGATGGTGGGACCAATCGCCGCAAGCAACAGCTTGAAGGCGTCGATCCCGTCGCTTCCGAAGTAAGTCTGAAGAATGGACTGGCCGGCCGGGTTGGGCGCGTTGGCGATCACCGTCAGTCCGCCTCCGGCCACGGCGCCCATCACGACCGCGCGCTGGGCCTGCGGCGAAAATCCCGGCACCAGCGAAGCCAGGTAGGTGATGGCCGCGTTGTCGTTGAAGGAGGTCAGCACGGTCGCGCCCAGCAGCAACTGGACGGGCGTCAGGCTGCTCAGAACCGGCTCGATCCACCATTGCTGACAACCCCCGTGGATCACCAGGCCCGCCAGAAAAAATCCGACCAGAATCGGCGCCCGCAAACTGGAGAATTCCTGGCTTCGTTCGGTCGCCATCGCAAAGGCCAGGAAGAGCATGAAGCCGAGCACCACAATCACCGCATAGTGGCCAAACACCACAATGAATGCGATGAAGAGCAGATTCGCCAGCACAATCCAGCCCGGCACCCTGGCCGCGCTTTTAACGTGGCCGGCGGCGGATTCCTTGAGGGCGCCCAACTCGCGGCGGAAGAGGGCCAGAACCAGGAGATTCGACACCAGAATGCCCACGACCGCTTTCCAGCCGAAGTTGGAAAGCATGAAAGTCAGACCCCAGCCCCACTTGCCGGCGACCATCACAATCGGCGGCGCCGCGAAGTGCGTCATAATGCCGCCCACCGAGATGTTCACGAACAGCAGCCCGAGCGTCGCGTAACGCAACGGCATGGAGGGGTTTAAACGGAAGAATTTCCGCACCAGCAGCAGCGCGCAAATGGTCATCGCCGCCACCTCGGTGATCAGCGAGCCCAACAGCGGACCCACGGTCAGAATCGAAAACCACCACGCCCCCGGCGTCCCGCCCCCGAACGCCGCCACCCGCTTCAGGCAACCCTCGGCGAAATACAATACCGGCCGCGAACCCGCGATGGCCATGGTCGCCACCACAAAGATCGGCTCGGTGAAATTCACCCCGTTGAGATAGTGCGTCGCGGAGCCCACGCCCTTCATCAGGATCATGGCCGCCGCCAGCGGTATCACCCAGATGCCGAAGATGGCCTCCACCTCGCCGAGAAAATGAAAGAGCACGGCCAGAAATTTTTTGCGGTCGCGCAGCCGATCGAATTGGTCTTCAGCGCCGGGATCGGCGGAGTGTTCGTGCGCGATCGCCGCCAGCTCATGCTCGAAACGATGGGAGATCGCGCGGAATTTCGCCGCCAGGAAGGTGTGGATGATGGCCCCTAGAAAGATCAGGCTGGCGACGGCATTGAAAGGATCGGCCGCGATCCGCCCGATCAGTTTGGCCCCCAGGTTCGTCTGCGCGGCATCGCCATAGTTCGCGATCGGCAGCGGAAATTCCGGCGCCGCCCCTTCGCCGGTCGAGGCCAAAGCCCAGGACGCGCCAAAGAGCGACAGGACCATGCACGCAAAAAACGCGCGCCGCAGTCGTTGAACTAATGAAAGGGAAACGTGCATTTCTTGCCGCCGCAAAAACCGACAACCAGCGGGCGCCCCACCCGCGTTTTTGATCGCTCCGCTCGAACTGCCGGAATAATGTGAGTTTCAGAGTCGTTGCGCAAGCAAAACCGCTTGCGCATTCGAGTCCGAATCCGGCATACTTTGCTTCATGAACTCGGTTCAAGCACGCGGACGCGGACAGGAGGCGGTTTAAGGCATGCCCCATCTCGCGGTCACCACCGCTCAGGCCCCCGCCGCCGTCGGCCCCTATTCCCAGGCCGTGCGCGCCGGGGATTTTATCTTCTGTTCCTGCCAGTTGGGCCTTGACCCCGCCGGCGGCGCGCTGGTTCCAGGCGGCGCCGTTGAAGAAGCCCGGCGTGTCTTGACCAATCTGCGCGCCGTGCTGGAAGCCGCCGGCGCCTCCCTCGCCGATGTCGTACGCACCACTCTCTATCTGTCGGATTTGGCCGATTTTTCCGCCGTCAATCAGCTCTACGCCACATTTTTCCCCGGCACTCCGCCAGCCCGTACGACGCTCCAGGCCGTTCTGCCCAAAGGCGCCCGGGTTGGGATCGATGCCATCGCGATGGTCCCCGCGAAATCCGCACTTGGAAATTCAAATGGCCCGGCACGCTGAACGGACCGCCATGCTGCGCCCGCTGGCGCTCGCCATCCTGCTTCCCGCGCTGCTGTGCGCCGCCGCACAGGAGCCCGCGCCCGCCTCCGCCGTTCTGGCGCCGCCGTCCGCCGCGCAGCGCGCCACGGCGCAATTACAGATTCTCCTCGACCGCGCCGGGTTTACGGTCGGCTTCATAGATGGGCAGCGCGGACCGCGCAGCGATCGCGCGCTGGCCGATTACCGCAAAGCCCGCGGCGTCGAATCCGGCAAGATCGAGGAAATACTGGCCAAAGAGATCGTTGCGCCGCCCTGGACGGTTTATACGGTGACCACCGGCGATCTGGCGCGCGTGGGCGAGGCCCCGGCGGACTGGCAGGCGGCGTCGCTCATACCGCGCATGGCCTGCACGTCCCTGGTCGAAACGCTCAGCGAAACCTTCCACTGTTCGCCGCGCCTGTTGCAACGGCTCAATCCCTCGGAAAAAACCTGGGACGCGGCCACGGTCGGGCGCAGCCTCTGCGTGCCGAATGTCCTGCCGCCCCCGCCCCTGCCGCATGCCGCGCGGCTGGAGATCGATTGTCAGACCTTCCGCATCCGCGCCTTCGACGCCGCCAGCGCGCTGGTGGCCTCGTTCCCGGTATCCATCGCCGCCGACCGCGCGCGGGTGCCCAAAGGCGCGCTAAAGATCGCCGCCTTCGCGCCAGATCCGACCTATGTTTTCGATCCCGACAACTTTCCCGAATCGGCCCGCGCCAGGGCCATTGGCCGCAAGTTGATCCTGCCGCCCGGCCCCAATAACCCGGTGGGCGTCTTCTGGATGAGCCTCAGCCGGCCCGGTTTCGGACTGCACGGCACGCCCCACCCCGAAACGATCGGTCGCCCGGAATCGCACGGCTGCTTCCGCATGACCAACTGGGATGTCCAGCGTCTGGGAAAAATCGTCGAAACGGCCACCCCGCTGGAAGTAATCAACGCGCTGCCGTCCGTCGTCGCCGAAGAGCAGCCTTAACTTACGCAATGTGTTTGCCGGGCCTGCAGATCAACAGTCCGCAGAGCAGGATCAGCATGGCGTTTTCGGCCAGTTTGTGACAGACGAAGATATCCCCCGCCCCACAACCGCAGTCGAATTTGATCGCACAGAAATGCAGCGATCCCGCCGCATACAGCAGCAGGGCGCGGCGCAGCACCAGCGCCGTGAAGGGAACCAGCATGACCGTCAGCGCCAGCGCGACGCCGCGTATGGCCACGCCCGCGAGCAGGAGCGCTCCGCAAAACGCCTCGAACCATGGCAGGCAGGCGGCGATCAGG
>JANYBP010000097.1 GCA_025360745.1 bacterium
GTTCGACAGGAAGAAAATGAAGAGAAAAACTCTACTGAGTTGGAGCAGCGGCAAGGACAGCGCATGGGCGCTTCATCTGCTCCGGCATGACCCCACGACAGACCTCCAGGGGTTGTTCACGGTCATGAACCAGAGATACAATCGCGTGTCCATGCATGCCACTCGACTGGACCTGTTGCGTAGGCAAGCCGAAGCAGCCAAGTTGCCGATCCAACTCATCAATCTGCCCGATCCCTGCACAAACGACCAGTGCGACGCGATCATGCGACAATTCATTGCGGAAGCCAGCGGGAAGGGGATTGAATGCATCGCGTTCGGAGACCTGTTTCTTGAGGATGTCCGCCGGTATCGTGAGAACCAATTGGCCGGAACCAAAATCGAGCCGATCTTTCCGCTGTGGAGAATCCCCACAGACCAACTCGCCGAGCAGATGCTCGCCGCAGGTTTGGAAGCTTATGTGAGCAGTGTTGACCTCAAGAAACTCCCTGCGCGTTGCGCGGGGCGGAAATGGTCGCGGGAGTTGCTGAAGGACTTTCCAGCGGGAACTGACCCCTGCGGGGAAAATGGAGAGATTCATACGGTCGTTGTTGCGGGGCCGATGTTCCGCAAAGCCATTCCCGTCACGGTTGGCGAAACCGTGGAACGTAACGGGTTTGCGTATGCCGACATCATCCCAACGAACTGAAAGGATTGTCGAACCACCGGCGGCACCCTACGTCGCTTCGCGCCGCGGGTGCGCCGGATCGTTGGGCATCGGAAACTGAGGAAGAGCGACATGTCCAGCGCTGAATGTTCGGTGCAGATCGAGTTCTCGCAGGTCTCTGGTATCGGAGACGACGCTGAAGATCATCTCCGGCGCATTAGCGGCAAGATTCTTGGTCGTGCCGCAGTCGGGGACCGCGACTTTGACATGCCGATTGGATCACTCGAACTCGTATACGTGGATGTCGGGGGAGCGATGGACCGCGGAATCCCGCTCTACGACTTCTTCGATTACGAAGCCGTAGTCGACGACTACTGTCCGATGTTGTACGACCTCCAAACGGGGGAATTCAGTCACACGGTGCGACGCGTCCTTGGAGACGACGTGTTCCAGTGGAACACTCTGATCCTGCATCGGCTCAAAACAACACAGGGGACAGGCAAACTATCGCAGGCATACGGTCAGTTGCAGGTTTCCCGTGTTCTGGCGACGGTTTCTGACTGGTCGAGGATGGACTTGCGGAGTATGCGGGCTGCAGAATACCGGGCGCGGCTTGGCAGTACGCTGGAATCGCGGGTGCGTTGCTTGGGTTGTGAAACCTAGGCGCAGCTTTTAACGCAAGCCTCTGCGTGTCGAGGCCGAAGCGCGTACGTAACGCGGTGCGGATACTGCCACTGGTCAGGTCGCCAACTCACGCAGTTGCCGGTAGGCACAAAGCGGCGGAGAAAATTCGCCGGCGGGCGACAGTGCGCGAGTCAGGCGGTGGCGTTGGACATTCGCCGCGCCGCGTGTCATGGCCATCACCTGGCGTCCACAGTTTGCCTGTCCCCGAACCCCTGCCGTACACACGCGCAACGTGGAAAGGGTCAGCGATGGGGGTGGGCTGGTAGGGCGGCCTCGCCGAGGCCGCCGGAACTTGGATAAGAACAGGCAGGCAATTGTGTGTGGATCGAAGACGGCGCTCTCGGCGAGAGCGCCCTACCTTTCCATTTCACCACATCACTGAGGGGATACGCGCAATATCTTGAGTCCACGGGCTGCGCGTGATAATCTGCACCCATAAAAGTTGACCGTAACGCGTTGCAGATTTTGGATCTGCACCGCCAGTCCAACGATCGGTACTGGCATGCGAAAACGCCGGTCCGGCGGATGCGCGCTGTGCAAATCAATTCTGAAGGAATAATGCCATGGCCACGAGCATAGACACACTGGAGTCGAAGGTTATGAAGCTTGGCATTGAGCATAGAGCCCGCCTGGCCGAAAAATTGATTTTGAGTTTGGATGCACCTTTCGATACCGAAAACCTTCGTCTCTGGGTTGCGGAAGCCGAACGCAGGCTGCAGGAACTGCGCACCAGTAAGGGCAAGGAAGCGTCGGCCCGTGAAGTCTTTCGGCGTGCGCGGGCTGCCATCGCATGATGCGCATTACCTTCCATGATCTGGCTTCAGCGCACAAACTGAGGCGCGCTTGCCGCGCCGTCAGCCTGTGTCGTTTGGTTCGGTGCTTTCCTTCGTATCAGCGCTCGATACGTTAAACCCGCGGCTGCCCAGACAATGGCGGCAAAGGCCAGCCAGAGCAATCGGAGTTCCAACATGGTCACGCTTCCCAAAAGTCGACCTCCGCAGGGCGCGTCGAGCGCCCACCAACCAAACGGAATAAAGGGGATGAAGTAGGTCAACGGGTCTCGCGACACGTACAGGCGATCGTTGAAAAACACAACCCATGCAGCGTTTGCCACGGCCCCGTACGCGAACAGAAACACAAGAAAGAGCAAAGTTCGCGCGATACGGCGCAAGTACAACCTGATCCCTTTGCCGGGGATCGTGAGCAGCATGATGACGACGAGCCCCGCAAACAGCAACAGGAAGATAGTGCCGGCGATGCAGCCGTAAAAGAGCGTCTCCTCCACGATGGTGTTCATTGTTTTCGCGGTGAACAGCGTTATTGAGTCTACCTCGTGCATGGACAACCCTACGCAATGGAACGTAAAATATCGTTTCTGGCGGCGATTGTCATTCCCAAGCTCCGAGCCGGGCGCGGAGGCGGGCCGCCAGTGTCAGGATGGCGTTGCGGCGGGTTTTGAAAAGGATGGCGCCGCCGACCACGGCGATACCGAGCAGCAGCAACAGCGCGCCGATCCCCATCATCTGCACGGAGCGATCGAAGGCCCGGAATTGCTTCACCACCAGCGCGACCAGATCCGTGGCAAAACCCGCAAACCCGAAGTAGAGGTATAGCTGAACGCGCAGCAGCGGTCCCAGCGCCATCACGCCCAGACAGAGCAGGATCATGGTCAGGTGAAAACCGACCGGATACCGGTTGTCCAGCAGCGCGTAGTAGCCGCAACTTCCGAGCATGGCAAGCACGGTGACGAGGCGCACGGAGTTGCGCAGCGCCGATGACATGTGTTCACCGAAGAGCCAGACCAGCCCGAGCACGCCGAGGCCGACCGGGACGATGTACGCCTGCAGGCAGCGCAGATCGAGCCGGGCCCAGAAGAGCAGGCAGACAAAGCCGACAAACCCGAGCATGGAGACGGCGTTGTACGGCGAGTCGCGCTTTCCGCCGCCATGCCAGGCAAAGAGCATCGCCTGGACGCCGATCACGATCAAGGCGAGATCGGCGCTCAGGTGGTTCGTCAACAGCCATAGGCATTGCAACAGCGGCAGCAGCCAGACGGCGCCGGTCATGGTTCGGGCCAGCCCGGGCTGCTTGTGCCAGACCAACCGCTTGGCGGAACTGAAGGCGATCGAGGCGCCGAGGCTGAGCCAGACGTCATACTCGTAGGTCCAGAAAGTGAAGTGCAGGAAGATCAGTCGGCGCAGCATAACCCAAACGCCCGCGAGGCTGAGCACACTCAGGGTATACGGAAGCGCGCCGTCGCGGAGGCAACCCTCGCGGAGCCACGCGGCGCAGCAGAGTCCCCAGACAAAGGCCAGGCCCAGCATCCGGGCAAGGGCGCCGTGTCGCGCATCGTCCAGCAGGAAGGTGAGCAGCACGAGCCCCGCAAAGGCGCAGGCCAGAAAAGCGCGCGCCACGACCGCGCCATCGCGCCGGCAGAACGCGACAACTTCATGGGTAAGCCGGCGGAGGGTCATATGTGTCGCCGTAAGTCCAGTTGCCGATTCCACCAGTCGAGTGAACATGCCGACGCCAAGCAGAGCCGTCACGCTACCCAGCAGCGGACGGAACCCCGCCGGATTGTCGCCGGTGAACCAGCGTGTGCCGAAGTAGGTGAGCCAGAGCGGCGCGGCGAGTATCAGCATGACGAGCGTGCGGGCAAACGGCGCATCCTCGGCGAGTGGTGTCAGCAGGCCATTACCCGCCATGACCGCGGCGATCAGCAATCCGCTGCCCGTGGCCGGTCCATGATAGAGCAGATGCCCGGCGCAAATCAGGGCCAACCGGCCGGCGCCCAGCCACTGCACGACCGGCGCCATCCAGTTCCGGACGTTACGCCACCACAGCGCCGCCGCCAGCCACGGCAGCAGCAGGAACCAGACGACTTGCCGGGCCGGAATCACCCCCGGCGCGCTTTCCGGCAGGAGGAAGTCGAAGTGCAGGGCCAGCAGGATTTCGAACACAGCCACGCCCCAGTAGGCCTTGGCCCAAGGCGCTCCGATCGCGGCTTGATGGATCAGCACACTCGCCAGCGCCACCAGCAGCGGCGTGGTCTCCCGGCTATGTGCCGTAAATTCCTGCGACAGTCCGGCGACGACCGCCACATGCGCCGCCACCGTCAGAAACAGGCCCCATAGCCGCCGGTGCGCATGCCATTCCTCCGCGCCGATGCCGCCGGTGTATTGGATCAGGTTGCGTAACGGCGATTGCTGGTAACTCAACAGAACGAGCAGGTGCGCGGCGCCGACCGCCGCCCATGCGGCCGCCATCGGGAAAGCGAAGGGCGAGAGTCCCGGGAACCATGTCGCGAGAAAATAGAAGCCGGTCATGAGCGCCAGTCCGCCGGACAGCGCCGTCCATGGCGCGCCCCCCAGTCCGCGCAGGCGGATCAGGATCAGCCCCATGAGCAAGGCGGCCGCCGCGCCGGTGTGGTACACGTGCAGGTTCAACGGCGCCGCCGGAAACAGAATCATCTGGCACGGCAGACGGAAGACATACAGCACGAGAATCAGCATGGCAAAGGCGGCGGCGCTGGTGCGGAAGCGTCCGCCGGTCAGCATGCTTTCCGCCGTGGTTTGCCGGATGTTGAGGAACCACTCCGCCGCGATCCAGCAGGCCGCCGCCGGGAGTGACAGCGCGTACAGCGCCGCTTGCGGCGTGCGAAGCGCCGGAATCAGCAGCGCGCCGCACCAGAGCGTGAGTCCGAGCGCAACGTGCCAGAGCGACTCCATCCATGCGCCGGTCTGCGCACGCAGGTACTCGGGGCGCCGCGCCGCAAACCGGAAATAGGCGCCCGCGCTGAAAGCCAGCACCCCCGAAACGGCGAAACGCAAGACCGGAATCCGCGCCAGATCCGGATTGCCGATGTAGTTCATACCGAGCAGCACGAGTGTCAGGCCGGCCAGCACGGTGCAGCCGTAATGCAGACGGAGCGCGGCCGTGAGACGCGCTTGCGATCCCGAACGCAACACCAGCCATCGCAATGTGGCAAACTCCGCAATGGTCAAAACGGCGGCGAGGCCGACGAGATGAGCCGGCATCAGTTGCAGGTCGAGCAGGTCGCGCCCCCACAGCACGGCAAGGGCGAAGATGTTGGCCAACGGCAGCAGGCACTCCGCCGTACACCACAGCGCCGCCCGTCGCCAGTACCAGCCGGCGAACACAAACGCCAACACCGCGGCGAACGGCGCCAGCGCTTGCACGCCACGGGCGTCATTCGCTTGCCCGGTGGCGGTTAACACAACCTGGAAGCAGGCCGCACTGACCGCCAGCAAAAGGCCGGGCCCGAGGAACCACGGCGCCTGGGGCGAGGTGGTGACCCATTCCGGCAGTTGCGACGTCATGCCGCGCAGCAAGCGCGGTCCGCGCGCAGCCAGCAGGCGGGCCAGAAAGGGGATCAGGCAGAGCAGGAGCGCAAAGGCGGACAATCGCCACGGACGGCACAGCTCATCCGCGCTGCACGGCAGCAGGCAAAGCAGATAGCCGAATGCCACCGCAAGAAGCGCGAAACCGGCGCAGGCCTGAGCGCGGGCGGCAAGCAGCAGGCTGACGACGAGCAGCCCGATCATGGCCGGTTGCAGCGTGAATTTCAGCATTCCGCCATCGACCGGATGGATCGAAAAGAGGGCGCCGATTGCCAAGAAAGGCGCAAGCAGCGTCGCGCCCGCCACGAACGGCGCGCGGAGCGGATGCAGTCCGGCGCGCAGTTTCGGGAGGAACTCCAGGGCCACGTCCGCAAGCAGCACTGCCAGCAGCAGTGCGGGCAGTTCCCCGAACGATGCCGGCAGATCGCGGCAGGCACACAGCCAGGATGCGGTCAGCGCGAAGAGCACGGCGCCGAAGCGACGTCGCGAGCTGCGCAGTCCGTGCCAGACAAGTTGCGCCGCCAGGAAGAGCGCGAGCCAATGGAGACTCTTGCGGTTGTCGTGAAAAGGACTTTGGATGATGACCGTGAGCAGCGCCGCAACAGCGACACTGGCGCGCGACAGTAAATCCAGGCGTGGTTGAACGAAGAAATCGCCGACCCATTCGAAGCGGCGCGCAACCGCGGCTTCCGCGGCGAGCAGCACTGTCAGCGCCACGCCGGTCCAGAGCAATGGATGCTGGAACATGGCCATGCCTTTGCAACCGGCTGCGTCGCACCCCATGGCGATGCCGACGCCGAGCAGCACCCAGGATGCATGGAAGAGGAGTTTCGTCGCGCGCGATTGACGGGCGTAGATGGCGGCGGCGTAGCCGGTCATTGCGAGGCAGATGCTGGAGACAAGGAACGGCATTTGATCGGGATGAGGTTGGATTTGAAGAATCAGCGCTTTGGCGGACAACCAGACAACGGCGACCAGGATGGGCGCCGAGAAGAGGTTCTGAATGCCGCGGCGGATTTCAACGCGGCGCACTGCGAAGCAGACAAAGGTCAGCGCCAGCGCGGCAACGGCGCTGGTCAGACCGGAACCATCATACAGCCACGTCGGCATGGCGCCATCCGGCATTCGAAAAAACGGCAAAATCACCGCCAGTAGAATGACCGCCAGCAAGGCGGGCAGTTGGGCGCGCGCCTGCCAGGCTGTCACTCCCAGCGTGACGGCCAACAGCGCGCCGCCCGCCAGGTCGGCGCCGGTCAGCGCGGGACCGTTCGCCAGAATCAGGCGCAGGCAAAGGCCAAACATGCCGACGCCCCCGAAACAGGTTGCCAGAGCACTGCCGTTCGTGCGCCACACCGCGGCCGGCACGAGGCGCGCCAAAGTCAGCCACACCGTTGCCAGCAGACCGAAGCCCATGGCGAGCGTGTTGCCGTCGAATCGGTACTGCCGCATGTCGGCGCAGCCGAGATAGGGGAGCCCGAGCCCGGCGGCGGCGGCGGCGATGGCCAGCCAGTCGCGGCGGTCCGCCCGCGTGGCGCGCACGGCGAAAAAAGCGGCGACGGCGAGCAGCGTTAACCCGGTTTGCCACGGCGCCGAGCGCAGATGAAATTGCGAGAGCACGGCCACGATGGCGGTCAGGAGCAGCAACGGAGGCTGGATCTCGATCGCGACCTGACGCAGGCGCGTCTCGCCCAGGCGTCCGGAAAACGCGCGTACGGCGCCAACCGCGAACGCCAGCGACAATCCGAGCGCGGGCAGGAGGTTCAATTCGCGGCTGCACGGGAACGTATGCAGCAGCCCGATGGATGCGCCGCCGAGCAGGCAGAGCGTGGTTCCAATCCAGTAATGCACGACACCCGGACGGCGCGGCGCCTGCACCAGCCAGACAACGCCTGCCAGCAGCAACGCCACCAGGCGCAACCATTCGTTGCCGGCGGCCATCAGGATTCCGAGCAGCAGCGCGGCATAGCCGAGGAACGATTCTCCGCCGTAGGTTGCGCCGGTGTCGCGAAGTTCGCAGGCGCGACGCTCCCAGCGCAGCAGTGTGGCGCCGGCCAGGATCGCCGCCAGCGCGTAATCCTGCAACTGCGGCGTGATGTGGAGATGAAAATGCCGCCATGCGGCCACCTGCGCGGTGGTGGCGGCCATGGTGATGCCGAAGAACCAGGGAACGAGTTTCGCGGCCAGCAATTCCCGGGTGAGCACGGTCTGCAAAAAACGGTTGGAGACAACCAGCAGCAGGAGCACGGCCGCTGTGATGGTGACGGGGACGAGCGCGGCGCTGTGACCCGCTACCGCACCGCGGATGCCGGGCATGTCGCCAAGCACCGCCAGCAGATTGACCGCCAGCAGTGGCGCGCCCAGCAACAGGCGGAGCTCGCGTCTCATGACGCCGCACCAGCGCCAGAGGCCGAATCCGGTCAGCGCCGCGTAGAGGCCAAGCGCAGGCAGCACGAAAGCGGCGGCGCGCGGATCGTCCCCGGCGCGGCAGAGCACCATGAAGTTGACCGGCAGCAGGCAAACTGCGCCACCCAGCAGGAATGTGCCGGTGACGCGCAGATCCTCATGTCGCCTGAACAAACGCAATCCAAGTTCCGCCATGCCGCCCGTGAAGGCGGCCAGCAGCACCGGCAGGAAGAGGTAGCGCACGAACGCACTCTTGTCCCAGGTGAAGTACGCCAACAGCGAGGCGCCGGCCACGACCATGAGCAGCCCGGCGATGATGTACCAGTTCGCGGCCAGAAACGGCTGGATGTGCGACTCCCACACGGTCGGTTCCGCCGGCGGGCGTGCTACGGGGTCCGGATACCGCCGGCTGACAACCGTACTTGCGGGGGTGCGCTCCGCCGACAGGGGCGATATGGCCAACCCCGAAGCTTCCCGCACCGCCGACGTGGGAACAAATTGCGCAACGGCCCGCGGAAACGCTATCGGCGTGGCAAGGGGACGGCCGAGCCGAATGACATCCGTCGGCGTCAGGATGGATTCCCAGCGACTGACAAAGTCGTCCGGCTGGATCTGCCGACGCGCGGACTCGGCCACTGCGGCGTCCAACCTGGCTTCCAAGGCGGGATCGGGCGTGCCTGGCTGTTCCCGCAGCCAGAGCAAACGCAATTCGTCGCAATATTCATCAGCCAGGCTGGCGGCGACGGCGTGGAGTTCGATTCTGGCGGCGCCTGCACGCTGCAACCACTCTTCCCAATCCGCCCAATGGACCGACTGGATGCCGGTGCGCAGGGCAAGCGCATGCATGGCATACGGCCGCAGAATCGGCGCAACGGTGCAGGCTTGCAGGATGAAGGGCGCCGCCAATACATCCGGCCAGGCCACCAGCCGCTGCATGGCTTCCGGCACAACTGCGGCGTCCGCCGCGGTCACGGCCAGGCGCACCAGGTCCGCGAGCCGGGCGCTCTCCTCCGCCTGAGGGTCATCAGTGGCGCCGGATGGGAGCGCGCAGCCTGGCGGCGGGGTGAACCCTGACCAGAGCGATGTCGGCGGAAGCAGGAACCAGCGCGCGGTTTGGAGCCGTAAATGCTCCTGTCGCTGAACGCACGTCTCCGTGATGGCGCGCAGGGGAGTCGTCATGTCCGGCGCCGCAACCAGCAGAAACGCGCGGTCGCGCTCGACCTCTGCCGCCTGACGCAGGCTGGCCATGGTCTGGGCGTCGTCGCGCCAGCCTACGGGAATATCCGGCGGTAGATGGGCGAGTTCGGGCGCTGTGCGCCAGGCGTATTCCGGGGTTGTCCGGCGCGTCTGCGCGGTCAGCGCAGCCTTGTGAACGATCCCCGCGTGAATCCGTTGTGCCAGCGCCGCCGCTTCCGCATCGCCGCGCTGCTGCAGCAGGCACATCAGGAAATAGAGGGAATGCGCATCGTCCGTCGCCAGCGGCAGCAGCTTTTGCAGGAGCGAGCTGACCTCCGCATACGAAAAGGCGCTTTCGTGCGCGGCATGCCGGAGCAACTCCAGCGCCAACGCCTCCTGCCCGTCTTTACGGAAATCGGTCATGTTGCATGCTCTCCAGCAGTAATGAACCCTCGGGCGGACGCCTGCAGACCAAACTTCATGGGCATGACACTAAAGCGGGGCCGGGTTGTCAAGTTTGGGTTTGAAGTGTGTGGATCAAGAAAAATCAAGAGCTGAAGGCGTACCCGCGATCTCTCAACACACCGCCGCATACACGCCCTGATCCTCGCCAAACGTCGTTCCGACATTCCATCCATAAGCATTTCGCCCTACGTCCACGCGGCGGCAGAGGCCTGCCGCCCTCCAGAAGAATCCTCTAGCAAGTCTCGATGACGTTCCTTGGAGGGCGGCGGGCCTCCGTCGCCGCGTGGGCGTAGGGCGAAAGACTTGTCAGCAACATGGTCGCAACGTCCTTAGGCGAGGATTTTGGACACGCGCAATGTCTTGAGTGCATGGGCTGCGCGTGATAATCTGTATTTATGAAAGTTGACCGTAACGCGTTGCAGATTTCGGAGCTGCGGGGCCAGTCCGACGATCGGTACTGGCATGCGAAAACGCCGGTCCAGCGGTTGCGCGCTGTGCAAATCAATCGGGAGGTGGCCTTTGGCCGGACACGTTCTACCCAGCGACTTCAAAGAATTCTTGAAGTTGTTGAACGAAGCCGAGGTTGAGTATCTACTGATAGGCGGGTACGCCGTCGGTTATCATGGCTATCCGCGCACAACGGCCGACATGGATGTATGGGTGGCTGTCTCGGTTAAAAATGCGTCCAAACTGGTTGACGTGTTTTGCCGTTTCGGGCTGCAAGATACCAACCTGAAGCCGGAAAACACCGAACGAACGCTCAACGTTCATTGCGTGGCGGCCATATGATTCCTGAACCACCCGTCATGCCATCGTCCCCGCCCGCCTGGCGCGCCAGGTTGCGCGTGGCGCTGGCGTCCGCCGCGGCCGTGGCGGCGGGCTTTTGCCTGATCGTCAGCGCGCTGGCGATCGCCAACCATGCCTGGCTGGTGAAGAGCGATCCGTTGAACGCGCCGACGCTGCTGGAACTGCGCCGCCAGTTCGCCGAGGCGCCGAACAGCGAGCCGCTGAAACTCGGCATCCGCGCCGCCGACCTGCGCGCGCGGCAGGTTTACTTCAGGCACGGGGAACGAATCTCCACGGGACGCTGGCTGCTGCTCGGCGGCGGGCTGGCGCTGCTGATCTGCCTGGCGGCGATTCCGCTGCTGCGCGACGACACGCCGGATGTCGCCGCCCTGGGTCCGCCGCCGGCCGAATGGGAGCGGCGCAAGGCCATGCGGCGCGGCCTGGCGGCCGGCGCGCTCATACTGATCGCGGCGGCTTTGCTGACCGCCTGGCTGGCTGGAACGAAGAGCGAGAGGGAGTGGAAGAGCGGAGAAGTGAACAGTGAACAGCTGTAAAACAAATAGCGAATGTAATTCGTCACTTGGATATTGGACATTCCTTGTTGGATATTGGATATCCGCATTAAAGACCGCTTCCCATGCCCGACGCCAGCGACATTCATGAAATCGACGAGATCGTCGGCGCCGTGGGGCGGCGGGCGCGCGATCTGATTCCGATTTTGCAGGCCATCCAGCGCAGGTATCGCTATCTGCCGGACGAGGCCCTGCGGCGCATCCCCGAGATCACCGAGATCCGGCCGGCCGTGGTGCTGGGCGTGGCGACCTTCTACAATTTCTTCCGCCTGCGGCCGGCCGGCAAACACCGCGTCTGCGTCTGTCACGGCACCGCCTGCCATGTCAAAGGCTCCGAACAGGTGCAGGCGGCGATCGAACGGCAGCTCAAACTCGAAAACGGACGGGACACGGACGCGGCGGGCGAGTACACGGTCGAACGCGTGGCCTGCGTCGGCTGCTGCACGCTGGCGCCGGTGGTGGTGATAGATTCCGCCACCTATGGCCATCTCGCGCCGACGATGATGGATGGCGTTTTCCGAGATTTCGCCGCCGGCGCAGCGGTTAACGTGGGAAAAACCACGCCGGATGACGGCGGCGAATGGCTGGCCGACGCGCCGGAAATCCGCATCGGGGTCGGTTCCTGCTGCATCGCCGGTGGCAGCCTGAAGTTACGGACGACGCTCGAAACGGCGCTGCGCGAACGCAATATCCGGGCGAACATCCGGGCCGTCGGCTGCGTGGGCATGTGCCATCAGACGCCGATGGTGGAGGTGGTCTGGCCGGCCGGGGCACGCGACACCCGCACGCACGGCTCGGCGCTGGCGCTGAGCGGCGCCGCGCCCGCGCCGGGCGCCGAGCCGGCCTCGGTTTTTGCCCGCGTCCTGCCCGAAGATGTGGAACGTATCGTACAGCGGGTCTTTCCGCGCCGCGGCTTGCTCGGACGCGTACGGTCGGCCGTGCGCGATACGCTCGACAGCATGCTCGCGGAAGACTCGGCCGGCGAAGTCGAAAAATACCGGCTCGATGTGCGCGACGGCCAGGTCTGCGCCTTTCTGGGCAAACAGGTGCGGATCGCGACCGAGTACTGCGGACAGCTCGATCCGCTCGATCTCGACACCTACATCCGGCATGGCGGCTTCGAGGCGCTGCGCAAGGTGGTCGGCGTCCAGAATCCCGCGGAAACCATCGCCCTGATCGAGGCCGCGGGACTGCGCGGCCGCGGCGGCGCGGGCTTTCCCACCGCGCGCAAGTGGTCCATCGCGCGCGCCGCCGCCGGCGAGACGAAATACATGGTCTGCAATGGCGACGAAGGCGATCCCGGCGCCTTTATGGACCGCATGCTGCTGGAGTCCTATCCCTACCGTGTGCTGGAAGGCATGGCGATCGCCGCCTACTGCATCGGCGCGCGCGAGGGCTACATCTACGTGCGCGCCGAGTATCCGCTGGCGGTCCAGCGCGTGCGCGAGGCGATCGCGCGCATGGAGGCGGCCGGCTTGCTGGGCGACGGCATCTGCGGGGGAAAGTGGTCGCTCCGGCTCCAGATCAAGGAAGGCGCCGGCGCCTTCGTCTGCGGCGAGGAGACCGCCATGATCGCCTCGATCGAGGGACAGCGCGGCATGCCGCGCCTGCGTCCGCCGTTCCCGGCCGAACGGGGACTCTGGGGCAGGCCGACCTGCGTCAACAACGTGGAAACGCTGGCGCTGACGCCATGGATTGTCCGTCACGGCGCCGGCGATTTTGCCCGCCTGGGCACGGCCGCCAGCAAGGGCACCAAGGTCTTCGCGCTGACCGGCAAGGTGCGCCGCGGCGGACTGATCGAGGTGCCGATGGGTATCACTCTGCGCGAAATCGTGGAGGAGATCGGCGGCGGCGTGACGGCCGGGCGCACACTCAAGGCGGTCCAGATCGGCGGACCCTCCGGCGGCTGCCTGCCCGCCGCGCTCTGCGATCTGCCGGTGGACTACGAGGCCTTGACCGGCGCGGGCGCGATCATGGGCTCCGGCGGCCTGGTGGTGATGGACGACCGCGACTGCATGGTCGATATCGCCCGCTACTTCCTCTCCTTCACCCAGGATCAGTCCTGCGGCCAGTGCACCTTCTGCCGCGTCGGCACACGGCGCATGCTCGATATTCTCAATCGCCTCTGCGCCGGCAAGGGGCGGCCGGAGGACCTGGCGAAACTGGAGACGCTGGCCATGGAGGTCAAACGCGGCAGTCTCTGCGGCCTGGGGCAGACCGCGCCCAATCCGGTGCTGACGACCCTGCGGTACTTCCGCGAGGAGTACGAGGCGCATGTGCAGGGCCGCTGCCCGGCCGGTAAATGCGCGGCGTTGATCGAGTACGCGGTCAACGACAAATGCATCGGCTGCACAATCTGCGCCCAGGCCTGTCCGGTGGACGCGATCGCGCCGCGGCCCTACCACAAACACGAGATCGACACGCTGAAATGCACCCGTTGCGATGTCTGCCGTCCGCTCTGCCCGGTGGAGGCGATTGAAATCAGAAGTCGGAAGTCGGAAGTCAGAAGTCAGAAGTCGGAAGTCAGGAGTCAGACTTGCACAAATTAACCATCGATGGGCGCGCGGTCGAAGTCGCCGCCGGCGCCACGATCCTGGAGGCCGCGCACAAACTCGGCATCGAGATCCCGACGCTCTGCCATCTGCCCGGTCTGCCGCCGGGCGCCTCCTGCATGGTGTGCGTGGTGGAGGTGGCGGGCGTGAACCGGCTGGTGCCCGCCTGCGCCTATCCGGCGGGCGCGGGGCTGACGGTGCAGACGGATACGCCCGCCGTCCGGGCGGCGCGCCGCGCGGCGGTGGAACTGCTGATGAGCGAACACGTGGGCGATTGCGAAGGGCCCTGCCAGCGCGGCTGTCCCGCGCACATGAATATTCCGCTGATGATCCGTCAAATCGCCGCCGACCGCCACGCGGAGGCGCTGGCGACGGTGCGGCGCGACATCGCCCTGCCCTCCGTGCTCGGCCGCATCTGTCCGGCGCCCTGCGAAAAAGTCTGCCGCCGCGCCAAACTCGACCGCCCGCTTTCGATCTGTCTCCTGAAACGTTTCGCCGGCGATCACGGCGGTACTGGCAGCGCAACGCAAATTTGGAGGGACGACCTTGCTACTCTGCGAAGTAGCGCTTCGCTACGTAGCACGAGCCGTGTCGTCCGCGAGCCGACAGGAGCGAAAGGAACGGACGGGACGGAGCCTGTCCCTCCAGAAAGTGTCCCTCCAGAAAGCGGCCGGCGTGTGGCGATCGTGGGCGCCGGACCGGCGGGACTGGCGGCGGCCTTTTACCTGCGCCTGCGCGGCCACGCCTGCGATATCTTCGACGACCAGACGGCGCCGGGCGGCGCCTTGCGGGAGCATCTGCCGGCCGAGCGGTTGCCGCGCGACGTGCTAGACCGCGAGATCGAGCATATCCGCGCTCTGGGCGTGAACTTTCACAAAGGCGTACACATCGGACGCGACCGTACACTGGCCAGCCTGCGCCAGAGCTACGACGCCGTGATCCTGGCCGTGGGCACGCTGGACGCGGCGCAGGCCGCGTTGCTGGGCGCGCCGATGGCCGCGCGCGGACTTCAGGCCGACATGCACACATACCTGACGCCGCTGCCGGGCGTTTTTGCGATCGGCGGCGCGCTGCGTCCGCTCAAAATGGCCGTGCGCGCCTGCGCGGACGGCAAGGAGTGCGCTTTCGCCTGCGACGAATTTCTAAAAGGCGCGGCGGTGGGCGGCGAATTGCGGCGCTTTAACTGCATTATCGGTAAACTCACGGAAGAGGAACTGCGCGAGGTGTCAAAACAGGCCGCGGACCGCGCGCGGGTCGAACCGGCCGCGGGTCTGGCGGACGGTTTCACCGCCGACGAAGCGCGGGCCGAAGCGGAGCGCTGTCTGCACTGCGACTGCCGCAAGTCCGACGACTGCCGCCTGCGCGACGCCGTGGAATATCTGGGCGCCGAGCATCACCGCTTCGCGGAAGGCGAGCGCCATCCGGTCGAACTTCTGATTCAAGCCAACGGCCTGGTCTTCGAACCCGGCAAGTGCATCAAGTGCGGACTGTGCGTCCGCGTCGCGCAGCGTCACGAGCAAGTGCCGGGCATCGGTTTCATCCGGCGCGGCTTTCAGATGCGCATCAGTCCGCCGGCCGGACAAACCCTGGCCGCCGCCCTGGCGGAAACCGCCGGCGAAGTCATCGCCGCCTGCCCCACCGGGGCGCTGGCCTGGGAAAATCACGAGCAGCAGGGTTCAGTCGTAAACAGTGAACGGTAAACAGTGAATCACATACTCTACTGTCGGTGCGCCAAGGCCGAGGTCGTTCCCGGGGAGACCCGGCGGGCGCTGGACCAGGCGCTGGCGGGGCGGGCGGACGCGCTGGTGGTGGACGATTTCTGCGCCATCGCAGAGCGCCGCGATCCGCGTCTGCTGGAACTGGTCGCAGGCGAACGCTTGATCGTGGTGGCCTGTCATCCGCGCGCGCTACGCGGGCTTTTCCGCTGGGCCGGGGCGCCGCTGGACGAAACCAAAGTCGTTTTCCTCGACATGCGCAAGCAAAGCGCGCCGGAAATTCTCACCGTGCTGTCCGGCAAGGAATCGGCCGGATTGCCGGCTAACGCAATTCCTGAGCCAGCGGCGGCCGGCGCAGCGGCGGAGGAGTGGGTCCCCTGGTTTCCCGTGATCGATCAGGACCGCTGCCGGCAATGCAAACAGTGCCTGAGTTTCTGTCTGTTCGGAGTCTATACCGCGACGCCGGACGGCCGGGTGGCGGTGTCGAATCCGCGCGGCTGCAAGAACAACTGTCCGGCCTGCTCGCGCATCTGTCCGGAAGTGGCTATAATCTTCCCGAAACTTCCCGAGGCCGAAGCTCCGCTGAACGGCGCCGAGATTGGCGACGAGTCCGGCCTCAAGGCGCGGGCGCGGATCAAGGTGCAGGAAATCCTGGGCGACGACATCCACGCCGCCCTGGCCGAACGGCAGAAAGAGGCCCGCAAGCGCCGCCTGCGCCGGCCGGCCGTCGAGCAGGCCGAGAAGGAACGAGCTGCGCACACTTCCTGAACGCATAAAATCAGATCATGTCCGGTGAAGTTCCGGCGCGCTATTTTTCCACATCCCGGTAGTACCGGTCGAACAGCCGGTCGAAGAGCGCCTTCGACACATGTTCGTCATCCTGCACCTTCTTGTAGAACCGGAAGTTCGAGTCGATCAAATCGAACAGCATATCGTGCGCAACCTGCTCGAACGACAACCGCGCCGCGTCTCGCGACCCGCTCTTCATCTGCTGCGCCAACACCGCGTCCGCGCCGAGGCGCGTCTCCAACTGCTGAATCACGACCTCGTCCTCTTTGCCGAACTCGGTTCCAAACATCTGGTTCAACTCTTCGACGATCTTCGACAACGCCTCTTTTTCTCCCTGGTTCGCCCCGGCACCCACCCCATAATTCCGGGGCTCGATCTCCACCGTTCCGCGTTCCAAAGGGAGTTTCTCGTCCGTCAATTTCGCCGGCTTGTATCGCCCCATGTCCACCTGCTCCAGAATTTCCACCGGCAACGGTTCCCCTCGGCCAGGTAATTTCGGCGCCAGAAAACGCGCGAACTGGTAGAACTTCTCGATCCGGGGATCGCGGAAAGAGATCAACTGCGACAAGAGGGCATAACACTTCACGTAGTCGCGCATTTTCGACTTGAAATCCGCGCGCCCATCCTCGTCCAGCGCCTTGAACTGGGCCACGATCGGGTCGGTCATCGCATGCAACTTCGGGAGCTTGACCTCGTCCTTCTGCCGCGATAAACGCACGCGGCAGAAATCGTCCACCAGGGTCTCGGTGTACAGGCGGTACTCGGCCAGGTCGGTCCGGATATTATAGAGCGTGTTGGGGTCAACTTCGGACCGAAGTTGAATCCGGTCGTAGTATTTCTGAAACGCCTCCCGAATCGTCTCCGCCTGATTCTCGAAATCGATCACGACAACGGCATCTTTCCCGGGCGGATGCCGGTTAAGTCGCGACAGCGTCTGCACCGCCGTCACGCCGTTGACTCGCCGGTCCAGGTACATCGCCTGCAGCATGGGCTGGTCGAATCCGGTCTGGTATTTGCTGGCCACCACGATCAGCCGGAATTCGTCCGTATCGAACGCATCGGTAATCTTGTCGTCGGCGTACCCGCCTTCGTTCAACTGACCTTCCGTGTAGATCCCGCCATCTTCCTTGTCCTCGATCTTGCCGGTGAAGGCCACGAGACACTTGAAGGGCGCGCCGATCTCCGTCAGATAGTCCCGGATCGCCACGAAGTAACGCACCGCGTGCAACCGGGAGCGCGTCACAAGCATCCCCTTCGACTTCCCGCCCAGCCGCTCCGCCATCTGCACGCGGAAATGGTCCACCACAATCCGCGCCTTTTGCTTCACGGAGTGGGGATGTTCCGCCACATGCTTGCGCAGCAGTTGCATGGCCTTTGTCTTCTCGTAGGCCGGATCGCCCGCGATCTTCTTGAACAGCCGGAAGTACTGGTTGTACGGGGTGTAATTCTCCAGCACGTTGAGGATGAAACCCTCCTCGATGGCCTGTCGCATCGAGTAGAAGGTGAAGGGAACGATTTTCTTCCCGTTCGGTTCGCGGGTCGCGAAGAGTTGCAGTGTCTCGTCCTTCGGCGTGGCCGTGAAGGCGAAGAAACTCACGTGCGTCATGCGCCCGCGACGGGCCAGGAGTTCGTCGATCTTGTCCTCCCAGGTCTTTTCTTCTTCCTGTTTGGCATCCTCCAGTTTGCCGTACGAGAGCACCTGCGTCACCTGCCCGGCTGTGTCGCCGGCCTGCGAAGAATGCGCCTCGTCGATGATCACGGCGAAGGAGGAGGAAGGCAGCCCCCCGAGATCCTCCAGGATCACCGGGAACTTCTGGATTGTCGATACGATGAGCTTCTTCCCATCCTCCAGCGCCGCGCGCAACTGCCGCGATGTCCGATCAATGTTCTCCAGCATACCCCGCGTGGGTGTAAAATCCTCCAACGCCGACTGCAACTGGCGGTCAATCACGCGCCGGTCGCTCAAAACGATCACGGTCTTGAAAACGACCTTGTCCTTGTCGTCGTGCAACACCGCCAGACTGTTCGCCAGCGTGGCGATCTCGATCGTCTTCCCGCTCCCGGCGCTATGCTGGTTCAGGTATGCATACCCGCTGCCGTGAGTACGGGCATGTTCGGTCAATCGGCGCACGGTGTCGAGTTGATGATACCGCGGGAATATCTGTTTCTGTTTCCCGGTGTCCTTGCCCTTCCGGTCGCGCTTTTTGACGATCCGCATGAAACGCAGGGCGATATCCATCAGCGACTCGCGTTGCCAGGTCTCCTCCCACAGGTAGGCCGTGGAGATGCCCGTCAATCGCGGAGGATTCCCCGCGCCGCCATCCCAACCCTGGTTGAACGGCAGGAATTCGGTTGTCATACCCTCCAGCGCCGTGGTCATGTACACATTCTGCGTGTCCACGGCGAAGTGCGCCAGGCAGCGCCCAAAGTGGAACAGCGGCAACCGCGGGTCGCGCGTCTTCCGGTACTGCCGGATGGCGTCGAGCACCGTTTGCCCGGTCAACTCATTCTTCAGTTCGGCCGTGAAAAGCGGCATGCCGTTGAGAAATATCCCCAGGTCGAGCGACTGCTCGCCGTCCTTCTCGAACTGGAGTTGGCGCATCACCTGGAAAAAGTTGGCCTTGAACTTCTCCTCCAGGTCAGGATTGAGCCCGCTCGCCGGCGGCATGTAACACAGGTCAAAATGGTGGCCGCTCTCGTCCACACCCTTGTTCATGACGTGCAGCGTCCCCTTGCGCTCAATCACGTCCCGCACCCGCCGGCACAGCACCGCCGCCGCGTCTGAGCCCTTTGTCTCCCGGTACGCCTTCCATAGCGTCGGTTGCGTCACCTGAACGAAACGAACGAGCACATCGGGGATCAGGCACAGTTCCCGGTCATAATCCGTCGGCTTCGCGACAGTGTACCCGCGCTCCAGAAGCGCCTCGACGACCACAGTTTCAAGCGTCGATTCACGAACAAGGTTATCCATGAGGTCCTCGCGTTCGCTTCGCCTTCACACGGTCAGGCGCCGGGTCGTGCCGATACCGACCGAGAACGTCTTCGACGATCTTATTCGCCGTCGCGTTCGGCGACGCGAAAAACAGGTAGTAAATCTCGGCTCCGGTTGAATTCTTCATAGGTATGGGCTCGGGAACGTACTTGAACCCAGCCACGTCCCGCAGACGGCGCCGGTAGGCATCCACAAGAACCGTCGCCTCGTGTTTCAAGACTCCTGGTTCATCGAAAAAGTTCATCTGCGGATCAGGGGCATACCCGACATCCCGCCAGCTCTCGTCCCCCCAGAACCGGTTCATGCGCTCCACGTCGCTGACCGCGACCCGCTTCGGGTCGCCGAGGTGAACGTTCATCTTCAGGTCCATAACCATAAAATTCAGGAATATCTCCACCGTGCCCAGTTGCCCGGCCATCTTCACAATGTCCCAGTCGGGATTCAGATTGTACGGGTCCAGCACGCACAAGGCGCGCCGATACCGCCGGTATTGTATTTCCGGCAGCAACCGCCGCAGAACAGTGTTGCAATCGTCTTCCTCAACTTTCACCGTGCGACCATTTATACCGTCCAGTCCACGCAACAGGTCGGCCCGCCCATGGTCCATCTCCACGAAGTAGTACGCGTCGAAAGGCGGTTCGACGCCCAACGCGATTCTTGGACTCCCCAAAACTTCCTCGCCAGTCTCCCGGCTGATGTGACTGCCAGCGCCGGCAAACCCGTCAATGTACCAATGCCGAAAGGCGGGAATTTTAGTCTTCTGCCCCGCCATGATCTTGGAGTACTCCGTCGCATACCGCCGGAGGATGTCTAGTTTGATCTCAGACCAAAGACCGATCTTGTCAAGTTTCACGGCAGTCATAGCCTCCAATCGACATTACGGCTCAAACACGGTCTCGCCCCAAGCGAAGTGTGAACCAGCCACCCCGAATAATGCCACTCACTTTTCGATGGCATCGAGGATTTCCTGAAAACGGCGCGCCACATGTTCATTTTCGCATGCCTGTTTGACTCGTTTACTCGCGTCAGCCAGGCGATTCACCATGGGCGCGAGATCCCGTTCGCATTTCGCAAACAACTCAAGGGCCAACGGTGCGCCAGTGTTGCTGAAGAAAACATGACGAAAACCGGACCATTGGCCGTAACTGGGTTCTCCAATATAGCACAACACCAACCATTCGAGGTAGGAAGGCAACACCTCATCAGGACATAAATTAAGTCCACCAACTTCAAGCAAATTTCGCAACAGTTCACCATGTTTCTCGTGATTCTTGAAAGAGAACCCAGATGCATTCATAACCTCATAAAACACCCGGAAGAAATCGGTCAGTACGACCTTCTTCAAGTAGGGAAGGATTCCGGCGGCATAGGCCACTCTTGCCTCAATCAAAGTGGGAACTCGCCGGTCAAGCCGTCCCATGAACTCGTTGGAACTGTCGATGATTACTTGGCGAATTGTATGGGATGAAATCGCACCCAATGTGTTGTAACTGTTTTGCCGTACGATGTCGGGATGCTTCTCATTGAGGGCCGTTGCAATCAGGAACCGGTAGATTTCAAGTTGCCGAGGTGAAGGCGCCAACCTGTAATCCTCCAGTACGGCAGCGTTCAGCGTTGCAGGTTGCGGTTGCTCGACGATCTCCTTCACATCCGTCAACTTCAGGAGATGCACTGCATCGCGCGATAGAACAACCTCGATGCACGTACTGAATATGTAAAAACAGTCCTGGACAGATGCCTCGTACTGGTCATCTTCATGCTCCAAGTCACGCCGAATGTCGTAAACGCGAAGCAGTTGCCGCCACTCAGGGTGGGATAACAACCCCATGCGATACGCGAGGGATATCGTGTGGGTTACGTTGTAAACATCTATGTCTTCAGGTCGGGCAACGGCGGGTAATTTGTGTAGTCGCGCCGCTTCCGATGCAATGTCGAGCCCGGCGACGACGATCTTCTGTTTCAGATCGTGGATGGCAGCGTTGAATAGACGCTGACACGCACTACTCGGGTCCACAGGTAACAGACGTGCCACGCGCAGGATGAACTCCTTTGCCTGCCACTCGGGTCGAATTCTATCCAAGAGACTGGATGCACCAGAGGCCTCGATGAGTGCCCTGTTCGCAACCGGAACGATCTGGACCGCATCACTCATGCGACCTCCCTTACATCAATCTTGCCCGTGACAGCCGCAGAAATCAACGCCGTCCGCTTCTCGCGCAATCGTTCGATCAACTGCCGCACTTTTGCCGTGGTCCGCTCCGCGTATTCGGTCTCAGTGCCGAGGTGTCTCACAATGGCCTGTTGCTCCGCGAAGGGGGGAACGGGAACGTAAATGTCCTTGAACCCTTCCCAGTAAAGCCGAAGACGATCCCAGACGATCCCGTGCGATTGCCCGATTACCTCAACGAAGAATCTATCCGTCCGAAACAACGCCGAGTAATAACTCACATCCATTTCGACAACTGGATGAGCCACAGTATAGTCAGGACTGACAAGACCGTCTACCGGGACCACGCCGACAGCCCCCTGCCACATACGCATCTTGTTGAAAGCAATATCGTCCTTTGCCGCCACCTTGTACACGTTGAAGTCATCCGCCATCTGCTCGATCCGGGTGTTGGAGAATTCGCGAACCGTCACGCCGTCATGGATGGAAACGTTCAACAACGGAAGGTCCGGCTGTGCCCGTTCATCGCGCTCCCGAAACATATAGGTCAACCGCTTTACCTCCCAATGCTCCGGAATCTTACCCAACCACTCCACCCCCGACTCCTTCATCTTCACATGCGGGTTCAACCCCTGGGTCACGGCGTGCGAAATCATCGCCTTCCGCTTCTCCCCCAACAACTCGATCAAGCGTTCCTGCTTCGCGATCAAGGCGTCGATCCGCGCGGTCTCACGGTCAAGGAAATCGGCTATGACGCGCTGCTCCGGTCCAGAAGGCAAAGGGACTGGAAGGTTGCCGATGAAACGCCAGTCCGCACGAGGCATCTTCGCACCGAAGGTGGACGAGTCTACGGTTCTGACAAATGGATCACTCAGAAGAAAAACATGAAGGAAGGCCCGAGATACCGCACGGGCCGAAAGAACAAGGAATTCCCCTGTACACCGTCCCGGGAAATCGGGCTTCAACACCTTAGCCAAGTATGGTCTCAGTTTGCCGAAAAGCAAACTGTCGTCCTCAAACAGAAGCGAATCGCCGTTTGCTTGTTCTGCAGCCTCAGTCGGCAAATAACGACCGGTCCAGGATTCCACATTCTCCAGACCAACGTATCGCCGCCTAGAGTCGTTCTCGCCAGCCTTCCTAACGTCGCGGGGCGCAACCCATTTGAGTCTTTTGGTCTGCCACGGTTCCGGGATATTCCCCAACCACTCCACCCCAGAATCCTTGAAGCGCGCATACCGGGTATAGGCGTGTACGCTCATGGCGTATCCTTCCAGATCGGGCATTCTTCCCAGTTGGCCGGGAAACCCATAAAGCGGATTGGAACATCAGAATAGTCGGTCAGCAGTTTTGTCAAACGACTCTTCCACGCACTCTGCGGGGCGACCTGCCTCAAAAGAAAATACAATAGCGTGAGCACCGCGAATGTTTGGTCGCTAACCAACAGTCGAAGCTGGCGGTCGAAAACATATCGCTTCCAAACAGTAGCGAGCGTCGTGCCGGCGATGAGTTTATCGTCAGGGTCGCCAAGGATCCGGAAAGTGTACCAGTAAGCACTGAGGCGGTAGTAACTGACGGACGAAAGCCGCTGGATCAACTCGGCGCGGTCAGCCACCAGACCACGCCCGATAAGTAGATCAGCCTGTTGGGGAAAAGAAAGGGCCGGTTTTGTGTACTTCATCGAACACCCCGCCGACCCCTGGAAAACAAAAACCCACCAAATTTGAGCGTGCCCCGAAGGGTAGAGGCTTGGTGGGTCTGCTGGGGATAGGCTATCATACTACAGCTCACTGTCAACGGTAATTTGCAGGTTTTTTGCAGACGTTTTTTTGCGGATTCATCCTGGCCCCCCTTTGAGCATTCCGACGATTTCCGCCGTCAGTCCCTGAATGTCCGCATCGATCGCCGCCAGATCGCGCGGCGGCGTGTACCGGTAGAAGTAGCGGTTGAAATTGATCTCGTAACCGACACGCCCGATTTCATGGTCCAACGCATCCACATACGCCCGGTTCACCCATGCGTCAGGCACGTGCGGCGTCACTTCGCGGTCGAAGTAGTCGAACACATTCTCCCGCAACGGCACGTTCTCGTAGTCGCGCAACTCCGAGTCGGTTTCGTACTCGACGATGTCGCACAACCGCCCGCGTGAGATGCCCGCAGGATCGGGAACAACGCCGCCTTCCCGTACGGCATAAATGCCCATACGCGGGTTCGGCAGCGCAGAAACCTCGCTGGCGTTTACCGTTTTGCGTTTGGCGACAACCGGCTCAGCCGTTTCGTCGCGCTCGCCGAGTCCATCGAGGATCGCATTTCGCACGGGCCTCGCGATATCGAGTCCCGCCGCGGCCAGGACCGCATCGAGCATGGGCTCGAACAACCGCTTGCTCCTCACAGGTTCCGCCGGCAACGACACCAGCGCGGCCAGGATCGCCGCCTGTACCGCCTTGCCAGCGTCGATCTCCTTCTTTCGTTCGGCCGGCTGATGCTTCTTGCTCTCGGCCAGCCGCGCGAACGCGCCTTGCGCCTCGACGCGCGCGAGCCGCTCGGGCGTGGCGCAAAAATTCAACCGTAACGGCCGCTCGATTTGGATTTGCCGGTACCCAAACTCCCGACTGTCGAATACCTTCACGTTTTCGGTCTCGTTATACTTCCGAAACAACGCCAGGATCGCCGCGCGCTGCTCGTCTGTGATTTCGCGCCGCTTGTCGCCCAGACTCCGCCGCATCGGCGTAAAGAACGCCTCGCCCGAGACGTCAAAGAGCATCACCTTGCCACGCGCCTTTTTCGGTTTGGCGTTGGTCAGAACCCACAGGTACGTCTGAATCCCCGTGTTGTAGAACATCTGTTCCGGTAGGGCGACCAGCGCGTAGAGGTAGTCGTGTTCCAGCACCCAACGGCGGATGTTGCTCTCATCGCTGCCGGCGTCGCCGGTGAAAAGCGGCGATCCATTCATCACGATGCCTACATAACTGGCCTTCCCGTCCTGATTCATGTGCGCCAGCATGTGCTGGAGGAAGAGCATCTGCCCGTCACTGATCCGCGGCAATCCCGCCTTGAACCGCCCGCCGCCAGGCGTGGCGGCTTCCTTCTCGACCGCGGCCCGGTCCGCCTTCCATTCGTACCCGTACGGGGGATTGGCGAACTGGTAGTCAAAACCGCGACCGGCAAAGGCGTCGCCGGCCAGAGTCGACCCAAGTACGATGTTGTTCGCGTCCGACTTCCCCGGCTCTGTCACGAGCATGTCCGACCGGCACACCGCCCAGGTACGCGGGTTGATCTCCTGCCCAAAGAGGTCCACCTTGGCGGTCGGGTTGATCTCCTCGATCACCTCGCGCGCCGTGGAGATCATGCCGCCGGTTCCGCAACAGCAGTCCGCCACCGTCTTGGGAATGTGGGGCGTTTTCAACCCGTCATCCAGCGCCAGGGTCAATTCCACCAGCAATGTCACCACGTCGCGCGGGGTATAGTGCTCGCCTGGGTTCTCGTTCAGATCCTCGTTGTACCGCCGGATCAGGTGCTCGAAGACTCCTCCCATGTCGTGGTTGGTCAACCCCCCGGGATTTGTCTTGGCATCATAAGGCGCCAGGTTGATCCGACTCTTCTCGTTGAATCGCTGCATCACCTGGTAAAGGCGGTCAACCTCGTCCAGATCGCGGATGATGTCGTCGAACCGGAAGCGTTGGAAGATCTCCTGCACGTTACGCGAGAACCCAGCCACGTATTGCCGCAGGTTCACCTTGAGCTGCTTCGGATTTTGATCCAGGAGCGAGTCGAAGGCGAAAGACGATGTGTTGTAGAACGCGAACCCGGTCGCCTTACAGAGCGGTTGCTCGCGGTTCTCAAGGCCCTTGTCCTTTAGTTTCGCGTTGAGCCGCAGCACCGCTTCCTTGGTCGGGGCCAAGGCGTAATCGAGCCGCCGGAGCACCGTAAAGGGGAGAATCACATTCTGGTGTTCGCTCTTCTTGAAGGCGTCCCGAAGCAACTCGGCGATCTGCCAGAGGAACTCGACGACCTGCGCATGCTTCTGAATATCCGTCATGTTTGTACTCTCAGCCTTTCGCGAAACTCATCTCTCCGTCATTGCCGGTGGGGCGGTTCAGTCCGCCTTCCCGCCACCGTTCCGCCGCTACGGCCATGATCTGTAACCCGTCTCCGCATGAGGGGTCCTTCCCAAAATCGGCCGCAACAATCCGCGTGTGCCCGTTGGCGGTGTATCCAACTATCACGTAGGCATCGAGGTGCTCCTTGAGCATCGCACCCGCCGCCAACTTCAGCAACTCGCCGTCGTCCTGCTTCACGCCGCCTGCCTCCTGCATCCTGTTCGCCATGTGCGAATGCCGACCTCGTAGCGTTGCCCAACACGGTACACGCTACGCGCGAATTATCTTGTTGTATAATACAAAAAGCGTATATACTAATAACCATAGTGTTATGTTTGATTCAGTTTTCACCAGGAAGGGTCTATCTTTGGAGCGCCTCCGCAGTTTTTGCGAGGTGGCGCAGGCGGGTTCCATTGCCCAGGCGGTGGAGGATACGCACCGCAAACAGCCCTCCTACAGCCGCGACATCGCCGAATTGGAGCGGTATTTCGAATCCCCATTGTTCGCCCGGACACTCGGCCGCACCCGTTCGGGGAAGCGCATGGCCGGTCTCACCGCGCAGGGCCGGGCGCTGTTCGCCGCCACGAACGACATCTTCCGCCGTCTGGACGAATGCCGGGAGTTCAACGAAATTCCGTCTCACATCGACATCGGTGGAGGTGAAACCGTCATGCAGTGGATCGTCGGCGCCCACCTGCCGGCGCTGACCGCCGCGCTCAAGACCACGCTCGATCTCACCAACTACGCCAATCAGCACGACGCGCTGCTGGCACTTCAGGACGGACGCCTCGATTACGCCATTGTCGAGGAATCTGCCGTGGCCGCCGCGAGCTTCCCCGCCCAGGCCCGTACCCTGGCCACGCTCACATTCACACTCTACATTCACAGCGATTGGCTCCGGTCAACCAGTCCCCAGGCACGCGCCAGGTTACTCTCACGCGTCCCATGGATCGCCCTCCGGGACATGCGCCAGCCGGCGGCCGCGGCGGTAGCCGACATGAAGAACGCGGGGATCGCCGTTCACCTGGCGGCCACACTCTCCACCTTCCGGCAGACCGAAACCGCCCTGCGTGGCCGTAAATTGGCCGCTTTCCTGCCAACGATCGCGGACCGCGACATGCGCGCCATGGGCTTTCAGAAGATCGAACATCCCGCCCTGCAACACGTTACTGTTCCACTCTCCTTGCTCTACAACGAGGACCGCCAACCACAACGTCCATTCCTGCCGGCAGTCGCGGAAACCCTGGTCCGGATCATGGCGCCGCTCGACGCGGCGGCAAGAAATGAGGCATAATATGCGCGCACACACCCCTGAAGGAACCACGATGACAACGGCCACATGCCCGGCAAAGAGGGCGCCTCACGGCACCCAGGAATGGGCGGCGAGCAACGTCAACATCCAGGACGGTTGTGAGCACGACTGCCGTTACTGCTACGCCAAAACCATGGCCATCCGCTTCAAACGGGCCGACGCGGAGTCATGGAGCAAACCCCGCCTCCGCCAGCATGACCTCGACCGCACTTTCACCAGGCGCACTGGCCGGATCATGTTCCCGACCGCCCACGACATAACGCCCCACAACATCGACGCCTGCATCACGGTGCTAACCCGCATGCTCGCCGCTGGCAACGACCTCCTGATCGTCTCCAAACCGCACGCAACCTGTGTCAACCGTCTTTGCGAGGAACTTAAACCGTACCGCGCGCAGATTGTTTTCCGTTTCTCGATCGGCTCGACCGATGATGCCGTCCTGTCCTACTGGGAACCGGGTGCACCAAACTTCCATGACCGTCTCGCCAGTCTCAAGACGGCAAATCTCAGCGACTTCCAAACCAGCGTCTCCGGCGAACCCGTGCTCGACGACAATCCCGACGCCCTGATTACCGCCGTCCACCCGTACGTCACCGATTCGATCTGGCTCGGAAAGATCAACCGCCTACGGAACATCCTTCCTTTAAACTGCCCCCGCGACCCCGAGGCCGTCCGCCACGGCGAGGCCCTCATGGCAACCCAAACCGACACCGCCATCCGCGCCCTTTACCGACGCCACCGCCATGACTCCAAAATCAAATGGAAAGACAGCATCAAAGCCGTCGTCGGCCTCAGCAGCCCCGCCACCGCAGGCCTTGACGAGTAGCCGACCATGTCCGCAAAATTCATGCAGCGCCTTTTGACGGAACCCGACAAGCGGGCGCTCTGGAAGTTCATGTGGAACTTCGGCTGGAAGGGCATGCGCGCGGTCGAGCGCTTCCAGAAACGGCTCAAGCACGGCGGCTTTTTCCCGGCCTTTCTCTTCATCTCCGTCACCGATCAGTGCAATCTGTCCTGTCAGGGCTGCTGGGTCACACCCTGTTCGCCCGGCCGGGAACTCGACAGCGCCGCGCTCGATTCGCTGATCGAAAGCTGCAAACGCAACGGCTCCTTCTTTTTCGGGATCCTGGGCGGCGAGCCGCTGCTGCACAAGGGACTCTTCCAGGTTTTCGAACGGCATCCGGAATGCTATTTCCTGCTCTTTACCAACGGCACGCTGATCACGGACGAAGTCGCCGGGGAAATGCGGCGGATCGGCAACATCAGCCCGCTGATCAGCATCGAGGGGCTGGAGGATGTCAGCGACGAGCGGCGCGGCGGGCGCGATGTCTATGCCCGCACCATGGCCGGGCTGGAGTGCTGCCGCAGGAACCGGCTGGTGATCGGCGCCGCCACCAGCGTCTGCCGTTCCAACCTGCGCGATCTGGCATCGGAGGCTTTCGTGCAGGATCTGACGCGGCGCGGCGTCCACTATCTCTGGTACTACATCTACCGTCCGGTCGGGCCGCGGCCGGCGCCGGAACTGGCCTTATCGCCCGCGCAGATCGTCGAACTGCGCCGCTTCATCGTCGAGATCCGCCGCCGCGCGCCCTTGATGATTGTGGACGCCTATTGGGATCATGCCGGCCAGGCCCTCTGTCCGGCGGCGGTCGGCATGGCGCATCATATCGGACCCGGCGGCGACATCGAGCCCTGCCCGCCCCTGCAATTCGCGCGCGACAACATCCGCGACGGCCGGCCGCTGGAGGAGATCTTCGGCAAGCCGGGCTTTCTACAATCCTTCCGGGCCTTCGCGCGCCGGACGACAAACGGCTGCGTGATCATGGAGCGTCCCGATCTGCTGCGCGAGTTTCTGATCCAGCACACCGCCCGCGATACGAGCGGCAGAGAGACGGGATATAAGGAGTTGGAGGCGATGCGTCCGCATACCAGCCACCATGTGCCGGGAATGGAAATCCCCGAAAAAAATGCCGCCTACCGGTTCGCCAAAAAACACTGGTTCTTCGGGTTCGGGGCTTATGGGTGAAGATAGGGGGCAGGGTTCGGGGTTCAGGGGGCAAGGGTTCAGGGGGGTGAAGATTTTCGATTAAGCAAAATATTTTGTCGGTTCACTGAATCCTTATGCAATCGTCTTTAAACAAACCGCAAAACCACGCCGTCCCCGCGGACAAATCCGCGCGGGATGCGATCCGTCGCGCCGTGCGGGCTTATTGCGCGGGACAGACGATGGTGCCGCCGTTGGCCCTGGACGAGATCGAGGCGCATGCCGACCAGTTGCTGCGGGAGGCGCGCATCGATTCCGCCTTCCGCGGCTTCGTGACGGTGCTGGTGGGCAACGAGGTCTGGCGCGACACGCTGACCGCGACGCCCTTCGAACGCCGGGTGCTGATTCTGCCGCAATGTTTGAGGTCGAGCGCCGCCTGCCCCGCGGAGAGCGATTCGCTGGGGCTGTTGTGCGAGGCCTGCGGCCGCTGCGCGATCTGCGGCATCCAGAAGGAGGCCGAGCGGTTGGGCTACGCCGTGCTGGTATCGGAAGGCACGACCGCCGTCTCCGCGCTGCTCTCGGCGGGCGGGGCCGACGCCGTCGTCGGCGTGAGTTGCCTGGAATCCCTCGAAAAATTGTTCAATCCGCTGATTGCCCACTCCGTGCCGGCCATGGCGGTGCCGCTGCTGCGCAATGGCTGCGTGGACACGGAGGCGGATGCCGACTGGATCGAGGAACTCTTGCGCCTGCGTAGCGATGCGCGGCCCGCCGCCGTCCGGATGGACATGCGCGCCTTGCGCCGCGAGGTAAGCGGCTGGTTCGAGCCCGGCGCCCTGAACGGATTGCTGAACCTGTCGGGCAGCGGCACCGAGGCCATGGCGCTCGAATGGATGCTCAAGGGCGGCAAGCGCTGGCGTCCCGCTCTGGCGGTCTGCGTTTTCAAGGCCCTGACCGATCCGGCATCCGCTTCCCCGGAGATGCTGAAAAAGGTGGCGGTGGCCGTGGAGTGCTTTCACAAGGCATCGCTCGTTCACGACGACATCGAGGATGGCGACGACTTCCGTTACGACGCGCCGACCCTGCACCGGCGGCACGGCCTGGCGGTCGCGATCAATATTGGCGACCTGCTGATCGGCGAGGGCTACCGCTTGATCGCCGCCTCCGGCGCATCCGCGGAGCAGGTGCGTCAGATGCTCGCCGTGGCCGCCGAGGGGCACCGGACGCTGTGCCTCGGACAGGGCGAAGAACTGCTGCTGCGGGGTAATCCCGAAGGCGTCACCGTGGAAGCCGTGCTGGAAATTCTCCGCCGCAAGACCGCGCCCGCCTACGATGTCGCCCTGCAACTGGGCGCGATCTGCGCGGGCGCGGACCATGACACGCGCGCCGTGCTGACAGCCTTCAGCGATGCCCTGGGTATCGCCTACCAGATTCGCGACGACCTGGAGGATGCGGTCGCGGATCATAATACGAAGCGGCCCGACGCGCCGAATCCGCCCTCCCTGCTGCTGGCGCTGGCGCGCGAGGATCAGGCCGGCGGTGAGGCGGGCGCCCAGACGGTGACGCCCGGACGCGGCCGGAGCGTCTGCGCAGAAATTTCCGGGCGCAGCCGGAAGGCCGAGCAGCGAGCCCGCAAAATGCTTCTGCAATACGAGGATCGCGCCCTCCGCTCGTTGCGCCCGCTGCGGCAGGCCACGCTGAAAAGTCTGCTTTATCGTGTCGCCGCCAAAATCCTGGCGCCTACGCCGGCGCCATGAGCCGCACGCCGGAGCTGGTCAGGACGGCCGCGCGCGCGATCCGCTTTATGGAGGCCGGCGACATAACCGACCTTGAAGATTATCTACGGCGCCAGATCCGGCCGGACGGAGGATTCCGCGGCCGCGCGGCGGACAGCGACCTCTACTACACGCTTTTCGGAGGCGCCTGCCTGGCGGCGTTGAAGCGTCCGCCGCCGACCGCGCCCGTGCGGCGCTATCTGGAGAGTTTCGGCGACGGCGCGCAACTGGATTTCGTGCACAGCGCCAGCCTGGCCCGCTGCTGGGCCGCCATGCCATATCCGTTTTCGTCCCGCCGCGCCCGCAAGTTGCTGCCGCGTCTGGAAGCCTACCGCAGCGCCGACGGCGGCTATCATGCCGCTACGCCCGGCGCCGCACACGGCACGGTCTACGGAGCTTTTTTGGCCTTCCTGGCTTACGCGGAAACCGGCGGCGGCATGCCGCGGCCGGAGGCGCTGCGCGACAGCCTGGAGGCTTTACGCGCCGGCGACGGCGGCTACGCCAATGCCGCGGAGATGCCCGGCGGGACCACCACCGTCACCGCCGCCGCGATGCTGCTGCGGAAATGGCTCGAACTTGCCGGCGACCCGCGGGCCGCGGCCGCGCTGCGGGACTGCGAGTGCCCGGCGGGCGGCTTTCTCGCCTCCACGCGCGCGCCCGGACCGGACCTGCTCTCCACCGCCACGGCCCTGCACGCTTTGCGCGCGGCGGATCTACCACCCGCGCGCATCGAGCCGCATCTCGATTTCGTGGAATCGCTCTGGGACGACAACGGTGGATTCCGGGGACACCCCGCCGACCCGCTGACCGACTGCGAGTATGCCTTCTATGCTCTGCTGGCGCTGGGATCGCTTTACGAAGGCTGATTACGAACACATTGTCAGCACGTTCAGTGCCGCAGGTCGCCGCTTCGTGGCGCAAGCGTCCCGCTTGCGCGAATGGATTCGGTCCGCCATGCCAGCGAAAAACTTCGCGACAGGCCGGAAAAAGCGGAAGATTTAACGCAAGGGGACGAAGGCTCATGCACAGTACAAGACGGCGGCAAAGGCCATTCAACGCTTCGCCTCCGCCTTGTCCCGCGATGCGGCAAAACGCCGCATGGGCGGGGAGTGCCTGAATGAAATGTCGCGACGTACCCTGCTGCGCTCTTAAACCATTTCACAGTTAGACAAGCATTTTGCGCGCTTGACGGTTGCCGACCTGAACGATAGCGTTCCCTTCATTCATGTGGGTTTGTTTCTGTATGAGTCAGGCTCAATAACACTGTCGGCCGGGGGCTATCGCAGGGGACAGGCAAATTATCGCAGCATACGGTCAGTTGCAGGTTTCCCGCGTTCTTCCGCGCGTTCTTCCAACAGTTCGCCTGTCCCCAATGACCAATGGCACAGGCCATGGTTCGCGATCCACAGCAATGACACCATATTAGATGATCGGCGCCATCAGCCGGCGCAGTTCCGCGCCCAGGTCGCGGGCCTGGTAGCGCGCCAGGCGCGCGCGCTGCGCCGCCAGCACGCCGTCGCGCAATTCGCCGGGCCGCGCCAGGCGCGCCAGCGTTTCGGCGATCAGCGGATAGTCGGCGTTCGCGAAGAGCACGCCCGCGCCGTCCAGCGTCTCCGGCACGGCCGCGCAGGCGCGCGCGGCCACGGGCAGGTCGAAGCGCATGGCCTCCAGCAGCGGAACACAAAAGCCCTCGTGTTCGCTCATGCAGAGGAACACCTGCGCCGCGCGATAGCAGGCATTCAGCGAAGCCTGCGGAACGGCGCCGAGAAAAAGGCTGTCGCGCATGCCCAATTCGCGCGCCCGCGCCTCCAGCACCATGCGGTAGCGTTCGGCGCCGGCGTAGGATCCGACGTGAATCAGCCGCGCCCGCGGCTCGATGCCGTGCCGCAGCGTCGCCACAGCCTGTAGCAGATCGTCAATGCGCTTGTTCGGCGCGCCGCGGCCCACGAAGAGAATCTTGACGCGCCCATCGTCCAGTTCGCGCAGCAGCGCCCGGTCCGGCGGCACATCGTAGCGCGACCAGTCCACCACCAGCGGCGCCACGCCCACGTCACGGTAGCCCGCCGCCTCCAACTCGCCGGCATTGTAGCGGCTCACGGCCAGGTTCACCTCGGCCACGCCCGCCAGCGCCGCCAGTTGCTGTCGTCCCACTTCGAGCAGCGAAGCCGTGGCCGGCTGCACGGCCCGGAAATAGGCCGGCGGGGTCATGTTGTGGTAGAGGATCGCCTTGCGCGCCGCCAGTTTCGCGAAGGCGGCGTTGCAGGGCGAACCGATGGAAAGATGCAGCAAGGCGATCGAATCCGCTCCGCAGACGGCTTGCGCCTCGTCCAGGTCGCGCACCGCGCCGCGCAGTTCCGGCAGCACCCGCCGCCGCTCGCAAAAAATTCCGCCGTCGCAGCCCCACGAGGCGAAGAGCCGTTGCAGGGCCAGCGCTTCCTGACTGATCGCATCGCCGCGGGTAAATCCCGCCACAATCTGGTTGATCGCCGGCATTTTTCTTAATCAGCGCCAGGGGATACGCCCAAATCCTCGCCTAACGTCGTTCCGACATTCCATCCATAAGCATTTCGCCTTGCGCCCACGCGGCGGCAGAGGCCTGCCGCCCTCCAAAAGAATCCTCTAGCAAGTCTCGATGACGTCCTTGGAGGGCGACGGGCCTCCGTCGCCGCGTGGGCGTAGGGCGAAAGACTTGGCAGCAACATGGTCACAACGTCCTTAGGCGAGGATTTTGAATACGCAATCCCGCTTGACTTAAAGCCGCTCGCCATGCAGGGTAGCGCCTACTCACGACCGATACGGAGTTGACGATGCCAGCTTCTGCGACACGGGAAACGGTAGGCCAAAACGTTTGTGTTGGCAACCTGATTCTTCCAGCCCCGGATTTTCGCGGGTTTATTGGCGAGGCGGTTAATTTGTCCGGCTTCGCCGAACACCGAACACCGAACGCCGAACACCTTAAATGAACTCCGCGGTCGTTCTGCTTTCCGGCGGCCTCGACTCGACCACGCTGCTGCACTACGTGCGGCAGAAGGTGGGCGCCGGGGTTTATGCCCTGACCTTTCGCTACGGACAGCGGCACGCGCGCGAAATCGCCGACGCCCGCTGGCAGGCGCAGCGGGCCGGGGTATTGGAACATAACGTGGTGGAATTGGATTTCTTTTCCGGACTGATTGCCGGCGCCTCGGCGCTGACCGATGCGCGGCTGGACATGCCGGTGCTGGCCGAACTCGACGACGACGCCCGGCGGCAGCCGCTGACTTATGTTCCGCATCGCAACTTGATCCTGCTTTCGCTCGCCGCCGCCTATGCCGAAGCACACGGGGTTTGCTCCGTCTACTACGGCGCCCAGCGGCAGGACGCCTACGGCTACTGGGACTGCACCCCCGATTTTCAGGCGCGGCTGAACGCGCTGCTGTCGCTTAACCGCGGCACGACCGTGACCGTGCAGGCGCCCTTCGCCGAAATGCGCAAAACCGAACTGGTGCGGCTCGGACTGGAACTGGGCGTGGACTACGGGCACACCTGGACCTGTTATCGCGGCGCCGACCACCCCTGCGGCGCCTGCCCCGCCTGCGAAGAACGCGCCACCGCGTTTCGCGAAGCAGGCGTGAGGGATCCGCTGAGTTGAGGTGCAGGTGTTCGGTGTTCAGTATTCGGTGTTCGGTGTTCGGTGTTCGGGAATAACAAATACTGTTCAGAAATGGCAGGGCGCTCTCGCCGAGAGCCCCGTCTTCGCTCAACACACAACCGCCTGTTTGTTGCATCCCGTTCACGGCGGCCTCGGCGAGGCCGCCCTACCCAATCGATCAGCGCGAGCGGCCGGCGGGGTGCTGCTTGTGGTCGTTGTTGGAATGCACAAGGTCGTGAGTCAGATCGCACTTCATACGCCTCCGATCGCTTCGTCGCCCTCCGAATCCAGCAAGTGCCGGTCGAACCAGGCCATGGCGTTGGGCCAGACTTTTTGGGTCCAGGTTTTTTGAGGATTATATACAAACCCATGACCGGAACCCGGCGTGGGCAGAAACTGCATCGGGCGTCCGGCTTCCATCAAGGCCTTGGCGAGCAGCAACGACTGCTCGTAAGGAACCGTATCGTCATGAGGGTCATGCATGAGCAGCATGGGCGCGGAGTTTTGGTCCACATGCAACGCCGGCGAAGCCTCGATCCAAAGCGCGCGCTTCTCCGAGACGGGTCCGCCGATGAACGCTTCCATATATTCGGCGATTTTGCCGCCGCCCGCCTGGTGCGCAACGAAGTCATGCACTCCGTGAACATCCACAACGCAATTCACCCTGGCGGAGCCGGGCTCCCCCGCATCATCCAGCACGCCAAGACAGGCGGCCAAATGTCCTCCCGCGGAACTGCCCATGGCGCCAATCCGGTCGCCGCGAATGCCAAAGCGCGCCGCCTGATGACGAAGCCACTTCACGGCGGCTTGACAGTCCAGCAGCGCCGCCGGGAAAGGCGCCGTCGGCGTGAGCCGGTAGTCTATCGTGCATGCGACGTATCCGCGCAGCGAAAGACGGTGGGCATGCCACAGGAAAGACCGCCTTTCCCCGGCGCACCATCCGCCGCCATGAATAAAAACCACGGCCGCCCCGTTGCCGCCGGATTTTCCCGGAACAAAGATGTCCGCCAGCAGTTCCCGGCCGTCCGCCGGACGGCTGAAACACTCCGTGAAATCCGGAGCGGGCATTTCCGACTCATAGTATTTCATGCGGTAGGACTTCAGATGAACAGCGTGGAGGAGGCGCCTTCCGATTCGCCCCAGAAGGCCGCGACGCCTCCGTAATCCAGGCCGTCCATCAGTTCTTCCTTGTGCAGGCCCATCACGCTCATGGACATGGTGCAGGCGACCAGCTTGACGCCCGTCTGGCGCGCCTGCGCGATCAGGGCGGGCAGTGTGTCCACATTCTTCTGCCGCATCACATGCTTCATCATGGCCGTTCCCAGGCCCAGCATGTGCATTTTGGACAAGACCAGCGACGTCGCGCCTTTCGGCATCATGGCGCCGAACATTTTGTCGAGCAGCGACTTGCCCGGCGCCTGCCGCCCCGGCTTGCGCAGCGCGTTCAAGCCCCAGAAGGTGAAGAACATCGTGACCTCGGCGCCCATCGCCACCGCCCCGGTGGCCAGGATAAAGGCCGCCAGCACTTTGTCGAGGTCGCCCGAAAATACCACCATGGTCTTCTTGTCCGGCGCGCCGTGCCGGCCGGCCGCTGCCGTCTCCTCCGGATTCTCTACGCCTTTGCGCAGCAGGGCTTCGACGCGCGGGCCGACCTGCCGCACGGAGAGCAGCGCGTGGCCGTGCCGCCGGCACCAGGCCGTCACGTCGGGGGCAAAACCCGGATCGTCCGCCACCACATGCAGTTCGTCGCCGATCCGCGCCGCCGCCACGGCTTCGCCGAGTTTGCGAATCGGGCCGGGACATTGCATGCCTGTGCAGCGGACCTCGAGCGGTTTGCCGGCGGCCGCGGGTGGCGGCGGCGCGCTAACAGGCGCGGCTGGTTCCTCCGCATAAGACATGAGCGGAGGCGGCGGTTTGCCGGCGCCGATGCCCGCGCCATGCCAGCTGGAAAAAGTCATCGAGCCGCCGGCCAGCGTGGAGACGGAAGAAAAGCCGCGCTGCTTGAGAATACGGGAGGCCAGGTAGCTGCGAAAACCGACTTTGCAGTAGAGGAAGACCGGCTTTTCGGCCGGAATCCGGTCGAGACTGGCGCGCAACTTCGGCAGCGGCAGGTTAAGCGCGCCGGGGATATGCCAAAGTTCGTATTCCTGGGGACTGCGCACATCCACCACAGTGCCGGTATCGGTGCGGGCGGGATACTCTTCCGCATACCAGAAATCGACATCGCCTTTGCGCAGGTTGCCAGCCATGAAACCGGCCATGTTGACGGGATCCTTGGCCGAACCGAAGGGCGGCGCATAGGCCAGTTCGAGGTCGGCCAGCTCTTCAACCGTCAGCCCCGCGCGCAGAGCCGTCGCCAACACGTCCAGCCGTTTGTCGATTCCGTCGTAGCCGACCGCCTGCGCGCCCAGCAAGCGTCCGGTGTCCGGGGCAAAGAGCACTTTTAGATGCATCTGCGCCGAGCCGGGATAGTAGCCGGCGTGTCCCGAGGGGTGGAGATAGACCTTGCGGTAGGGGCGGCCCAACCGTTTGAGCGTTTTCTCCGTGGCGCCGGTACATCCGCCGGTCATCTCGAACACTTTGACGACCGCCGTCCCCTGTGTGCCGCTGTAGCGCACATCGCGGCCGGCCAGGTTGTCGGCCACCAAACGTCCCTGCCGGTTGGCCGGGCCCGCCAGCGGGATCACGCCCGCTTCGCCGGTCACCGCGTCGCGCACTTCGATCGCGTCCCCGGCCGCGTAAATGTCGGGATCGGATGTCCGCAAATGGTCGTCCACGCGAATCCCGCCGCGCGGTCCCAGTTCCAACCCCGCCGCCTGGGCCAGCGCCGCGTCCGGCCGCACGCCCACGGCCAGGATCGCGAAGTCCGCCACAATGCTCTCGGTGTTCTTGAGTTCCACCGCGATCCGCCCGCCCGCGTCGCGGAATTCCGCCGCGGCGGTTCCCAGATGCAGCCGCACGCCGTGGGACTGCATGTGGGATTCAAGGTCGCGCGCCATCTCGCGGTCCAGCGGCGGCATGAGTTGGTCCAGCATCTCGACCAGGTCCACCTTCAGCCCACGCTGGCGCAGATTCTCGGCCATCTCGACGCCGATGTAGCCGCCGCCGATCACCACGGCGGCGCGCGCGCCTCCATCCACCACGGCCTTGATCAGATCCATGTCCTCGACATTGCGCAGCACAAAGAGGCGCGGGTGGTCGATGCCGGGCAGTTTTGGCTTCAGCGGCGAGGCGCCGGGGCAGAGCACCAGCTTGTCGTACGACTCGTCGTAGGCGCGCCCGCTGGGGGACTCGACGACATGCACCGTCCGTGCGGCGCGGTCGATCGCCAGCGCCGTATGGCCCGTGCGCACATCGAGATTCAGCGAGGCCTTGAGGCTTTGGGGCGTTTGCAGCAGCAGGCTGTCGCGGTCCGTAATCACACCGCCGATATGGTACGGCAGCCCGCAGTTGGCGAAGGAGACGAAACGTCCCTTTTCCAAAACCACAATAGACGCCTGCTCGTCCAGCCGCCGCAAACGCGCCGCCGTGGACATGCCCGCCGCCACACCGCCGATAACCACAACTTTCATGAGGGACTCCTTATAAAAATTCGACGAAATGCCGTCATCGGAGATTCAAGAAATCCTCCGCTGAAATAGCGACGTTTGGAAAGGCCTTGCGCACTGGTTTGTCGAATGTCACGAAAAGCACGCCAAGTTGATTGGCAAGCACGACAAATTCTCCATCATAGGCGGTGATGTTGTGGTGAAATGTCAGCTCCAGCACATCGTCGGATGGCACCGCGAATTCCCTGCTCCTCCAAATGGCTTCGGCCTTTTCCATGGTTCTTCTGGCCTGCGATAACGACATGCCTTCATGGCGCATATAGAGGGCCAGGATATTCCTCAACTCCGATCTGCATATCAAGGGCACGGCCCAATCTGCATCCTTGAGAAGCACATCATCGGCCAAAGAGTTTTTGTCGCCCGGGATCAGCAAATAGGCGATGAGATTCGAATCCGCCACGATCATGGGCGACCTTGAACCTTTGCCGTTTGGATCAGCCGATCGTTCAATCGGCCGGGAAGGGATGCCCGATGGTTTCGGATGTCGAGCAACAAAAGGCCGACATCCACCCTGGCGGGCGCGACGAAAGATTCCAGGCAGGCCAGGGCTTCTTTATTGAGACTGCGCCCATGTCGCTTCGCCCGTTGCTTGATGGCGGCGTGAATCGTCCGGGGAATATCTTTCAAGGTTATGGTTTTCATGCTGAAACCATATCACACCCATTTTGGTTGTCAAGATAAACCGTCCAAGTTGTCCAAGCCGCCCCGCAAAAGGCGGACAAAACTAGTTGTACCAGACGACGATCTTGTCTATGACGCGGTCGCCGGGCAGCACATCGACCCGTCGCCCCGTGCTCGACGGGTTCTTCCAGACCGTCACCTCGCCGAGCTGGGCGTCGTTGTACTGCACGCAGATCGGATTGGCCGACCCGAACGGATCGGAGGTCAGGACGCGGCTCAGATAGTGAACCTGTCCTTCATTGGGGATGTCGTGACTCTGGTACTTGAGCACCAGATTGCAATTCGGATCGTCATTCAGCACCGAACTGGTCGTGTCGGCCGACGATGTAACGGGTTTCAAGGCATCCGCCGCGCCGGTCGTGTCGGGCGAAGCCGGCACGGTCACCACGGGATCCGTCGAAGAAGTGGTGTCGCCATTGGGATCGCTCCTCAGATCCACGTCGCAGCCGACCGCCAACAGTCCGAAGGCCGCGACGAAGCCGGCCACTAAAACACGCGCTTTGCTGAAAAACGTCGTCATCGCGGTTAACCCCGATCTTTGTGAAAACATTACGCCACCGTCATTTGCCTGGATCAAAGCACGGCGACGCGGGCCTTGTCAAAGTCATTTTTCAGGGCGAACGCATCTAAAATCTTATAATTACCGGGCCGTTTCAGCAATTCGCATTATGGCCGCTTCCTCGGGCCCGGACGACACGGAGGTCGTCTCTCCAGGCGACGAAACGGCGGGTTTTCGAGCTTTTGGAGGGTCGGGCTCCGTCCCGACCGCACTTCATGTGGCCATAGTGAGAATTGCTGGCATTCCTCACGTGCCCCTTGCGCCCGCTGTTGTCAGCGTGCTACTTTCATTGCCATCTGCCGCCGGGCATCCAACGAAGAATTGCCCGTAACCGCGGCGCCACCTTGAAAGACTTTAATGCCCACGCTCGACTGGATCGGAAAAAAGGCCGTTCTCAACCACCATCACCAGGTGCCATACCACCTGTTGAAGGACGTTCCCGATCTATCCGTCGGCGACCCCGGCACCGGCAACCTCATCGTCGAAGGCGACAACCTCCTCGCCCTCAAGGCCCTGCTCCCGTACTACGCCGGCCAGGTCAAGTGCATCTACATCGACCCGCCCTACAACACCGGCAACGAGAACTGGGTCTATAACGACAACGTCAACAGTCCCCTCATCCGCGAATGGCTCGGGAAGGCCGTCGGCAAAGAGGCCGAGGACCTCTCGCGCCACGACAAGTGGCTCTGCATGATGTACCCCCGACTGGCGTTGCTGCGGCAGTTCCTAAGCGAAGATGGCGCCATATTTGTCAGCATAGATGACAACGAAGTGCAGTCTCTCCGCTACATGATGGATGAGGTCTTTGGACAGGACAATTTTATCGCTACGATCGTCTGGCAGAAGAAACAGTCGCCACAAAACGATGCAATCAACCTGTCAGACATGCACGACTACGTATTGGTGTACGCTCGCCGTGCCAAGAAGGACCGTAACGATACCAAGGGTTGGCAACGTCATCTCCTCGGGCGAGATGAGGAACAGAATGCACGCTACACGAACCCAGACAATGATCCTCGCGGTCCTTGGACTTCATCAGACTACACATGCAACAAGACAGCAGATGAACGCCCGAACTTGTTCTACGCCATCAAACATCCGAACACAGACGCTGAAATATGGCCATCGCGAAACCGAGTATGGGCCTATGATCCGGAAACGCACGCGCGGAATGTTCAGGAAGGACGCGTATGGTGGGGGGGTGGTAGAAGAACTCGCCCGCGAATTAAGAAGTACAGGTCCGAAGTGGCCGAGGGTGTCGTGCCGTCAACATGGTGGACCCGCGACTTTGCTGGAGACAATCAAGATTCACGCAGAGAACTTCGCGCCTTGTTCGGAGAGAACACACAAGATTTCTCTACGCCGAAACCGCTTCAATTACTGAAGCGTATCCTCCAAGTATCGACGGTGCCAGGCGATGTAATTTTAGATTCCTTTGCCGGTTCCGGAACAACAGGTCATTCAGTTCTTCAGGTAAATCAAGAAGATGCCGGCAACCGTCGCTTTATCCTGATCGAAATGGAACCAAGGATTGCACAAGGCGTCACCGCCGAGCGCGTCAAACGCGTCGCCGAAGGGTATACCAATACCAAGGGCGAGAAGATCGAAGGTCTTGGCGGCGGTTTTCGCTACTGCCGCCTCGGCGAACCACTGTTTGACCAGCGCGGCCAGATTCGGGAAGAGGTCAGTTTCGGTGACCTGGCCCGCCACGTCTACTTCACGGAAACCGGCGAACCCCTGCCGCGTGAACGTGTACCGAACTCGCCCAAGATCGGCGTCTGCCGCGGCGTCGCCGTCTACCTTCTCTACAACGGCATTCTGGGCGACCGCACCGTCAACGGCGGCAACGTCCTGACGCGCGCGGTTCTGGCATCCCTGCCGCCCCACGACGGCCCCAAGATCATCTACGGCGCCGGCTGCAAACTTGGCACCGACCGCCTCCGCGACGAGGGCATCACCTTCCGCCAGACCCCGTACGAGGTGCGCGTGTCATGATCCAACTCAAGAAGTACCAGGAGCGCGTCCTCGAGTCGCTGCGCGACTTCCTGGCCGAATGCGCGCGCACACACCACCCGGAAACAGCCTACCAGACCGTCACCGCCCGCGTTTACGGCCGGCCCGTGCCGTACATCAACGTGGTGGATCCCCACTTCACCCGCATGCCCTATGTCTGCGTCCGGGTGCCCACCGGCGGCGGCAAGACCCTTCTGGCCTGCTACACCGTCGGCATCGCCCTGAATCACTACCTCCCGGCCGACCACGCCATGGTCCTCTGGCTGGTCCCCAGCAACACGATTCTGGACCAGACCGCAGACGCCCTCCGAGATCCGCGCCACCCCTACCGCCGCGCGCTGGATCAGGAGTGCGCCGGCCCGGTCGAGGTCTTGACGATCGACGAAGCCCTCCGTCTGCGACGCGCCACGGCCGACGGCGCCACCGTCGTGATCGTCTCCACCATCCAGTGCTTCCGCACCAGCGACCCCGAGGGCCGCAAGGTCTACGACGGCGACAACAGCCACATGGCCGAACACATGGCCGATGTCACACCGGACCGCTACCCGGAACTGGATATGGGGCCGGACGGCAAACCCAAAACCTCTCTCATCAACGTCCTCCGCCTGCGCCGCCCCATCGTCATCGTGGACGAAGCCCACAACGCCCGCACCGACCTCTCGTTCACCACCCTCGCCAACGTCCTGCCCTCCTGCATCATCGAGTTCACCGCCACCCCGGACACCAAGCGCAACCCGTCCAACGTCCTGCACCGCGTCGCCGCCGCCGAACTCAAAGCGGAAGACATGGTGAAACTCCCGCTGCGCGTGATCACACGCCAGCGAGGGCAACAGGAACAACTCCTCGCCGAGGCCATCTCACTCCGCGCCGATCTCGAGCGCCTGGCCGGCGAAGAGGCCCAGGCCACCGGTGAGTACTTGCGCCCGATCCTCCTAATCCAGGCCGAGCGCGTGGACGCCTGCGAACCGCTCCGCGACCGCCTTGTCGCCGAATTCGGCCTGAGCAAAGACGAGATTCGCATCTCGACCGGCAAACTGGACGAACTCAAGGCCGTGAAGCAGATATCCGACCCGGCCTGCCCGGTACGCTTCATCATCACCGTCGAGAAACTCAGGGAAGGGTGGGACTGCCCCTTTGCCTACGTCCTTTGCAGTCTCCGCGAAACCCATTCCGCCACCGCCATTGAACAGATCGTCGGCCGCATCCTGCGACTGCCGCACGCCACACCCAAACGCAACCCATATCTGAACTGCGGCTACACACTTGCCCTGTCCGAAGGCAACCACATCGAACAGGTGCTGGCCGAACTCAAGGACGCCCTGGTCAAAAACGGTTTCACCCCGGCCGAGGCCCAGTCGATCATCATCCCGGCCTCGCAACCCCTCATGCCGCTCGGCTCGCAACCCAAGACCGTCACCCTGGGCCCCGCCGGTCTCGACCTCCAGGCCTTCCAGGCGCACGCCCCGCAACTCGCCGGCAAGGTTCGTGTTCGCGCCGACCAAGGCGAGGTGACCATCTTCGTGCCACTCTCCAAGGCCGACGAAGAACGCGTCCTCGCCTGCGCCCGCACCGACGAGGGGCGCCAGAAACTCGCCGCAGCCGCCGAGACGGTCCGGCAGATCGAGAGCGCCTTTGGCGACGGCGCCCCACGCCCGGCCACGCCCTACGAACAGCAACTCACCTTCCTTGTGCCCTTGCTCTGCGTTACGGAACAGTGTCGGCTCTTCGAATTCGAGAAAACCCACCTCATCGAACACCAGTGGCGCCTGAGCGAGAAGGACGCCTCCCTGCCGACCGCCTACGACCCGCGCAACCGCCCCGGCCTGCGAACTGGCAAAGTCGATGTCGACGCCGCCGGCAAGGTGGACATGGCCGTGGTGGCAGAAGGCGAAGCCGAGGACTTCATCGGCAAACTGCGCCAGCAGACCATGGGTTTCGACCGCCACGAAGACTGGACCATGGAAGAACTGGTCCAGTGGCTTGACGCCAAGATCGGTCACCGCGACATTCCGTGCGAAGAAGCCGCCGAATACCTGCGCAAGGCCCTCCGCGGCCTCATGGCGCGTTGCGGCCTCACCGATATGGCCATGCTGGTCCTGGACCGCTTCCGCCTGCGCGACCAGATCGAATCCACCATCCAGACCCACCGCCTGGCGGAACTCCATTCCGCCTTCCAGCAGTGGCTCCTCCCAGCCTCCGGACTGACCGTTTCGCCCGAACGCGCCCTCGACTTCAGCACTCTCGCCTACGAACCGAGTTGGACCGACGACAGCGGCTTCGCCTTCAATAAACACTACTACGGCCCCAAACCCGGCGAACTCCGATACATGAGGGCCGACCACACCCTCACCGAAGAGTTCCAGTGCGCCCAATTCATTGACGCCCTGCCCGAGGTCGAATACTGGGTCCGCAACCTCTCCCGCAAACCCGGCTCCTTCCGCCTCCAGACCTCCACCGACTACTTTTACCCCGACTTCATCTGCCGCCTGAAGGACGGCCGCATCCTCGTCATCGAGTACAAGGGCGGCGACAAAGAGACCGCCTGGTACGCCAGCGCCGACTCCGAAGAGAAACGCCTCGTCGGCGCCCTCTGGGAAAGCCGCAGCGCCGGCCGCTGCCTCTTCATCATGCCCCCCGGCCCCCAATGGGACCTGATCGCTAAAAAGGCCAGAAGTTGACTCGTACAGTGAAAGGACAACGGAAATTGAGCCAAACTCGATAAACTGAGGAATTTGGTAATATCGCTTTGAGAATTTCCGTGGACGCAGGGATTCGAATGAAAGAAAGATGGATTTCGAAAACATGACGAGTGCTAATAAGCACTTGACAGGAACCGTCGGCAATGACAGAATGCCATTTGTTACAAGACGAAGGTTTGCCACCCGAGGCTGATCCAGAGCAGGTCGAAAAAGTCAAAATGGCATGCAAATGGGACAAGATAACCCTTGGAAGCAGCGCACAGTATCACGTTAACCGCTGGAAAATCGGACTGACGGGCATACGAAACGCGATCACATCACACATCGGTAAACGTCGAAAGATATTCAAAAAGCCTGCCCAAGACACAAAAGGAGCCATCATGGATGGCCACCTGCAAGCGAACATTACGATTCTGGACGACATGGAGGTCTACGTGGAAATGGTCCTCACAACAGGCGTTTGGGTTATCGTCAACGCACACGAACACACCACCGCAAGGCGGCTTCCACAATGAATCAGACCAAACCAACAGAGAGCCTCAACGGGACTCCATGTCCCTTCTGCGCGAAAGGCATTCTCGCGTTACGTCAGCTAGATTTTCGGGTAGAGACCCCTGAAGAACCGTCATTCACTGTCCCAGACGTATGGGTGGACGAATGTTCAGATTGCCACGAAAAGGTCTTTCCACCCGAATCAAGTCGATACATCGAACAGACCATAGCCGAGGAGTCAGAACAACTCACGCCTGCAGAACTGTGTGCAATTCGCAATGCCCTCGGCGTCGACCAAACAGAGATGAGCGATATTCTTGGTCTGGGGGGAAGAACATACCACCGCTGGGAAAAAGGCACTCAGTACCCAAGCCGTTCCATGGGGTACTACATTCGGACGATCTCCCAATTTGCCGAGGCATTCGATTGGCTTCGCAACCGAGAATGGCGTCACAAACCACAGATTCTGCAAATGACTGACTACTTGGATCGCTTTCCAGACCTGGCAAGTGACGTGCGAGAAGGGCTCCGTCAACCATTGTCGGCCAATGGCAAACGAATCACCAATCCTGCTCGAGGACTACAGAATGTTGCATTTGGTGGGTGAACGATGAAACCGTTTTGGATAACCTTCTATTCATACAAGGGCGGCGTCGGGCGCTCATTGGCGCTTGCCAACATTGCGGCCCTTCTCGTCAAAGCCGGACGAAATGTTGTTCTCATCGACTTCGACCTCGAAGCACCAGGGCTGGACAGTTTCGCCGAATTTGGTTGCATAGTAGGGAAACCGGGTGTCGTTGAATATGCCACGGAATTCACGAAAACCGGCATGGCACCGGACATTTCTCAATATGTCCATCCGTGCGATCTCGGCAAACCAGTCCGCGGCAAACTATGGATTATGCCGGCAGGCACGAAAAACGCGCATTACAATCACGATAGAGTCCGGATCGACTGGGGTGAATTGTACGAAAAGGGACTGGGTGAACCGTTCTTCGAAAATTGGAAAGCCGCAATCGCGCACAAATGCCACCCAGATTATATACTCGTGGATTCCCGAACCGGTTTGACGGACGTAGGAGGTATCTGCACCCTGCACTTACCCGATTTAGTAGTAATGGTGTTTGGCCTGAACGAGCAAAACACAACCGGAATCGCGGCTGTTGCTAACACCATCCGCGAGTCCGGGTTTCAAAGAATTCCGCAGATCCATTACGTCGCCTCACCAGTTCCAAATCTCCCGAAAGAGACACAAGGCCTCCTGACTCGTCGATTGGAGAATGCAGCCAATAAACTTGGCGTGAAGTTCGAGTCGATAATTCACTACAACGCTTCGGCTGCACTTCATGAAACGCTTTTCACTCTTACGGATGAAGCCACGCCGACACTGCTACTGAGGGATTATCATGATCTTCTCACCAAGTTGATACAGTATAACCGCACCGGCTTGGATTACCTATCCACACAAGTAGACGAGTTTATTGCTTCAGGCGATCCGACTCGAATCGTAAAACTCTATGATGCGATTGAGAATGATTTCGCACAAACTGCTGACGGTTTGTTCCTCATGTCAAAACTGAAACTTGCGATTGGGGAACGACCTGATGCCGTATCGCTTGCGCGAAGGGCTTTCGAGACGGACCCGGCTCACGCCGAATCGTTTGCCTGGTTGTCTATCCACTACCGTAATTCTACGGCCTTTGCCGAAGGAATCAAACTCTGCGATGCGGCACTTACGCAATCAAAGAGAATGCCGCTCTATCGGGTCGGCAAGATTCATTACCAGAGGGGTTGTCTGGCGCTTGCTTCCTCACTCCCGCAAATAGCTGTTGAATCATTCGATATCTGCCTGAAAGCGGCAAAAAATGACGACAAAGCCCCATTCACAATTCTGATGCACATGTTTAATCTTGCTGAGGCTCGCCGACGTGCAGACGGAGCGATAGACGTCCGCGCTTGGCGCGATGTCGTAAATCAATATGAGTCTAGTGCAGAAGGATCTGACATGCCGTTACCAGTGCAAGCGAATTGCTTTCAAGCGATCCACATAGCGTTTGCACTTACAGGAAAATTTGAGCGCGCGAACAGTGCGCTAGCAAAAGCAAATCAAGCGGCGGGACTACTTAGTGGCGTTGAAGAGGTATTTACAGTTAAGAGTTACACAGACGTGTCAGTAGAGGACTTCCTACGCATAAATACCGAGATGATGAGGGCGTTGGACGCCAGCCACCTGTGGGACGGGACGCCCATCCCAAAGAAAAGTGATGTCAACACTCAGAGTGTCCAAGAGTCGGCCCTTGCAATGTCCAAAGGTGAAAAGTAGAGGTCCGCGGTGGTCGGTCCGTCGCGATCCAAAGCGCCGCAGGGTCACAAAGCGCCGCAGGCGCCGCATAGGCGCCGCAGAGGCGCCGCAGGGTCAGGCCTTGTTTAGGAGGCGCCGCAGGGTCCGAGGCGCCGCAGGGTCAGGCCTGAATGGCGCTTAGTTAACGCGCTGATTTTGCACGATTTCTAACCGAGACACCATCGGTTACGGCCAGGATGATCTGTTCGGAGAGCGAGCGCAGCGCGGCCAAACGGCGGTCGAGTTGGCGCTGGCGGGCGATGGCCTCGCGGATGATGGCGGCTTGGGGTTTGGCAAGCGCCATCGTGACGGTTTTGCCAGCCATCTTGCGGGTCCACAGGTAATACGGTCCGTACCGTTTGTCGCCGGCTGAGGAAGGACGCACCAAGTGGCGGCGAACGACGCTCCCCTGTAGTAGGTAGCCTTGCGGCCGGGCTTCCTGAACATTTTCGGTGAACCGCCGGACAAGTTGTCCGATTTCCGTAGGCATGACTTTCTCCTTGTATTGGGTTGCGGCTATCAGTATACATACTGATAGCTATCCCCGTCAAGGGAGCAAGGAGGTCGTCATGTTCCAGGGCATGGGTTTCCGTTTGGAGCGATTCCATGGGCGCATGGCCGCACTCAGCGGGTGTGACCTTGCTGGCGTACTGGGGCCGCTTTTGCCGGCCGACGAGCGACGGTCGCTTCAATCTTTGGACATACGGCGGCGAGTCTTTACGCAGGCCGGCACCTTCTGGGACTTCTTGTCTCAGGTGCTCAGTCCGAACCAGGCGTGCAGAGAAGTCGTGCGACGTGTGCAAGCCAAGCGTCAAAGGCTGCGGCGAAGCCGCATCTCGCCACGTACGGGCGCCTATTGT
>JANYBP010000118.1 GCA_025360745.1 bacterium
ATGATCAGGTTGGCCTTGTTGATCAGAATGCCAGCCTCGGTATGCGGAGATTTGATGACGCGAATCGTGTCGCCCGTCGAAGCCGCCGCCACCGCCGCCGTAATCGTCAGGTAATCGCCACTGCCGTCGTTGGCCACGGTCCTGACCCCGGCCTCCGGCGCGGCCATGACCGTGATCGTGACCGTCGCCGTGGAGCTAAGCGCCGCATCCGACGCCACCAATTGCAGAACATACGCCCCGTTTGTCGTGAAACTCGCCGTTGGATCCTCCACCGTTGCGCTGGGGCTGAAGGTCACCGTGCCCGGTCCGCTTGCCTTGCTCCAGGTCGTATTAGTGATGCCGCCCGGCAATCCGTCGTCACCCACCGTCCCATTCAGAACCGCCGGCGCCGGCAGTCTGATCGTCTGGTTCGTGCCCGCGTCCACGGTCGGCGCCTGATTGACCACCGTCACCGTCAGCGTCGCCACCGCGCTGGTGACGCAGCCGTATAGATTGGAAACCACCGCCCGGAACTGCTTGCCGTTCTCACTCGCGCGCGTCGCCGACGTTGTATACGAATTGCCCGTCCCGCCAATGATATCCACGCCGTTTGTCCGCCACTGGTATTTCAGCGGCGCCGTGCCCGTCGCCGTCACGCCGAAAGTTGCCGCCTGGCCCGAGTTCACCATCGCATTGGCCGGGTGCACAGTGATGGCAGGCGCCACGCCGGCGTTGACCGTCAGGACCACCACCGCACTGGTGGCAGAGCCGTAGGCATTGGAAACCACCGCCCTGAAATTTTTACCGCCGTCCGCCAAAGTCGCGGCGGCGATCGTGTACGAGGCGTTGTTTCCACCGGCAAGATCCACGCCATTCGCCCGCCACTGGTATTTCAGCGGCGCCGTACCGGTCGCCGCCACGCTGAACGTCACGGACTCACGTTCGTTCACCGTGGTATCGGAGGGCTGCGCGGTAATTACAGGCGCCACGCCGGCGTTGACGGTCAGCGTTGCCACCGCGCTGGTTATGCATCCGAAATCGTTGGAGACCACAACCTGAAACAGTTTGCCGCCGTCGTTCAACACCGTCGCGCCGGTCGTATATGTGTCGTTGGTGGCGTCCGCGATCGCAAGTCCGTTCGTCCGCCACCGATATCGCAGCGGCTCAGAGCCAGTCGCCTTGACATTGAAGGCCGCCGTCTCGCCCGCGTAGACCGCGATGGATGATGGCTGCATGCCGATCCATGGAGGTTGATTGGTCCCCGGGGAATCCGCCTGGTCCGCTCCCACATCGTAATAGGGCCCAAGCCTTTCCCCGCCGTCGATGTCCGCGCCCAGCCCAGCCACGCCCATGCCGCGTGCGGCCGTGTCCGCCGCCGTCAGGTGGTAATCGTTATTTGCGGTGCTGACGAAACTCGCCGTGCGATTGGCCAGGTTCCCCTCGTTGCCGCAGCCCCAGAGATCCAGATTCGTGGCCGTACCGTTGGCGGACACGCAGTAGCTGCGTGCATAGTTTTGCGGATACGATGGGTCGGTGAACGCCGCCAGGCAATTGATCGCGCGGTTGCCCACGTTTCCAGAAAACGAGGAACTGCCGGTGCAATTAAGCAACAAGCCGGGGCTGCCCAGCACATCGGCCAGCACCGAATTGGCGATGATCGCCTGCGAACCGGCGGAAGTATGCGGCGAAACCACCAGGACGCGGTTCACCGAGGCCCCCGCGCCCGTATAAAAATTGCTATAGATCGACGCGAACTGAATGATTCGCTCGAAACGGCTGTACGGTGTCGCGCTCGAACCGATGGCGCCGACCGCAAACCCGGTGAAACTGCCGTTGGCATTCTTCAACTTGCCGCTATGCCCCTGCCCCGCCGCCGCGCGGATGGTCACGCAATGATTGGTATCCGTGATCCAGCCGGCGATCATAGGGTTGTCCTTGATTCCGTTGGTCCAGTCGTTGTAGCCCTCGGCTACGACCGTGTATACCGGATGTCCCGCATCCGCAACGCTGAACTTGTGACCGCTGCCCGCAACTGTCACCTGCCCCCCCGCCGCGTTTGCGCAACCTATAATATAAGCCAGGTTTCCAAGATTCAGATGCTTCAACAGACCCGTTCCGGCGCCGCTAAAAGTGACAGCTTTGCCGTCATCCGTGGCGGAACTGTAGGCGCCGGCATCCGTCACCTGAAAGAGGCGCGAACTGGAGGATGTCAGATCGCTCTCAAGCGCCGCCTCCCAGGTCGAAAGGTTCGTATAGTCCCCGCCGCTCGCACGGATACTGCAGACGAAAGCCGCCGGGACTCCCGCGGATACGGTCAGATAGATATTCGTAGCCGCCGACGCGCCGCGGTTGTCAATCACCAGCAGGTTAACCCTGTAGGCGCCGGGCTCGGCAAAGACATGCTGCACCGTCGCCCCCCGCGCCAGCCGTCCGTCGCCGGTCTCCCAAACACAATCCGCGATCTGCCCGTCCGCATCGTACGACCGTTGCGCGCTCAAGGTCACCGCCAGCGGCGCGGGACCCGACACCATGCTTGCATCCGCCAGTGCCACCGGCAAAACGTTTGGGGCGTTCGTCGCGTAGGTCCCGACAATCTCCACGCCGGACAGCATGGGTTCGCCCGCTTTCTTCGTAAATGCTATCTCCAGCTTATCGGCGATCTGAACGTTCATGAAGGTCTTGATCGATTCACGGCGCGGACCGCCGGTTTCGCTCGCCACGTCGAGATTCGTAAGCGCAGTATTTCCCTGTAATTTCACATCGAACACTCGCTGGCCCGCCGTCTGGTCTTCCATCTCGGCAAAGTACAAACGCACCGTATGCGGTTTGGCCTGCACCACCGAACCGCGCGCCGCATCCAGATATACCGGGCTATAGCAATTGATCCCGCTCTGGACCCCGCCGTAGATCACCGGGGTGGTGAGCTGAGCCGCATTCAGCACACCGCCGCAAATGTCCACATTAGCGATCAATTGCTCCTTCCAGAGGCCGACGCCCGCCAGCGCCGACCACGGAATGGAAATCTCCGCCGCGAAGGTTGCCGCATTGGTCGAATAAACCGACTGCCACAGGTTGGAATCAATGCCGGTCGAAGACCGCCCGCCGGGACCGCAGGTCAGTTTGACATCCTCCCCGGCGCGCTCCCGGCTGTTTAGAGTCAAAGTCGCATATAGGGCAGGACGCACCGTCCAGCCGACACCCGAGATGTAACGCGAAGTCACCAGCTTCTCCGGCACGCAGACGGCAATGTACAGGTTCGTGTCGTCGTACCGGAACTTCACGTAGTTATTGGATGTAACCTGTCCCATCGCGTCAAGCCACAGCTTGACCGGCGCGATTTCCGTACAGATCCCCGTCCAGCAGAAATCGCCCAGATTGCCATCGAGCGTCGGTGGCGCTGCGCTGCGCGTCGCCACCAGCGGTGTCGCCAGGGGTATGGTCAGGCTATCCATCCCGGTCACCTGCGAGGCGGAAACCCAGCCTTTCGCAAGCGGCGCCGTCTGATCCATTTGCGCGCTGGGATGATATACGCTCCTGGCATTCCCCTTGTAACTCGCCGGCAGCAGAATCGGCCCTTCGAAATAACGCGTTGCGGCCGGATGGTGCGTCCAGAGCATTTGCTCGTCCATCAAGTAACGGTCGCCAACCGCGCCCAAATTCACGCCGATCTGCCGGACCGGCTCCTCCTGCACCCGCGCATTCGAACGCGTATTGCGGTACTGAATCCAATTTTCCTCGTTCTCCTCATCCGCCACAGAAACCAATCCGCCTTGCACGTTGTGCATGCCCCTGAGGCAGGTGCAGCCTGTACGCGAGCCGGAATAAGTGACCATTCCGTTGCCGGCAAAGGCGCCGCCGGTGCCGCAGTTGCCACGATCCTCGAAATTCAAAGAGCCCCAATACTCGGACATGTTTTGCGGTTCATTGTCCAAACCCGCCATCTTTCCCGTTACCATCATCAGATCCGCATACCGGGAAAACGTCGAATAGCTGAAACTGCCGCAATGCAGCCCCGCGAATTGCAGTCTGGCAACAGCAGTATTCTCGATGCGCGAATAAAGCGAATTCCACATCACCGTACCCATCGCCCAGCCGTAATAGGCGTTGGTATTATTGTTAACCGGCGGAGGAGGTTCGTAACCGGGCTCCGCCGCTGTCACCGGCAGCCAGCTGTAAAGGTCCTTGTTGTTCTTGATCCCTTTCTGAAGGCCTGATGAACTGCGGTCGAGCGAGGAAGACATGTCGCCGAATGCGATTAGACGGAATGGCGGCTTGAGTGTCAGTTTTTCGTCCGGCAGTCCTGTTCTCTGAAGTTGCGTGAAGCCGCCGGCCCGGTCAACTTCGAACAGCGGGAAATTAGTGGCCCAGCCCGCTATCGCCGTATGTTCTCCGCCGGTCGTCGGCAGCCAGATTTCGCCGCCAAACGGACGCGTGGCGCCATACAGCATCTTAACCATCGCCAGCCCGTTCGAGGCATCCCCTGAGCCCGCCGAAGGGAGGCCTGCCACGCTTGCATCCTCGCTGGCAATAATGGCCGCCTGATACGGCGCAAAGCCGCACTCCAGGGGATTCCCCAACAGGGTCGATACCCGCGCTCCCGACCAGCCGGCCGCATCCATCTTCTCGCGCAGGTTTCGGAGTTTGGCGGGATCGGGGTCCGCGGCCACAACCATCAGGCCGGGAGCCTGTTTCGCCAGTTCCTCCACCAGCCGTCCGCTGCCAACCCCCCAGACCAGCGCCAGTCCCTGCGTGAGGTCGGCGCGGCTTAACATGGTCTGCACATTCGTGGTCCAATTGTCGTTCACGACCGGCAGCGCCGATACGGCGTTAGTGTAAATCAGCGCCGTGCGGTCCGTTGCCCCAAAACAGTAAATGCCGCCCTGCGTGGTGGCGACAAACAACTTTCCATCGCCGACCAGCATGTCGCCGATTGTACCGGTAACGCCCAACGCCGCCGCCTGGGCGGGCGTGATCGTCCCATTCCCGGTCACGACCGACATGCCGTCGTCCATTCCTATGCCGTTCCCGTCCACCAAAAACTTAATCATGGAACTGTGATAGCGGGCCCACTCCACTTCCGTGCCGGTATGGCCGCTCGGAACGGGCGGCGCCTCACCGCTGTTGGCATCGATTTCCCAGCGCCTGTGGATACCCGATGTTCCGTAAATCAGGCTGTGATCGAAGGCCATGGTCGGCGGCCCTAGCGTCGAAATGAAGCCCTCGTCCATCATGCGTCCATCGTTCTTCCAAAGCACGGCTCCCGTCGCGGCGTCCAGACAGTATGCGAACAAACACTTGGTCGAGAAAAAGCCCGCCACGAAATAGACTTTGCCCTGATAAACGACAGGCGAGGCCCAGACCGGCCAAACCGAACTCAACCGTCCAAAACCCATGGCCTTCTTGGAATTCGGCGCGCCGCGAAACTTCCATAGCTCGCTTCCGTCAGCCCCGTTCAGGCAGTACACATACCCATCGTCGCAGCCGAAGATCACCGCGTTAGTTCCGCCTGCCAAAGCCACGGCGACCGGCGGACGACGCAATGCGCCGCCGGCATAGTAGCGCCACTTCTGCGCGCCAGTGTCGGTGTCGTAGGCCGACACGCTGTCGTTGGCCACCAGACTCACAAAGAGCGTCTTCCCCAGTTGCACCGGCCGACAGTACTCGGCGTTAGCATAACTGGAGTAGGGATTGATGGAGGTCGGCACGTCGCGCCGCCACTGTAAATAAAGTGTGGCAGGCAGACAGACCGGCGTCTGCCGCGATCTCAATTCGTCATGACGCCACTGCGTCCAATCGGCGTTTGTGACAGCCGGGCTGTCGGTGATGTTGATATAACAGGGGACCTTCGCGGAATTCTGCGCACCCTCGGCGGCGTTCGAATAACTCACATACCACATGAAATAGTCCATGCCGCCGGGCGGGTCGGAGGCCGGCGTATAAATGACAGGGCCCCCGCTGAAGTTTGTCACCGGGGTGTAAACGAATTGGGCGCCGCCATTGACGCTGACCACGCTTCCATGCGAAGGCCCCATCAAATATCCGCTGGTATACACCACCCTGCAGGTGTAACCCCCTCCGCCAGTGAATGAGGGATATATCGTTGCCGGTGTATTGACCCTGGCCAGCACCGCCTGCACTTGCGGCACCGGAGGCGACCCATTCACCGTGATCGACATGGTCGCCGGGGCCGACCATGCGTAGCCATCGCTGACGCGCCAGACGATCGAATCAGGGCCAGCGTAATTATCCTGCGCGGTATAATTGAAGTAATCCCCGTCTACGTATCCTCCGCCATGCGCGGGGGCGGCGACCAGCTCATAAGTGAGCGTCTGCCCGCTGTCGGCATGCGTGACTGGAAAGTATAGCCCGCCCTGCACACCACTGTTCACAATTTCCGATGAGCCATCCGCCACAGGCGGGTTATTCGCGGTGATCGCGACAGTTACCTTGGCCACGTCGGAAGTGCCGCCGGTGTTGTCATAGGCATACCAGGTGAAAGAATCGGAGCCGCGGTAGCCGCTATTGGTTGCGGTGTAGCGGATGTAATTATTATAACCCTTAAAACCAAAATCGTTGATTTGCCCGTAAGATACCAACTCGCCATTTGTGGGCGCGGACACCACGACCACCGTCATGCTCGTACTGGTGACGCTCGTGTCCGCGTCCGTGAGCGAAAGCCAAATCCAATAATTTCCGCCCTGCACGACGGAACAAGACTGATTGGCTGCCACCGGCGCCGCCGCATGCGACGATCCTATCGAACACAACAACGCCAATATCGAGGCCAGCGCCGACCTTCTGTATGTCATGATTTCCTCCCCCGCCAAATCTCTATTCGATAACATCAGGGCGGAATGACCGGCCCCGTCGTCTGTCCTTCCACGAACTCGAATCCGATACGGTGCTCGCGCGGTTCCTTCAGCCATCTTGTCTGGTGACGTTCAGTCAGAAGCGCGATGGCTTTGCGCCCCATGCCGACGAAATCGAAGCGACAACATGTCAAGCGGCGCTCGCCGATGGCCGTGTCGCCAACGGAAGCCACGGCGCATACCGAGACATCTTCGGGAACACGCATGCCGCGGTTCGCCAGCTCGGCCATCAACCTGACCGCGATGTCGTTATTGTCGGTCAGGACCGCCGTGGGGCAGCCGGGAGTACGCGCCCGCCGGCGCAATTCGTCGGCCGCGGCGGAGATCCAGGTGGCGTTCACTTGCGGCAGCGTCCAGTCCTCCGTCAGGATGTTGCATTCACGCAGCGCCCGTAGTCCCGCGGAGTGGCGTTCGCGCCGGTCGGACGAATCGCGTTCCAGGAACGTGTCTGGCAGATTGCCGACGGGAATTCTTTCCAGCGCCTGCGGGTGGCCGGCCAGATAGACTACGCAGCGATGGCCAAGCGCGGCCAAATGCGCCGCCATCTGCCGTACGGCGGCGGCATTGTCGCACGCCACATAGTCCAGCGGCGCCGCCTGCGAACAGTAATCCACCACCACGCCAGGCGTACCCCACTTCGTAAAGGTGCGCAAGTAGTCGTCATTCTCCACGCCCAGCAAAATCACACCATCAATCGCCCATTCGTTGATTTGCGCGGCATGCACCATGCCGTCCTCCCGCAACGAGAAGATGTGCATGTCGGAGAAAGGCGGGGCATCCTGTGTAATGCCCGTCATGATGTCAGCCAGGTACTGCTGATGGAACAAAAGATGGCGATCCATGGGATAGATCACGCCAATATGCTTCATGCTGCGCGGCACCTGCTTGATTGCCCTGGTTACAAAAGTGCCACGCGAAGGAATGCGCTGAATGACCCCCTCGTTCTCCAGGTCATCAAGCCCGCGTTTGACCGTGACGTAGGAAACCGCGAGATCCCGTACCAGTTCGGTGTAGGATGGGAGGATGTCGCCCGGCTGCATGCCGCGGGCGCAGATGATCTCTTTCACGCACGAAGACACCTTTAGCGGAAGCGATAAAATCGGCATGCTGTTGACCTGCTCTCAAAACAGACTCAAAACTTTCAGGCACTATACTGCTATATGCCATGAAGGTCAACCGATATTCTCGCATACCGGCACACCCAACATTATCCCGACCAGAAGCAGCTTTTGTCTATATACAGATATATAGCCAGTCCAAATTATGGAGAGCTTAAGTTCCGAAACGATTCAGAGCAATGCCGCACACTGGGATGACTGACGTCCGAACGGCCGCGGCCGTTGCTTACGAAGGGGGCATGCCGTCAGGCGTGGCCAGCTTGACGGCTTCATCGATCTTTTCTTCAAGATACCGTTGTCCGTTGGGATCGGTTGGTCCGGGCAGCCTGGCGCGCAACCGCTCCGCATATTCCAGCAGGGCCCGCCGGATTTGAACCTTGTTCTTGCCACGCAGTTCCGGCTTGCGCGTCTTCGGCATCCAGCCGGTTCCGGCATTCAACTGGTCGTGCCGGCCCAGCGCCGTCACCACCCGCGAGCCATAGTCCGGCATCCAGTCGCGCTGATCCACCCGCCGCAGTTCGCTCAACAAAACTCCCAGGGAGGCGTCGCCGGAAATCTCGGCCAACGAGTCCGCCGCGCCACCGCATACCTGCTCTCCAAGACCGTCCGGGCGGCGATAATTGGACTGTATATACTCGCCCAGTTTCGGCGCCGCCTCGGAACCAGCCACCTGACCGTAGCTCTTCAAGGCCGCGCACACCACAGCGCTGTCAGCGCCTCTGGTCTTCGACCAAAGCAGGTTCAAAGTCTCATCCTTCAGCGCCGGAAATTTCACAAGGCCAAGGGCCGTCACGGCGGCTTCATCGCTCCATGCCTCGCCTGCCAGCGCCAGCACCACCCTGGCATCGAACTCGCTGCTGCGCGCCATATCCTTCATCCGCTCCGCCAGAATCTTTGGGCGCGCCCCGAAATCCTGCTTAAACTTGGCCGCCGCCGCCTGAATCTTTTCGACCGACACCGGCTGCGTCAGCGGCGCCGGCGCCGCGGGATTCACGGGGGCCGACGGCGCGGGCGCAATCACGGGGGGAGGCACAGGCGGCAGATCGGGTTTGAGCTCCACGCGCGGCGCCGCTGGAGCCGGCAACGACGCGACCGCCGGATTGTCCCGCAAGGCCCTCACGGAATCGGCGGAACCGCGATAGAAAAGCACACCGGCGCTGATCAGAACCACAAAAATAAAGGTCGCGACCGCCACCACAAGCAATGTACGCCAGGATATTCGACGTTGGATAGAACTCATAATGTACCACCTCAATGGCACCCCCAAGGGGAATCGAACCCCTCTTTATAGGATGAGAACCTATTGTCCTAACCGATAGACGATGGGGGCAAAACGAAAGGCGGAACAATACCGGACCAGCCCCCCGCCTGTCAACTTCAATAGCTGAGCGCGGATCAGGCCTCGTCGCTGCCTGTCATGGCGCGAAACTCGGCCAATTCCCGCAGCGACCGCAAATCCTCGTCGCGGGCCATGAATGCCAGGTCGTCATAACCCAGACCGATCGCGCGCCTCAGCGAATCCAGCGCCGCGTCCGCATTCCCGGTCAGAGCCAGGCTGCATCCCAGGTTGTACAAAACCATCGGTTCATCCGGACACAACGCCGACAGCCGCTTGTCCACATCCAGCCCTTCAGCGTAAAACCCCGCCCGCGTATAGAGATCGCCCAGTGCTTTCAGCACCGCATCGTCGTCAGGCAGCCGCGCGGCCACCGCCTCGATAAAGCGCAGCATTACCAGCTCCTCGCGCGTCACATCGCGTGTCTGTGTGCTCACGGCCTTATGTTACAACATTTTCCGGCCGGATCAATGAAAAATACTGCTTACGCCCGCGCCGTCAAATGGCGTAAGATCCGCCGGTCGTGACGCCGCATAACCACCGCCTGAAACTGATCTACGGATTGCTCTGCGCCGCCGCCCCGGCGTTCGCCGTGGTTCCCGATTGGTCGGATCTGGACGAGTATCAATCCTCGGTTACCCGCGCCCAGTTCGACGCCGGCCTGACACGCGTCTATGCCCCAGAGGGTCGTCTCGCCGACCGGCTGCGCGAGCATGCCGGCGCGATGGCCATTTTCGCCAGCGCCGCGGCGGCCGCCACAGGGGCGCCGCTCGATGAAATATTTTTTGCCGTTCCGGACGACGCTTCACCACGCCCCGCGCGGAGTTTTCTGGATCCCGACGGCCTGCGCGCGCTTGGCAATCCAAGCAACGCCCCGCTGCGCGGCCTGCGCATCATGCTCGACCCGGGCCATATCGGCGGCGAATGGGCGCGCGTCGAGGAACGCTGGTTCTGGCTCAACCGCATGGGCTGGCCGGTCCAGGAAGCCGCGCTCACGCGTTACGTGGCGCGCCTGCTGCGCGCGCGACTGGAAATCGCCGGCGCGGAGGTGCGCATCACCTGTCCGGACTTCACGCCCGCCACCGCGAAACGGCCGGATGATTACCGCGCCCGCGATGCCGAACTGACCGCCGATCCGGCCTATGCGCATTTGCCCGACCTCTTCCGCGAGGGAGCGCTTTTGGATGCCCGCCGCAAACGGCGCGAGTTCCTGTTTGTCCGCGGGGCCGAAATTCAGGCCCGCGCCGAGCTCGTCAACGCCTGGCGCCCCGACCTCACGCTCTGCCTGCACTTTAATGCCGCCGGCGGCGCCTACACCCAGTCAACGCCCGACAACCGCCTGCTGTTCCTGATCCACGGCAATTACCTGCCGGGAGAGCTGAACGACGAGGCCCAACTTCACGCACTCTTCAGGAAGTTGCTGGAAGGCGGCCACGATACCGAACACCGGGTCGCCGAGGCGCTTTCCCAGACCTTTTTCGAAGCCACCGGCCTGCCGCCTTGCGGCGGATCGGACATTTCACGTCCGCTGGGAACCAACCTCTATGTTCAAGTTCGCAATCTCGCCGCCAACCGCCTCTTTCGCGGCCCTGTCGTTTTCCTGGAACCATACTATCAAAACAACGCCGGCGTTTACGCGCGCATCCAACTGGGCGATTACGATGGCCTCCGCGATGTCGAAAACCGGCCGCAACCCAGCATCTTCCGCGAATACGCCGACGCGGCCGCGGCCGGAATTCTGCGCGCCTACGCCCCATCCAATGCCCCACCCCCGGCCACGGCGCCCCCACCCGCGCGCGATTTCCCGCACGTCAAGGCGCTGGACGAGCCTTGAATTGCTTGCCAAGGATGGGACGGTTCAGGAAATGGGCGCTCGCTGCGTGTTCTTCATGGCGGGGAAGCGCGGAACAACAACCGCGGATGGACGCCGATGAACACGGATAAACACGAAAATAGTTGACCAAATTACGATCATGTCGTAATATAGTCGGCATGAAAACCCGCTATCTTCAAGCTCCGATCGAGCAACTCTGTTTTTCCGGCCATAAAATGGCCTTCGTTTCGGGGCCGCGCCAGTGCGGCAAGACCAGCATGGCGAAACTCATGCTGGCCCGGTGTCCTTCGGGAGCGTACCGCAACTGGGACGACGTTGTGTTCAGGCGGCAATGGGCGAAGGATCCGAGCGCCATCGTTCCCGCGCTGGAAGGCGGCGTCCCGTTTGTCGTGCTGGACGAGATACACAAGGCCAAGGGCTGGAAGCGGACGATCAAGGGAGTCTACGACACTCTCCAGAGGCCGGCGGACATCATGGTGACCGGCAGCGCCCGCTTGAACGTGTACAAGAAAGGCAGCGACAGTCTGACGGGGCGCTATTTCCATTTTCGCTTGCATCCCTTCACGCTGGGGGAAATGGAGACGTCTGATGCCCCACCGCCAGACGACGTCCTGTCGGCGCTCTTCCAGCGAAGCCGGCGACCATCCCGTTCGTCGGGCCCGAACTTCGAGGCGCTGGAGCGGTTTGGAGGGTTCCCCGAACCGCTGTTGGGGCAGAACGAACGGAAGTCAAGGTTATGGCGCCGCAACCGCATCGACACGGTCATCCGGGAGGACGTGCGCGATCTGACGCGCATCCCGGAACTGGGACGGATAGAGATGCTGGCTTCGCTGCTTCCTGAGAGGGTCGGATCCCTGTTCAGCATGGCATCCCTGCGCGAGGATCTGGAGGTAAGTTTCGACACGGTGCGCCGCTGGACGGCACTGCTGAAGGACCTGTACTACATCCACGAGATCAAACCCCACCAGAAAGCCATCGCGCGCTCCATCCGCAAAGAGGGGAAGATCTACATGTGGGACTACGCCGAGGTTCCGGTATCCGCGGCGCGCTTCGAGAATCTGGTCGCCAACCACCTCCTGAAGGCCTGCCACTTGTGGACGGACACCGGCGAAGGAATGTTTGAACTCCGTTATCTGCGCAACAAGGAGAAGCAGGAGATCGACTTCCTCATCGTACGTGACCGGCAACCGTGGCTGCCCGTGGAGGTCAAACTGGCCGACGAGGAGCCTTCGGCGCACTGGCGGAGATTCCTCCCGGCCCTCCAGTGCCCTCGGGCGCTGCAATTGGTCGCGACCCCGGGCGTATGGCGTGAGCACGCTGTCGGCGACGCCCGCGTGACCGTGGCGAGTGCGTGCGAGGCCTTGGCCTACCTGCCGTAGCGCTCATTCGATCCTGACCAGATCACGTCATGATCGTCATCCGGTCAAGTAAGTTAATTAGCGTCATAAAAAAGCGACCACCCAACTTGAGTAGTTGCCACCGAAAAACACCGTGTGCGACTTTCAGATTTTCGCGCGGCGCAGCACGGCGGCGTTGTCGCGCTGCACGGTACGGGGATATTTTACGGCCGGTATTCCGAACAGCATGGCGTAAAAAAGGTGCTTGGGCGGGATGCCAACCAGCGCCTTCAAATCAGGCAGCACAATGAAAACCATTTGCGCGATTCCCCACCAGACAGTGCCCAGGCCGGCGCTTTGCGCCAGTAATTCGAAATATGCCAGGCTGATGGCGATGTCCTGATTCGGACATGGCGCGTCGGGCGGAGCGGACACGAACAGCGCATGCGGCGCGGTGCGGAAAATAATATCGTTCTGTTGCTCCCGGTAGGCCTTGCCGGCCTCGTGCAGATAACTATAGCGCTCGGGAATACGGGTCGCGGTCTCGAGTCCCGCCAGAACCTTTTCCCGCAGTCGGTGCATGGCATCCTTGTCGTCGATCACCGTAAAAGTCAGTTCGCGCCGGTTGACCCCGCTGGGCGCATTGGCCACCGCGGCCAGCAGCCGTCGCAAAAGGGCGGGGTCAACGTTTTCGTCCCGGTAATGCCGCACACTGCGCCGTCCGCGCAACAATAGTTCCATCCGCTCAAGCGTCGGGAAACTGTTTGACGCAAGCGACAGGCTATCGGCCGGCTTGCGGCCCAGAATCCCGATCGCCGCCGCGGGACAGATGGCCAGACAATGCTGGCACTGCAGACAGGCCGCTTCCTGTTCCGGCGCAATGTGAGGCGGGGCGCCCGCCGCCATGGCGATGATGCGGGCTGGACAATCGCGCACGCACAAGCCGCAATGGGAGCAAAGTTTTTCATCAACTGTGAAATCGAGCATGGTCTTTCTCCTCCATAATCGCCTGCTTGCCCGCCGACGCCGGGCAGGTCACCCGACCGCGTTTAAAGGTTGGTACTTATCGCATTCCCCACCCTACGTCGAGCCCAAATGATTTTGCGCCTCTCGTCCGGTTCTCGTCCGGTTCTGGACTATTGCTGAAACGTTAGTATGCTGTGCCGATATGTTCTGGTTCACCAATACCTTGCGCGCCGGGGTCACGGCCGTGCGCACGCTGACGGCGCTGCCGTGTCCAGGCCGCGATGCGGCGCGTTTCGCCGACGCGTTACCCTGGTTTCCTCTGGTAGGCGCGCTGCTGGGCGCGCTCTTGGCGTGCCTGTTGGCGGCTTTGACGCCGCTGCACTGGCCGCTGGGCGCGGCGGCCCTGGCGGTGCTGGCGAATGTGCTGCTGACCCGCGCGATTCATGTGGACGGTCTGGCGGACATGGTTGACGCTCTGGGCGGCGGACGGACACGGGAGCGGCGGCTGGAGATCATGAAGGACTCGTGCAACGGCGCCTTTGGTGTCACGGCCGTGGCGCTGAGTCTGCTGTTGAAAACCGTGGCCTTGGCGCGCCTGGCGGAGGCGGGCGCCACGGCCGCCGTGATCGTGGTGTTCGTGCTGGCGCGCACGGCGCAGGCGGTGATCGCGGCCAGCCTGCCCTATGCCCGCGCGAGCGGCGGCACCGCGGCGCCGTTTGTTGAAGGCGCCACGTGCCGGCACGCATTGGCCGCCGTATTGATCGCCGCGGCGCTGATCGCAGTCCTCTCCCATGGCAAGCCGCTGGCGTTGGCAGGCATGGCCATCGCCGCGTCGCTGGTCGCCGGATTATGCGTTTTCTACCGCCGCAGGTTCGGCGGCGTTACCGGAGACCTGATCGGCGCGACCAACGAAATCGTGGAGACCAGCCTGTTGCTGCTGGCCGCGGCCACTGTTCACTCTTCACTCTTCACCGCTACCAACTGACGCCTTTACCGGTTTCCAACGGCGGTGGCCCCACATGTACTGCTCCGGGGCTTCGCCGATGGCGCGTTCCAGTTCGGAATTGAGTCTTGTCAGGACAGCGCGCACATCCTCCTGCTTGTGGCCGGTGCGCGCGATGACGATCGGCTCGGAGGCGCGCAATTCGAATTGCAGCGGTCCCGTGCGGCGGCACCAGCCGAAGACCAGCGGCTCACGCGTGACGAGGTGCAGCAACGCAACCGCCGTATGCGTCTGGGCCGGTTGGCCGAAAAACGGCACGGACATACCGCGCTCGCCGGCAAATTGATCGATCATCAGGGCCAGCACGCTGCCCTCGCGCAAGTATTCCGCAAAACGTCCGATATCGGGACTGTGCTTGGGCACAAGCCGGAAGCCGCCCGGCGGCAAGAGCCGCTGCACCATGGCGTCCACATAGGGATTGCTCATGGGACGCATCAGACCCACCACCGATTTCCGGCGCGCGGCCGCCAGGCCCGCGACTTCCCAATTGCCGATGTGGCCGGTGGCCAGAAGCAGCCCCTGTTTGCGATCGTTGAGCAAGTCCCGCGTCGCCGCGGGGATCGCCAGCGTGACATGTTTTTCGACGAAACCCGGCGCGTAGCGCGCCCAGATGGTCTCCACGACAAGTTGCGTCATGTGGCTGAAGGACGCGCGGGCCAGCTGGCGCGCTCTGGCCGCGTCGCCGGCCACCCCGGTGCGCCGCAGATTTTCAATCGATACCCGCCTGCGCATGCCGCAAAAAACGTAGCCCAGATTCCCCACCCCGCGCGCCAGCGCCAGACTGGTGGTCGTCGGCAATGTATTCAGCAAACCCAGCGCGGCCTTCAACCCGGCATATTCCACCAGATAACGGGCCTTGATCCACGGCGACTGTGCGGGCTTAGTTGAAGTCGACATGATTGTAATCGGCTGCGGTTAAATGTCCCGATATTAAGAAAGTCGTCTTTTCAAAAAACGAAGACCCGAAACCTCGCGGCTCCGGGTCGTCGTTCACAGCGCTTACGCCCGGTTACGGCTGGTTCAGCGCCGTCGGCACATCATGCCCATCCACCGGCGCGAGCAGGCGCGTCCGCGCTTCAGCGCTCGAAGGACGGATGTAGACCTCGACGCGACGGTTGAGCGGATTGCCCAGCGCCGGATCGTTGGCGACCTTCGGACGGCTGAACCCGTAGCCGACGGCCGTCATGCGGTCGCGTTGCAGACTGAACTTCTGGACCAGATAATCGAGCACCGCCTGCGCGCGCCGCTCGGAGAGTTTTTGGTTGTATTCTTTCAGCGACTTTTTCATGCGGTCCGCATGTCCCTCAAAGCGCACAGTGGCGAGCGGATCGCGCTCCAGCACCTTGCCCATGATTCCCAGCTTGCCGAAAAATTCGGGCTTGATCACGGCCTTGTCGTAGTCGAAGTTCAGCATCAGCGTGTAGAGGATCAGATCGTCCGCTCCGTTGAGCGGATTGGTGTGATCTTCCAGCACCTCGTGCCCGTCGGTCACGCCGCCCTTGTCGGTATCGCGATCGAGCGGGTTGGTGCGATAGGTGAAGACCTCGGCGCCGTCCGTCAGTCCGTCAAGATCGGTGTCGGGGTTGAGCGGATTGGTCTTGTATACGCGAACTTCGTCGTAATCCGAAAGCCCATCGCCGTCGGTGTCGGGATTGTACGGATCGGTGCCGATGACCGCCTCCTCGGCGTCGGTCAGGCCGTCGCCGTCGCTGTCCTTGGCGCCGCCGCTCACGCTGAACTTGGCCGGCGTATGCGCGCCCCAGGTCCAGACCACGCCGGCCTCGAACTCGGAGTTGGCTTTGAAGGTGTTTTGGTTGCCGACCGGGTAGCCGCGGTAATCCAGCCGGAGCGCCCACTCGTCGTTGAGGTGGTACATTACGCCGCCGCCCACGCGCAACTCCACCAGGGCCGCCGCATCGTAGAAGGTGTCTTTATACCAGTTGTAACCGACGCCCGCGGCCAGGTAAGGATCCAGCCGTTCCCAGCGGGTAAAATGGTACAGCGCATCCACCGCCACACCGGCGCCCCAGGTGCCGGTGACGCCGCCGTTTTCACCGCCGGTCTGCTCCCACAGTTTATTGATCTTCACGCCGTTCTCTTCGCGGTACTGTCCACGCAATCCAGGGAGTACGCGCACCATGGCCTCGACCGAGAGCCAATCGGTAAAGTCGTAGCCCACATGTACGGCGGGGAAATAGCCGTCGCGCACCGGTTGGCCGCCGTCATAGTCCAGATAGCCCATACCCAGCCCGAAATAGAGCGGATGTTCGTCGCCGGTTTCCACCGTCTGCCCGTGCGGCGCGGGCGTCGCGATCTTGACGCCCGCTTCAGGCGCGGCGACCGCGCCAGCCTCCTGCGCGCGCGCCGTAACCAACCCGGAGCCCAAAATGGCGGCCGCCGCGGCGGCCATGATCCAACGAATTTTCGAACGCTTCATGACAGTTCTCCTATTCACCCGTACAAAACCATTAAAATTCCAACGCACTTACCAAGCGGCAATCTATCACATCGCTTCATTATGACAATCATAAAAGTGGATGCCTGTCGTGGAGTCGTGGAGTCCCGTCACGATCGAGTTTTCCAAGCCGGTGCGGAACGCGATAAACGAACGGACCGGCGCCGCCTTGGGTGACAGCCAGAAATTCCCCCTGAACTGGAAGCAGAGCGAAGCCTGCGTAATCTCCTTCGAGTCCAATTAAGGCGGCGGCGGGGCGCAATAAAACGCTTTCACACACTCATTCCAGTGCGGCGCGAGCTAGAACTTTTTGCGCAGTCTCGACAATCGCCGCGCCGGACTTCAATAATTCGCCCGCCAAGGTTTCCCCGGGCGCCTCCGGTGATGCTATCAAAGCCCGGAATCGGGTTATCGTATCCACCGTGGCATCAGGCAGAATGCCGTGGCATGACGCCTTAAAAACGGAAATCGCGACGTCCCCTTCTTCCGGCATTGCGCCATCCCCAACCAGGCGTACAACGGCCTTTAGCGCAAGTTCTACGGCTTCCTGCAATGACGGTACGGCTTCGACGCCGAATCCTCCGTCCCTCAGGACATCGCTCATGCGGCGTTTTCGCTCCGCCTGCTCCATGGTCTTCCGCGCCTCGGCTAATTTCCGTTTGCGGACGACGCGTTCTGTCTCCAATGCGGGCTCGCCACCATGCAGGAGGCGGGCGCCGGCGACGGGATGCAGTAGTCCCCGCCCGATCAAGCGCTGAATCGTCTCGTAAGTCGCGCGGTCCAAGACCTCCAAACCAGGGACGGCGCCCCCACCCCCAAAGGCATCCTTCAACAATCGCTCAGCCACGGGCCGTATTTGCTCGACCTCATCCACCACCGCCACCAGCACATCGCGCCCCCCGGCATCCACACGGCATTCCAAAGTC
>JANYBP010000060.1 GCA_025360745.1 bacterium
GCGCCACAGCCTCCCGCTATTTCTCGGGGTTGCGTCCAAAAACAATCCCCTTGTGAAATTCATCCGCCAACATCTTGACATCGATAGGGCCGAAGGACTAAGGTTAGCCGCATGAGTCAGAACTCATGACTCTCAAGTTAAATAAAAAATGTATTCTTCGCGCCTTGGCGTCTCTGCGTCAATGAATTGCTTCAGGGTGGAGCTACCTGACTTCGTACCTTGCGCTGACCACGGCGGTGATTTCCTTCTCGTATGAGGTAGTGTCGTTCATGCCCTCGGCCGAGGTGGCCGTCACGCCGGCCGGATTGATCTGCATCACACCCATGCGCGCTTCCACAAGTTTACCGAGGTGTCCGTTGGCGTTGCTCACGATCTGTTCCGCCCGCGCCGTGGCGTCCTTGGTGGCTTCGCCGAGCATGCTGATTTTGAGTTCCGACAGTTTTGTGTAGAGATAACGCGGCGCCTCGGAATCGATCTGCACCCCGTCCTTGATCAGACTGGTCACGTTGCGCGAGATCACGGGAACCTTGTCCATGTTAGTGGCGCTGACGGAAATAACCTGCGTGAGCGTATAGCCGTCCAGTTTGTCCGTGGTGATAACGGTCGGCGAATCCTGGGAACCGCCCGCCGATCCCGCCGGTGTCTTGACCACTTCCTTCTTGTAGTGCCGCACGGTCGTGATGGACGACAGCGTGATGTCCGCCGGCGGAATGCCCTCCGCAACCACAAAGGCCTTCACTTTGTCCGATTCGCTCTTCAGCGTGTCGTAGGCTTTGACCAGGTCGTCATCATTCGCCGTGATGGTCCCGCTCCATGTAACCAGGTCCGACACGATCGCCTTGCGGGCGGAGCCCGTTACCGAAAGCGTCTTCGGCTCCAGTTTCACCGAGAGATAGGCCCAGGCCAAAATGGCAACGCAGACCACGTTCGCCAGCGCAAACAAGTACCCGCCCGCCTTCAACGTCACCACCAGTTTGCCCGGCAGCCCGCGACCTTGATCGTTACCGTTATCGCTCATGATATTCTCCTAATTTCGACCTTTGCCTGTTATTGATGTGCTTTAATCTCAAACACAACATCTTCGGCTTTCCATCGCCGCTTGGCTGGAGTGTCGTCTTTTGCTTCCACGGGCACTTTGGATGAACCGCCAGAGTCTTTTAGATCTATCCCAACGGAATAGACGATGCCAAGGGATGGCGAGTATCGGAAGGGTTTACCATCATATGGATCGGCTGGTATGGCTGCCAGACAGGCCGGCACAAGAACTTGCAGATCGTCGGGCAACCGGCCTTCTTTCTTCGCGTAGGCGTTGCAGGCGGTGATAAGCCGTGTCGCCGCAACGTTGCATTCCGCTCGGCATTTTCGTTCGAGGAGAGTGTCAACGGCGGGTATAAAAATATCGAACATAATCCTCCCCGCTGCATTTGGTTTAGTGAAGAGCGTTTCTTTGGCGGTTTTCAACCCCAGGGATGCTTCAACGTCGTACCGTTTCATGTCGGCATAGCAGAGTGGTGCATTCGAGATCATGACCCTATAAAGATTCGCAAAAGCGAGTTTGGTCGTGTTTGGCTGAAAGAAGTATCCAGGAATCCATTTGGATGTCCACATTGACTTTGGCTTTTCCCCATCAAGGCCAATCAATTCATCCAAACCGAACTTGCCGTCGCGAAATTGATCGACGATTTGGACGACTAGCGTGTATTCCACCTTGAGCGCACGAACCAGACCGCGATCAAAAGGCCCGAGCATGGCCAGCGCGCCGGATAATCGTGTCAATTCTTCCTGTGACATGCCTTTGTCACATGCGAGATCCTGCGCTTGTTCGAGACCGAACCCAAGTACAGCGACGCCCACCAGATAGTGGATGAGGCTTCCCGCATCTTTCTGTGTCATGTCGCCGAATTGCAAAAGCGAAATGCAGGTGCTGGTTGCTTCCGCATATCGCCCGGCCAGGCGATCTAGTTTGGTCTTCGCCGACATCACTTCGCCAATGCTCCGCCAAGGCCCAAGATAGGGAAGTCGCATGTCGAAGCCGGTCACTTCCGGTGTCAGGCATACCCCGCATTTCAGGCCTTGCCCGACCGCTTGAATTGTCGCCGCATTCCGGGCGACAAGCTCCTGAATCAGGGCGCTGTCGCAGGGTTTGCCGTCGAGATAGTCATTGACCAGCGCGGCATTCGTCGGCCAGTAGAACGAATTCGTTGCCGCGAGAAAATATGTGTAGGCGTTATTCTCCGGCGCCACCGCGGGCCGTTCAAAAATCAGGTCTGTCGTATCTGGGGCGGGAATGTCCCGGTTTCTGGAAATTACGGCGATCACGCCGACAATGCCGAGAATAAGCAACCCCGCCAATACGGTCAGGATGTTTTTCATCGGTTGCCTTCCGATAGACCGAGATGATTCAGAGCGATCATCTTACGAATGGGATTCCGAGATCCTTGCATATCTTCCGGGCAAGGTTGTCGTTGATCTCGGTATGCCGGGGCACTGAAGATCGCCGGTTTTGTTGGGAATTGCCCCACCATGAGTGGCTTCCTCCTTCCCGGATGAAAGCGCAACCACAATCCCGGAGATGCCGAAGCAACTCCGTACGTTTCATACGGTAACCAGTTCCTCGCTGTAGTCCGGCAAGGCCGCCCGAATGGCGTCCTGCCGGTTGAGTTCCAGCGCTTCGGCCAGTGTGGCACGCAAGCTGGCAACCAACTCGCTCTTCGTCCGTTCCTGGCAATTAACGCCGGAGACCTCTTCGATCCAGCCGATCCACCAGCCGCCGTCCTGCTTGGTTACCGCCGTATATGTATTTGCCATAGTCAATCGCCTCGCCGGGAATTATATCATCTTACCAGTATTCCACCACGGCGCGGACGATGCGGTAGCCCAGGTCCTTGGCGGCGGCGGGCAGCGCGTTGCGGCTGGCGACCGAGAGATCGCCGGCCACCGCGAAGACGGTCTCGCCGGTGATACCCGTGCGTTTGACGCTGATCTTGCCGGACTTGAGGGTTTTAAAAGTCATCTCGGCGGTCAGCACCAGGCGGTATTCCTCCGTGGTGGTGAGCCGTTGGGACTCGTAACGCACGGGGATCAAATTGTACTTTGTCACCCGCACATTAAGAACCGTGTCGGCCACATTCTGGTCCACGACCTTGAGCGTGCCGTCCTTGCCGAACTCCAGGATCGTGGCGTTGGTGGTGTCGTACTCGATGCGCGACTGGTCCGTGCCGTTCTCGAACATCGGCACATAGACCGTGCGCACGCCCGCCGGCAGCGAGGTGCCCAGTTGATAGCCCGTGCAACCGCCGCAGAGCCAGACACACAGCCACAGCGCCGTCAGTCCCCGTCCCGTTTGCCGCATACGCATACGCGTCATCCTTTCCGCAACACGTCCAAGCGTGTCCGCACCGTTGCCGCCCGAGGATCGCTCGGAAACCGTTTCAAAAACGCCTCGTAAATCGGAATGGCCGCCGCCGGCCGGTGCGCCAGCCGGTCGTAGTAATGGGCCTTCTCGTAGGCCATGGCGGCCAGTCGCAGGTCGAGGCGTTCGACTTCGCGGGCCGCCTTGCCGGCGAAGGCGGTGGCGGAGAAATCGCGCGAGAACTGCCGCAGGGCCAGGCGGGCCGTCTCGCAGATGGCCTCATCGTTGGGCCGGTTGTCGCTGAGCGAAGCCAGACACGAGGCGCGCCGGAAGGCCGCTTCCGGCGCCAGCGCGGCGGTGTAGTAGCGGCTCTGCACGGCGTCGTAGGCCGCCATGGCCTCCTCGAATTCGTCGCTCTTTTCGTGGATCAATCCGACCTGGAACTGGGCGTAGGGCGCGTTGGTCCAATCGGGGGCATTCTCGACGATCTTTTCGAACATCGGCCGCGCGCGCTCCGGCGCGTGGAACCCGCCAAAAAGCCATTGCATGCGTTTCGTGTCGCGCACGCGTTCGGCCAGCGCCAACTGGCGGCTCATAACCTCGTCGTACGGAAACTGACCGGCGTAGTAATCCACCAGATACTGGTATTCCAGAAAGGCGTCATGTTCCATCCCGCGCTTCTCCAGCGTGCGGGCGTAGGCCATCTGCGCGACGGGCGCCTCGGAGGCATCGGGCCAGCCGTAGACGACGGCGCGGTAGGCGTGGCCGGCCGCGCGCCAGCGGCCCCGCGCGTCCAGCGCCCGCCCCTCGGCCATCTGGGCCGCGGCGGTCGCGCAAGTTATTTTGACCCAAAAGCCCGGCACGCGGCGCGAATCGGCGCGCTTGATCGCGTCCGATGCGTACTGGGCGCAGGCCGTCGACGCCAGAGCCGCAACCAGCAGCGCCACACCGGTCAGCCGCGCGAATCTGTTCTCAGAATGATTATGCATGCGTGCCGGTACTGTACGTCCGGTCTCCATCCGTGGTCAAGGCACAGTTGCCAGTCCCATGCAAAGCGCCTATGCTGCGCATATTCGCAATCATCCAGGGGCGATGCCATGAAAGCACTATTTGGAACCGATGGAATTCGCGGGCAGGCCAATCGTTATCCCGTCACGCCGGAGTTGACGCTGCAACTCGGCAAGGCGCTTGGCAAAATCGTCAAGGCCGCCGGGCACGGCAGCCGCCGCGCGATCATCGGCAAGGACACGCGTCTATCCGGATATATGCTCGAAACCGCGATCACGAGCGGGCTGGTTTCGATGGGCGTGGACGTCCTGCTGGTCGGCCCCATGCCCACCCCGGCCGTCGCCCACCTGACGCGCTCGATGGCCGCCGAAATCGGCATCATGCTGACGGCCTCGCACAATCCCTTCGACGACAACGGCATCAAGATTTTCGGGGCGGACGGTTTCAAACTGCCGGACGCCAGCGAAAACGAGATCACCCGTCTGATCGACTCCGGCGACCTTAACAGCGAGCACATCCGTTCCGATCAGTTGGGTAAAGCCTATCGCATCGACGATGCCCGCGGCCGTTATATCGAGTTCGCCAAGAGCACGGTGCAGGATGCGCGGCTGGACGGCATCAAGCTGGTGCTGGATTGCGCCAACGGCGCGGCCTACCACATCGCGCCGCTGATCTTTCGCGAACTCGGCGCCACGGTCGTCACGCTCTGCGCCGAACCCGACGGCTACAACATCAACAACAACTGCGGCGCCTTGCATCCCGATCACGTCGCGGCCGCCGTGCTGCGCGAACATGCCGATCTTGGCGTGGCCCTGGACGGCGACGCCGACCGCGTGATCTTTTGCGACGCCGCCGGCCGCATCGTGGACGGCGATCGCATTCTGGCCATGCTGGCGCTCGACTTCCGGCAACGCGGCGAACTGGGGAAAGACTCGATCGTCTGCACCACGATGAGCAACCTGGGGTTGTACGAGGCCCTGCAAGCCCACGATATCAAGGTCGTCACCAGCGACGTCGGCGACCGTCAGGTGATCGAAGCCATGCGCCTGGGCGGCTACAATGTCGGCGGCGAGAAATCCGGCCATCTGATCTTCATGCGCTACGCCACCACCGGCGACGGCATCATCAGCGCGCTACAGGTGCTGTGCCTGATGAAGCGCAGCGGCGCCACCCTGGCCAAACTGGCGGATTGCATGCGGGAATATCCGCAAACCCTCGTGAGCCTGCCCGTGAAGTCGCGCATCCCGCTGGAAGAACTGCCGAAACTGCAAGCCGCGATGGCCGCCGCGACCAAGGCGCTGGACCAACAGGGGCGTCTGGTCGTGCGCTACTCCGGCACGGAAAATAAAATCCGTCTGCTGGTCGAAGCCCGCGATGAAGGGCTGGTCAAAACCTGGATCGCGCGGTTGACCGAGGCCGTGCATGAGGAGTTGGAAGCGTGAACGCCATACTGCTCGACGCGGGCGCGCCGGAGACGACGCAGCCGCTGACCTGCACACGGCCGCTGGCCGCGTGCATGGTGGCCAACCGAACGCTGGCCGCCGCCCAAAAGGACCGTTTGCGGCAAACCGGGCTGATGGTCGTTGAAGCCGCCGCAACCGCGAAGTCGGCGCTTTTCCAACGCGGAGACGCCTGGGTTTCCGTCGCCCAATTGGCCATGCTGGCGCTGCACAGCGGGCCGCTCGCGCTGCTGGCCGGCGACGGTACGCCGCTGGCCTGGACCGGACGACACAAGGCCGCGGCCGAACCCGGCGCCGCCCGCCTGGCGGCCGACGCCGGCTCTTTCATAATCCGCTATCCGTGGGATCTGCTGCGCATTAACGAGGAACTGATCGGCGCGCTGAAAGCGAGCGACATTCAGGGCGAGTGCAGTCCGCATGCCCATCTCGATGGCCTGCTGACGCTGGGCCCTGGCTCCCGCATGCTGCCGGGCGTCTACATCGAGGGGCACGTCGTGATCGGCGCCCGTTGCAAGATCGGGCCCAACTGCTATCTCCGTGGGGCCACGGCCATCGGCGACGACTGCCATATCGGCCAGGCGGTCGAAATCAAGAACTCGATCCTGATGGCGCGCACCAGCGTCGGCCACCTGAGTTACATCGGCGATTCGATCCTGGGCGAAAAGGTCAATTTCGGCGCCGGCACAATCACCGCCAACCTGCGCCACGACGGCCACAATCACCATTCGACGGTGGGCCAGGACCTGGTGGACACCGGACGCCGCAAGTTCGGCGTGATCGTGGGCGATGGGGTCCATACCGGCATTCACACCAGCCTTTACCCGGGCCGCAAACTCTGGCCCGGCGTTTGCACCCGTCCCGGCGAAATTGTCGCGCGCGACCTGGCCGGTAACTGAGCCCCGGGGGATTTTCAACATGTGCGGTATTGTCGGATATGTCGGGCATCGTCCCGCCGCGGAAATCCTGATCAACGGCCTGCGGCGGCTGGAATACCGCGGCTACGATTCGGCCGGCATCGCGCTGAGCGATGGCGGGAGGCTGAGGATTCTCAAGAACGCCGGCAAGGTCAATCTGCTGGCCGAGCGCATGCGCGCCGACTGGGACGCGGATTTGCTCAACCGGGCCACGCTGGGCATCGCCCACACCCGCTGGGCGACACACGGCCCGCCCACGGAAGTCAACGCCCACCCGCATACCGATCAGTCCGGGCGCCTGGCTCTGGTGCATAACGGCATTATCGAAAACTACGCCTCGCTACGCCGCCAACTGGAAGGCCGCGGGCACAAGTTTCTCTCGCAAACCGACACCGAGGTGCTGGCCCACCTGATCGGCGAGTTTTACAAAGACGACATGGTGGAGGCCGTCTGCGCCGCGCTCAAACATGTGGAAGGCGCCTACGGCATCGCCTGCCTGGCCGCCGATCTGTCCGGCGCCATGGTGGTGGCGCGCAAGGGCAGTCCGCTGGTGATCGGCATCGGCGAGCGCGAAACGATCGTCGCCAGCGATGTCTCGGCCATTATCTCCCATACACGCCAGGTGATATATCTGGACGACAACGATGTCGCCCTGGTCACGGCGGCCGGCGCCGAGATTCGCGACCTCAACAACGTCACGGTCTCCCGCGCCGTGGCCGGCGTGGACTGGGAGGAAAGCGCGGCCGAAAAGGGCGGTTACGCGCATTTCATGCTCAAGGAAATCTTTGAACAGCCCGAGGCGCTGCAAAACACCATGCGCGGCCGGCTCGACGAAGAGATGGGGTCGGCATTCCTCGCGGGACTGCAGTTCACGCCGCGCGAGATGGCCGGTATTCGCCGCGTGGTGATTCTGGCCTGCGGAACTTCGCTGCATGCCGGTATGGTTGGCCGGTATTTTTTCGAGGAACTGGCCGACCTGCCGGTCGAGGTCGAACAGGCCGCCGAATTCCGTTACCGCAACCCGCTGATCGGCGGCCACGATCTGGTGATCGCGATCAGCCAGTCGGGCGAAACCGCCGACACGCTGGCCGCCGTGCGCGAGGCGATCCAGAAGGGCGCGCTGGTGGTGAGCCTTTGTAATGTCGTCGGCTCGACCATCGCCCGCGAAACCGGCCGCGGCGTTTATCTCCACGCCGGCCCGGAAATCGGCGTGGCCTCGACCAAGGCCTTCACCAGCCAGTTGCTGGTGCTGCTCATGATGGCGCTGAAGTTCGGGCGCAGCCGGCGCCTTTCGCGCGAGCAAGGCCTTGAAATATGCCGCGAAGTGCGCTCGGTCCCCGGACTCGTACGCGAGACGCTCAAACAAAACGACGCCATTGCGGCGCTGGCCGCGCGTTACGCCGGCGCGCGCGACTTCTTTTATATCGGACGCAGCCCGCTCTACCCCGTGGCGCTGGAAGGCGCTTTGAAGCTCAAGGAGCTCAGTTACATTCACGCCGAGGGTTATCATGCGGCCGAACTCAAGCACGGCCCGATCGCGCTGCTGGACGAAAACATGCCCGTGCTGGCGTTGGCCTGCGACGTGCCGGGCAAGGACAAGACCTTCAGCAACATCCAGGAATGCCGCGCACGCCAGGCGCCGGTGCTCAGCGTCGTCACCGACGGCGACCCCTCGCTGCCAGAGGCGTTGACCGACATCATCCGCGTGCCGCCCAGTTCCCCGCGTCTGGCGCCAATCACGGTTGTTGTGGCGCTTCAGCTTTTCGCCTACCATGTCGCCCGTATTCGTGGATGCCCGATCGATCAACCAAGAAACCTGGCAAAAAGCGTGACCGTGGAGTAGCCCTGCCTTAAAACCAGGCATTGCTCCGGCAAGGGCGGCTATTTCAGAAAGGATTGTTGATGAACAGTCGTGAAAGAGTGCTGGCCGCCATCGAACATCGCACACCGGACCGTTTGCCGATAACCTTCGATGCGGAAAAAGAGGTCATCGAACTGCTGATGCGGCATTTCAAGGTTTCGACCCGCGACCAGGTCTGGGATGCCCTGCATGCCGACACCCGTCTTGTCGGCGCCGACCACAACCATCCGCGCATCCGCAAGGAAGGCGAGGTTTCATACGATTTCTGGGGCATCGGCGCCAAGCCTCAGGTTTACAGCGGCGGCACCTACAACGAATACTGCCATCACCCGCTGGCGGCCATGACCAGCGTGTCGGAAATCGAAAACTACGACTGGCCCACGCCCTCGGAACTCTCCTTCGAGTCCATTCGCAAGACCAAGGCCGCCAATCCCGACAAGGCTATCATCGCCCACATTTCGCATGCCGGCTACTTCAAGGCCACCCACATGCGCGGCATGGAAGCGTTCATGATGGACCTTGGCGCGGATCCCGAGATCGCCACGGCCATCATTCGCAAGGTCAATGACTACATGTTCCCCGCCATCGAACGTCTCTGCCGCGAAGCGGGCGATGCGTTCGACATCTACTACATTGCCGACGATTTCTGCACCACCAGCGGACCGCTGATGTCTCCCGGCATGTTCCGCGAATACATCCAGCCCTATCTGCGACGCTATGCCGAAATCGTCCACAAATACGGCAAGAAACTGCTGCTGCACACCTGCGGTTCCACCCGCGCGCTGCTGCCGGACATTATCGAGGCCGGCGTGGATCTGATGGAACCGCTCCAGACCAGCGCCAACGGCATGGCGGTCGAAGGGCTCAAACGCGATTTTGGCGACCGGATGACCTTCTATGGCGGCATCGATTTGATCTCCGTCCTCAGCAGCGGCACGCCGGAGCAGGTCCGCGCGGAGGTGCTGAAGAACTTCCGCGTGCTCGGCAGGAACGGCGGGTACATTGTCGGCCCCGGCCACACCTACATTCAGCCCGACTGTCCTTTAAAGAACATTCTGGCAATGTACGAAACGGCTTATAAGGAATGTGCGTGCTGATCGTCGTCGCGTAGTTCGATCACAAATGCCGGGCGACAAACCCTCAGCCCGCCATGTCATGTCAAGCCGTTGGACGCCGCGCCATCGCGTTCACCGCCCAGGCTGCCATGAAATACCAGGTAAAAGAGCGCGCTCTGAAAGACGCAGCGTAAGCCTAGACCCTCGGCCTCGGTCAATAGAATGTGGCCCTTGAAAACCACTTCGCCGACCTTTTCCTTGCGCGAGATGTCGAGCGCATAGCCCGGCGGCTCGGCGCTGTGGCGCAGGCCAATCAGCGTGTTGGCCGCGCCGGCTTCATGATAGATCCCGCGCGGTCCGCCCGCCTGTTCGGTTTTTCCTTCCAGTACGCGCAGGAATTCGCAGATGTCGGTGAAATCTAGTTTCACCGTCACCTTGGCGGCCCAGTCGAATGTCGCCGCCGGATGCCCGCCCGCGCCGCGCGGCGTCTTCTGCCGCGCCATTTCGAGGAAGAAACAGTCGTAGCGATCCTCGCCGGGACGATTCAGCCTGAGTTCGAGCTGGATCGCCGCGCCGGTCACATTGGCGTTGGGATGGTAAAATGTCAGCCGGCGCCCGTAGTTGCGATGCGGCTCCGGCGGCATTTCCGTTGACGGCGCCGGAGAAGTTCCCGGCGTGGACGAGTTTGATGATGTATTCATGTTTTATTGCTTCCACATTTTCGAGGCGTTTTCTAAGGTTGTTTAGACTGAAGGCTGTTATGCCTTGACGCAAAGGCGGTAAGACGCAGAGAAAACGGAATGATTTGGGTTAACCAAGAATGCACTCTTTGCGCCTTCGCGCCTCTGCGTCAATGAATTGCTTTTACGTCTTCGCTGCATTGTATAGGATATTTGTTAACAACGCCTAAACAGCTTGCGCGGTACCCCGCGCAAAAGGGTCTTCGTTCGTGTCGGCGGGCTTGGCTTCTTCGGTTTTCCCGCTCCCCTTGGTGCGTGCCAGGAAATGCACGCATTCGGCCTGCACGCGCAGGCGGTTGCGCTTTTCGCCCTTGTCGCTCTCCCATTGATCTAAGTGCAGATGTCCCTCGATCAGCACCGAAGAGCCCTTCTGAAGATATTGCCCGCAAGCCTCGGCCTGTTTGTTCCAGGCCACGATATCCACAAAGCAGGGCTGTTCGACCCGCTCGCCTTCCTTGTTGGTGTAGCTTTCCGAGACCGCCAGCCCCATATCCGCGACACTGGCCCCGGTCGGCGTACGACGCAGCGCCGGATCGCGCGTCAGGTTGCCCATCAATATCACCCGGTTCATATTGTTTGCGCTCATCTTCCTCATCTCCTCGCGAACGCGCGGCGCCGGACAATCCATGCGCCATTCTCGCGTTCCTAAAGATACGAAGGAAACCGACTGAAACTTTTCCACCACGTCGTTCACTGTTCACTGTGTAATGGGTCAGCGGCATGGGGGACCCGCCTAAAGGCGGTACACCAAACGCGGATATAATCAGTCATACCGTTTGGTGTACCGGCTTTAGCCGGTCTTTCGCCAGCTGCCACTATGCAACTGACCATTACTTCACTGTTCACTATTCGCTCTACGCTCTTAGCTTCCTGTCATACAAGCGCTTATCGCTTCCGCTCCGTCAGCGTCTGTGTGCGGCCATCGGGGGCGACGAGTTGCAGCGGCGCGTCCACGCAATCCGCCGCCAGCACCGTCTCGCCGCCGCGCAGAGGTTCAGACTGCATGCCCGCGCCGGCCAACCGCCAGCCATCCCAGGCCGCCGTCACGCCGCCCTGCGGGTCGAGCGTTTGCGCCAGCCAGGTGTGGGACGGAAAACGCGCCAAAAGCCGCAGGCGAAAGGCGCCCTCTTCACCGTCATAGAACCGCACGCTGCCGTAACCTACCGCCCCCTCGGCCGCCAGCGGAAGCGCGTTCCGGGTCCAAGTTCCGTCATTAACTGACGGGCGCGCGTCCGGCCCGTTGTCGGCAAGGCCGGCACTCATCGCCAGCGACTCCATGGCCTCGCGCTCTTCTTCCAGATAATCGTGCCTGGGATCGAGGGGATGACGCAACGGCGGACCGGCAAAAGGACGCAAAGCCGGCGACGGCGGCGCACCGCGTTTAAGCAACCGCAGCGCCGCGGCGAGCGTGCGCTGTTCCGCGGACGAAAGCGCCGTCGCAAATGTACACCGCCGCAACCAGCCGTCCGGCAGGCGGCGTGTGTTCCACAGGCAAACCACACGTAACGCAGGCGGCGCGCCGGGACGTTCGATTTCGCCCGGCAGGGCGGATGTCGTGTAACGTCCGAATGGCGCGGCCAGCCAGACGCCGCGCGCCGGGCGCCCCAGGACCAGCAGGTACAGCAGCCGGTCGCGCGCCGCCGACGCCAGGCCCGGCCGCACCAGCCGCACCTGCGCCAGACGCACGGGACGCTCCGCAATCGGCGGTAAATCGTAAGCCGCTGACTCCTGATCGTATCGGTCCCGTGCCGTGGCCTCCGCCCTCTCGTCCACGGGCGCGGCAGCCAAAGCGGCATCTATGCGGCGCTCGCACAACCACTGGTGCAGGCGTGTGCGATCCGCCGCCGTTTCTGACCGCCGTTTACAACCGGAAAAATCGCTCATCTAAAGGCCTCCTCAAGTTCAAAGAGGTGGGCGGTCTTTTTTTCCACTTTAGCCCAGGCGCGTATGCGGCTTTGGAGCGCCGTGACGGTCAGGTTCGCCAAAATCGCCACTCCCTGGCGATCCTCGGCGGCGAAGGATTTTTGAACGTGCGCCGCCAGACGTTGCATCATGGTCTGCCAGGCGCGCGCGGTCAAAGTCTTACCGCAACCAGCGGCGGTTGAAACGGACGGATGGGCGCAGGAAAGGCCCAGATCCTTGGCCAGCACGGCGACCCGTTCGCGCAGCGTGGCCGTCTCGAACAGTTCCTCCGCCGCGCCGTCAGCCAGCGCCTCGTACTCCCGCCGTGCGGCCTCGCCGGCCGGGTCCGCGCTATCGGGAAGCAGATCCTCGAGCGTCCAGTCCGACTCGCCTTCAAGCAGCGGCGCCTGCATCGAAATCGTCCCCGGCGGCGCTTGTTCGCGGCGCAGGTATTCGCGCACCACTTCTCGCGCCAGCAGGGTCGCGCCGCCCTGGATCACGCTCAGCGGATCGTCCGGCGAACCGGCGATGCGATCGAAAAGCCAGCTCTTGTAGGCCCGTCCGTCGCGCGTTTCGTCCACGGCCAGGTGCGTTTCGAAAAGATGCCAGGCGTCCTTTTCCGCCGGCAGCGGCAACCGCCCATCCCCCGCCCCCGCCAGGTAGGCGCCGTATTGCCGGAGATATTTTGCGAAGCGCACCTGGACAAAGGCGGGCAGCGCGGCGCGCGCCGCTTCGCCGCACAGCAGAAGCGCGCAACGCGCGCGCCATTCCGTCCAATGATCCAGGGTTGTTGCCATGGAGAATCAATATGGTATGCGCAAATCCGCAAAGCGTGACGGCAGTTTGAAGCGCCGATGCAGTAATTCGCCCACCGCGCCGACACCAAAGCGTTCGGTGGCATAGTGTCCCGCAAAAATGGCGTTCATGCCCAACTGGCGGGCCAGGTTGTAGCCTCGCAAGTTCCGCGCCTCCCCGCCAACCACGCGGCGCACGAGCTTATCGAGTTTCATCGTCGTTGCTCCTTTCACGATGGTATCCTTTGTAGTGAAAAATGGGAGTTATGGGAAGAATGGGAGTTATGGCGCTTCACGGTTGGACGATGCTGGGCGGCTGGTGGGCTCATTGCCGACATAATTCACTTTTCTCGCCTGCAGGCGGGCTTGGGTCATGCGCTCGCGCAGGCCGCCATCCTTGAGAAAATCCTGTTCCAGGCGGCGAAGCTGCTGGTCAATCAGGTAGTTGGTCTGATGGATCAGGCAGATGGCGATATTGGCGACGACCTCGGGCGGGCGGGTTTCCACAAACTCGCGGTACTCCTCGAAAGTCTGCGGCGTCTTGCGGCCCAGTTCCCGCACAAACAGCGCCTGCTTGGAATCCTTGGCCCAGACCTGGAGATCGCGGGCGCGCAGATAGTCCTTAAAGTCATCCAGCAATTCTTCCAGGCTGGCGCGGGCCACATTGGTCAACTTGATTTCTGTTTCTTTGGAGGTCAACGCGGCCTTGCTGCCCTCCAGGATATTTTTCTTACCGGAACGCGCGGACTGGATCATTTGATCGACGGTTCGATCGCCCTTGGAGAGAAATTTGTGCGCAAAGCGGAAGGTGATGTCATACACCACCTCCGCTTTCTGGAAAGAGAGCAGCGTATGGTAGTCGCCGCGCGGCGGGAGAATGGGATGAGAGTTATGGGAAAAACGGGAGTTATGCTCGCCGTAATTCTCATTACTCCCATTCATCCCATAACTCCCATTCTTCTCTTCTTTTTCTTCTTCCGCCGGACTATTTCTCAATCGTCAGCGTGGTGGCGGCGCCGGGGAGGATTTTCACCTTTTCCACGGTCACGAGGCCCCACTGATCGGCCGCGACTTCGCCGTTCCCGCCCGCGCTGCTGGTCCATTTGAACTTGTCGCCCGTTCCGGGCTTGAAGGCCTGGCAGCGGCGCGGGGTGAGATCCACCGTCATCTCGGCCTTGGCCAGTTCGTTGGAGATCGTGACCGACCACTTGGCCGCCTCGTCAACGACATCTTTCCAGCCGAAGCCGAGATTGATCCCGCCCTCGAGTTGGCCGTCCTTGACGCCCATGGCTGGTTTGCCGTCCACGACTTCGCCATGGCCGAAGTCGTCGTCGATCGAACTGTTGCCGAAGGCCGGATAGCTCTTGTTTTTGGCGAACCGGTCGCGGTCGTAGTACTTGAGGACCTTGCGCATGGCCTCGCCGCCGTTGGAATGGGTGCCGTCGTTCCACGAAAAGGCGAAACCGTGGTGGCCGGCCGTGAGCGCCTTGACCAGATCAATCTGTTCCTTGAAGCTGGCAAAGCCGTCCCTGCGTCCGCAGCACCAGGCATAGAACGGCATATCCTCGTGATGCTCGGCGGCGAATTTGACCATGTCCATGCGGTCGAAGTAGGTGGTCTTGCCGTCGTCCATCAAGACGGTCTCGGGCTTGGCGGCGGCCTTGACCAGGCTCGGCTGGCCATGCTGCTGGGTGCGGGGCCGATTCGGATAAATGGCGGCGAAAAGTTCCGGGTGCCGGAAAGCGAAGGTGCTCGAACCCCAGGCGCCCATGGAGCCGCCGCCGGCATAGACGCGGTTGGGATCGGCCTCGTATTTCTCGATCGCCCAGTTGATGACCCAGAGCATGCGCTTTTCGGTGAAGTTGTAAGCGCGCGGCTGATTGTCCTTGGACCAGGGCGGCACGCAGACATAGCCAAACCAGTAGGTTTCCATGGGGCTGCCGTTGGGTTTGACGATCGTGTCGCGGCTGTTAAGTATAAAGTGCGTCCCGCCAGCCTTACGTTCCTGCACCGTGAATATGCCAGGCATTCCCTGCTGATAGCCCCATTCCGGACGGGAGAAATAAAGATACGAATCGCCATAGGGACCGGCGTCGGCGCCCTGCCCGCCCGAGGCATGCAGTTCCACGAACAGCGGCAGATTCTTGGCGCCGCTGATCATTGTCTCCTTGCTGTATGGATTCGTGCGCTCCTTGGAGGTCTCGATCAGAATGGGCTGGATCTCGCCGACCTTTTCCTCTACCGCCTCGATGGTGGCGCTCTCGCCGGGCTCCAGCGCGCTCTTCAGGCCGTTGGTCTCGCCCGAGGCCACGACCGCATAGTAGCTTTTGCCGTCCTGCTTGACGGTGATCGCCGCGAGCCCGCTCCACATCGGCAGCGGTTTGCCGCCATGCTCAAACTTGACCATGGGTTTGCCGGGATTGAGCCGATCGGGCATGTTAAAGGCGTAGCCGAAGAGCTTCCCGGAATTACATAACTGGTTCGTGACGCAAACCTCGGCCTGCGCCAGATTTTCCCGGGTAATCGGACTGTCGGAACGGTAGACCGCATAACGGTAACCGGCCGCGGCCTCACCCTCGGCCACATCCTTCCAGGTCACAAAGGTCTGTCCGTTCTGATGTCTGGTCTGAATGCCGGTAACCTTGATCTCTCCGGCCAGGCCTGCGCCCGCAACCGCCAGCGCGATCAGAGCAATGCCAACAAATCGCTTCATCGAATCATCCTGTCTTTCTTCGATTACAATTTCGTGCAAACGGATACTCCGAGAGCCTACGCCTCGCAGCCTTGACGGTTCAAGATGTTTCGCGGCGGCCTCGGCGAGGCCGCCCTACCAGGAGACGTCACTGACCTGTTACTTCGTATCGGATAATTTCGCTTGCCTGAACGTTCGTTTATGATAGGCTCTGATCGTTCTTGAGCACATTCGATCATACATGAGCAATCATCGATCACGCGACCTGGCCCCGCAACGCCTGGCAAAACTGCGCCGCATCCTCTGCGCGCGGCGGATCGTGCGTGTGGAGGAATTGGGCGCCGAACTCGGGGCCTCATCCGCCACCGTGCGGCGCGATCTGCGGGATTTGGAAACGCGCGGCGAACTGCACCGCGTGCATGGCGGTGCGGTGGCGGTGGAACGCCGGCTCGACGAGCCGGGCTTCGACGACAAGACCGCGCTCGCCGCCGCGGAGAAGCAGGCCATCGCCGCCGCGGCGCTGCGTCTGGTCCAGCCGCGCGACTCGCTCTTTCTCGACGGCGGCAGCACGGTGCTGGCGCTGGCGCGGCTGCTGCGCGAACGGACGGACGTCAAACTGGTGACGAATTCCCTGCGCGTGGCCGCCGAGATGGCGGGCGGCGGGCCGCCGCTGATCGTCGTCGGCGGCGAACTGCGCCGTTTGAGCCAGACCTTCGTCGGCCCCTTGACGCGCCACCAGCTCGATCATCTGCATGTGGACCGCGCCTTCATGGGAACCATGGGGCTGACGCCCGAAGCCGGCCTGACCACCACCGATCCGCTGGAGGCCTACACCAAGTCGCTGGTCATGCAGCATGCCGGCCAGGTGATTCTGCTGGCCGACCGCAGCAAATTCGGGCAAGTCTCCTTCGCACGCTTCGGCTCGCTCGAAGACCTGCACGCGATCGTGACCGATCGCGGGCTTGACCGGCGCACGGCGCGGGCCTTGCAGCGGCGCGGAGTGACGATCATAACGGCCTAACCACGAACCCATACGACAAGGAACATGCTCATGCCCAATCACCTCAACGACCTGCGTCCGGATTTCACCAAACGCAAAATCTCCTGCGGCAGCATCCCGGCCTACCGCTTCGAGGCCACGCTGGCGGACGAACTGGCGGCCCGGCACATCACCAAGCGCGAAGCCGTAAATTTGCTGGAGGATATGTTGATCGTCCGCGAGTTCGAGGAGATGATCGTCAAACTGCGCTCCGGCGCCTATCCGGCCTGCGCGGGCTTCGAATATCGCGGTCCGACGCATGTCTCGATCGGTCAGGAGGCCTGTTCCGTCGGCGCCTGCTCCGGCATCGCGGCGGAGGACTACATCACCTCCACCCACCGCGGACACGGCGACAGCGTCGCCAAGGGCTGCGTGGCGATCCGCCAGATGAACGCGGCCGCGCTGCGCTCCCGCGTGCCGGATGCCACGGGGACGCCTGGGGAAATCTGCGAGGCGGCTCTGGAGGACCACATCTTCCGTACGGCGGCGGAACTTTTCGGCAAGGAGGATGGTTATTGCAAAGGCCGCGGCGGCAGCATGCACATCGCGGACTTCAGCGTCGGCCACCTGGGCGCCAACGCCATCGTCGGCGGCGGCGTGCCGATCGCCACCGGCGCGGCCTGGGCCTGCCGCTATCTGCGCAACGGACGCGTCGCGGTCAGTTTCGCCGGCGACGGCGCCTACTCCAACGGCGTGGTGCTGGAATCGCTCAACTGGGCGGCGCAGCACCAGTTCACCAACATGCTGGCCAAGGGGCACAGTTACGGCCTGCCCATGATTTTTGCGATCCAGAACAACCACTACGGCATGACCGGCCGCGCCGACAACGAGGTGGCGGGCGTGGAGTTTCTGGCGCGCCGCGCGGCCGGCTTCGACGATCGCAACATGCATGCCGAGGTGGTCAACGGCATGGACGTGCTGGCCGTGCGCGAGGCCATGCAGCGCGCCGCCGCGCTCTGCCGTGAGGGCCGCGGTCCCTGCCTGCTGGAACTCAGCACCTACCGCTATTACGGTCACTCGCTCAGCGACCCGCGCAACGAGTATCGCACCAGAGAGGAGGAGACGGCCTGGAAAGAGGTGGATCCGCTCGAGCGCTACACCAGGGAGATCGTCGCGGCCCGCGCGCTGACGCGCAAGGGCGTGGAGGCGCTGGTCGAAAAGGTGCAGGCACGCAACGCCCGCGCCGCCGCCCGCGCCGCCAAGGCGCTGGAGCCCAAGCCGGCCGATGTGTTGAAATACCTTTACAGCGACCTGACCTCCGCGGTCGTGCCGGCGGAGTTCCAGAAGGTCGAGATTGTCAGGGAAAAGCCGGCCATTACGCGCACCAACGGGCAGCTCACCTACCGGGACGCGCTCAAGGAGGCGCTCCTGGAGGAAATGCTGCGCGACAACCGGGTCGTGGTTTACGGCGAGGATGTGGCCGAATATGGCGGCGCTTTCAAGGTCACCAAAGGGCTGCTGGAAGCCTTCGGACGCGAGCGGATATTTAACTCGCCGATCTCGGAAGCGGCGATCTGCAGCACGGCGGTGGGCTCGGCCATGCTGGGACTGCGCCCCGTGATCGAATTGATGTACATGGACTTCGCCCTGATGTCGGGCGACGCGATCGGCAACCAGGCCGCCAAGTGGCACTACATGTCCGGCGCCAAGGCCGAAATCGCCATGGTCATCCGCGCCTCAGTCGGCGGCGGCAAAGGCTACGGCGGCCAGCACTCGCAGACGCTGGAATCGGTCTTCGCCCACATCCCCGGCCTCTATGTCGTCTATCCGGCGACGCCGCGGGACGCCAAGGGTCTGCTTAAGACGGCCATTCGCGACAACAATCCGATTCTCTTCGTGGAATCGCAGTTGCTCTACATGACCAAGGGCGAGGTGCCGGAGGATCCGGAGTTCACCATCCCGCTGGGTCTGGCCGAGGTCAAACGCGAAGGCAAGGATATCAGCTTTGTCGTCTGGGGCCCCGCCCTGCAGGACGCGCTCAAGGCCGCCGACGAACTGGCCGGGGATGGCGTGGAGGCGGAGGTCGTGGATCTGCGCTCGCTGATTCCGCTGGACATGGCGACGGTGCTGCGTTCGGTCCGCAAGACCGGCAAGGTGGTCGTCGGCAGCCAGTGCGTGACCACCGGCAGCTTCATGGGCGAAGTCATCGCCAATATCCAGCACGACGCCTTCGATGCGCTCGACGCCCCGATCCAGCGCGTCGGCGCGCGCGACACCATCGCCCCGCAATCGCATGTGCTGGAGTCGGCCTTCCTGCCCAATGCCGCCGATTTCGTGGCCGCGGCGCGGGCGATTCTTTAATAAGCTGGATAGGCTGAAGGCTGTTAGACTGAAGCGATACCCGTGAAATCCCATCGGAAAGACCGGTAAATAAAATGGCACAACCCATCCTGATGCCGAAGCTTGGACAATCGGACGAGGTCGCTCCGATCGTCAAATGGCGCAAGCGCATTGGCGAAACCGTCAACAAAGGCGACATCCTGTTCGAGATCGAGACCGAGAAAGCCGTTTTGGAAGTCGAAAGTTTTTTCGCAGGGCGCTTGATCAAAATCGTCGTCCCGGCCGGCCAGGCCGCGCCGGTCAACGCCACTGTGGCCTTCCTCGGCAAGCCCGGCGAGAAAGCGCCGGAGGTCGCCGCGGCGGCGGCACACCCCGTCGTGGAGCATGGCGCAGGCGGACGACACGGAGGTCGCCCCTCCAGAGTCGAAAACAAGGATTATGCTTTGTCTTCTGGAGGGTCGGGCTCCGTCCCGACCGTTGCCGCTCCGCTCGCCGCCACCGCCGTTCCTCTAAAACCCGGCCGGCTGCTGATTTCGCCGCGCGCCCGCGCCCTGGCAAGCGCCTCCTGCATCGATCCCGCCGGCATCGCCGGCAGCGGACCGGACGGGCGGATCGTGGAGAAGGATGTGCGCGCGCATCTCGAGGCCCGCGGCTATGACAAACTGCGCATCTCGCCAGCCGCCAAGGCGCTGGCCGCGCAGCAGAAGGTGGATATTCTTTCCGTGACCGGCACTGGCGAAGGCGGGCGGATCATGACGGAAGACATCCAGCGCGCCCTGGCCGAACGGCCCAAACCGCTCACGCTGATGCGCCAGACCATCGCCCGGCGTTTGACGCAGAGCGTCGTCACCACTCCCCATTTCTATGTGACCGTTTCGGTGGACATGGGTGATCTTTTGAAGTTACGCCAGGAGGCCAAGGCGCGCGGCAGCGACTACAGCGTGACGGACTTCATTCTCGCAGCCTGCATCATGGCGCTGCAGGAAGCGCCGGAGGTCAACAGTTCGACCGATGGACAGTCCGTGCGCTGGCACGCCTCGGTACACCTGGGGCTGGCGACCAGCCGGCCCGACGGACTGGTGGTGCCGGTGATTCGCGACGCGCAAAAACTGACACTGGCGGAACTGCATCAGGCGGCCAAGGCGCTCGCCGCCCGCGCCCGCGACGGCAAGCTGCTGCCGGAAGAGCTGTCGGGCAGCACCTTTACGGTATCCAACATGGGCATGCTGAATGTCGAAAACTTCACCGCCATCATCAATCCCGGCGAGTCCGCCATCCTGGCCGTCTCGAGCACGCTGCCGACGCCGGTGGCGCGCGATGGCAATGTGGTGGTGCGGCCGATCATGAAAATCACCCTGGCTTCCGATCACCGCCTGGTCGACGGCGCCATGGCCGCACGTTTCGTCAACGCGATCAAAACCAAACTGGAGGATGTTTCGCTATGGACTCGTTCGATCTGATCGTCATCGGCGCCGGCCCCGGCGGCTATCCCGCGGCCATTCGCGCCGCGCAGTTGGGCGCGCGCACGGCCATCGTGGAGCGGGAAGCCATCGGCGGAACCTGCCTCAACTGGGGTTGTATTCCCACCAAATCGTTGATCGCCGGCGCGGACTTGTTCGCCCATCTCGGCCGCGCCGCGGAGTATGGAATCCAGGCCGGGGAAACCCGCGCCGACTATCCCGCGATGATCGCGCGCAAGGATAAGATCGTCGCCAGACTGCGCGGCGGCGTCAAACAACTGCTCAAGGCCAACGGCGTGCAGATTTTCGACGGGACGGGCTCGTTTCAGGCGCGCAACCGCATAGCAGTGCGCGCCGCCGACGGCACGCTCACGACGCTCGAAACCAAACACACCGTGATCGCCACCGGCTCCACCTCCGTCATGCCGGGCTTTTTGCCGGAACATCCGCGGGTGGTGGACAGCCGCGCCTTTCTGGACCGCCCCAGCCTGCCGGCCAGCATGATCGTGCTTGGCGGCGGTGTAATCGGCTGCGAGTTCGCCTGCATGGCGGCGCAGTTGGGCGTCAAGGTTACCGTGGTCGAACTGCTGCCCGACATTCTCTCAATGCTTGACGCCGATGTGCTCAGAGAATTGCGCAGGCACATGCAGCAAAAGCTGGGCATCCGCATTCTCGCCGGCGCGCCCCTGACCAGCATCGTCGCGGACGATACGGGCGTCAGCGGAAAGGTCGGCGACGAGAGTTTACGGGCCGATTTGCTACTGGCGGCGCTGGGCCGCCGCCCGGTCACCGCCGGACTCGAACCCGCCGCCGCCGGCGTGGCCCTGACAGATAAGGGCATGATCGTGGTGGACGATTTCGGATGCACGACGGCCGCCTCGGTTTATGCCATTGGCGATGTCAACGGCGGCCCGCAACTGGCCCATGCCGCCACCGCGCAAGGCATCGCCGCGGTCGAGCACGCGCTGGGCCACGCCCGGCGCGCTTTCGATCCGCTGGTGCCCTCCTGCATCTTTACCGCACCCGAGGTTGGCCAGGTCGGTTTAACCGAACAGCAGGCGCAAGCCGCGCAGCGGGCTGTGACCGTCGGCCGTTTTCCCTTCGCCGCGCTCGGGCGGGCCTTGGCCACAGGCGACAGCGAAGGCTTTGTGAAACTGGTTGCCGACGCGCAAAGCGATCGACTATTGGGCGCCGCGGCCGTCGGGCCCCATGCCACCGACCTGATTGCCGAAGCCACACTGGCGATCAAGGGCGAGTGGACGGCCGCCGAGTTGGGCCGCGTGATCCACGCCCACCCCACCTTCGCCGAAGCCTGGATGGAATCGGCCCACGCCCTCCACGGCGCCTGTATCCACGCCGCGCCCAAGCGCCGTTGAGCGCAGGATGGGAAGGGTTCAGGGTGGAGGGTGGAGGGTGGAGGGTTCAGGGTGGAGGGTGGAGGGTGGAGGGTGGAGGGTTCATTTCTCCGCGTTAAAAGTTGAGCGTTGGGCGTTGAACGTTGAGAGTTCGTGTCCCGGACGTGAACCAGTCGCGGGTCCACGGTAAGCAGCACCCCCTCATAATTGCTTTTGGCATGTGTTTCAGATGTCGTGCAATCATATCCGCTCCGGCATCAGGTCTTGCTCTGGTTCGGTTGTATACATCAATCACTTGGTCCCACGTTATGCCGAGTGGATTCTCATGTTGTGTAAGGCGTCGTGCATGCAGTTCAGCGGTGTACTGGTTGTGGTCGCCAAGTTTATTCCAATAGTCTCGCAAGATGGCGACCTCGGCATAAATGTCGAAGTCCATTGGATTGAGCAACAGCGACGCGCGTGAACCAAGATCGGCAAACATGACTTTTCTGAATTCCGGGCAGGAAATCAATGCAGTGGGAAATAGAAACTCGAAGTGACGTTCCTCGCGGTTAATTTCATAGAGTTTCATAATCCCTTGATCTTTCCGAGTATCGGTTTCGCGTACAGTATGAACTCCTGCTTGTGGTTGCCGACTCGACCGTTGTTCCCGATGTGGAGATCGTCTCTGAAATACCCGCTTCCGATGAGCCAGAAAGTCTTGTCCGTGTTGTACGGCGTCACGTTCGCGTTGCGCGCCACACGGACGATTGCCTTGAACAACTGATAGTCGTCTTCTCCGTCCGGAAGAAGACCCAAGGCTGTGAAAATGTCCCGGAGGTGGACGTCTGGTTTTGGGAAATCCACGTAGCCGAGTTCCTTCAGAAAGTCGCAGGAGAGGGCAAATCCGAAGCCTTCGATTTCGTGACTGATGAGCATCGGAAGACTGGGGCGCGCTCGGTCATCCCGGTCAAAGAAATCAACCCAACTATAGAACTCGTCTGCCGTACCGAATTGCTGCACGAAGGCGGCAGCCGAAAGGATCGTCTGGCAGTAGTGTGGCCAGATGCCTCGCGGAGTCCTCCGAATCTGGCCCCGGGGTTTGACTGTCTTCACAATGTCATCAAGAATGCTCTGCCAGTCATTCCCGTATTTCTGCCGGACGGCCTCCGGCTCAAAGTCATCCAGTACGGCGGCCAATTTGCCAACGCCACCGATTGACCCGCCAATCACGCCCGCTTTCATGTTCGCGTTCTGCGCCGACTCAAGAATGCGCAGGTATAGTCCTTGTTTCGTCGTTGGTCGGGGTTTCAACGATGCCGGATTCAGGTATCGTTCGACGAGCGTATCGGTAACGCCCGCGATGTTGAGGCGAGGCAGATACCCTCTTGCCAGTCCGTAGGCCGTCTTGTCGCTGTCGGCTGTCGGCTTCATTCATTCCTCTCCGTCATCGTCACGGACGTCCACCCGCCAGATGAACTCCTTGGAACACGGTCCTCTCAACTTGCGAGTGTGCCGCCGAAGTTTAGTTACACCTCCGTCGAATCTGAAGTCGGCTACGATCCTCTCTTCGATCCACCGCAAGGTCTTCTCATCCCATACAGGCCAGTTGACGCTGTTTATCTCTATCCCAAGGTAAACTCTTCGATGGTCTTCCGGCCACACCTGGAAGATGTGGTCGTGAAGGTCGAACCTGCGATCCTTGGATTCGTCTATCAGGGAGAGTCCTTCGTCATACACATAAAGCCGCACGCCGCGGGGCCAAATACTGCCAGCACCCGGCGAGGTCCTTGTCACGGTCATGGCCGGTTCTCCTTTCCTTGCCCAACGGGACTGGTTGACCGGACACGCGATGGACTTTAGCAAGCTTGCTTGCGGAAGGCCAGCGCGTGGTTCGGCGCGAAGCGACGTAGCCACCACCGGCTGGTTCGCCGCTCATTCTCCGATCATGTCCTTGAAACGGACGTCGAATTCAGACTCCAGGAACCTCAAAGTCTTCGTCTGGTGTGCCAGTGATGCTCGAACCAAGCGCGTCGTGAAGAGCCCCTTTCGGGGTGCCCACTTGGCACGATCTGCTGTGACCGTTTTTTTCCATTTGATCCTGACGGGGTACTCTGACCGGTCCTCGTCTTCCGAGTTGTCGTAGATGTCTGGATGTTTGAGGGGACACTGTCTGAGTGTCTTGCCGCGCCAGCGGAAGTCCCGAATTCGGATCGGTCCTTCCTCCACAATCCCGACTCCGACGTAGCCGTGGCCGTTCAGATAGGCGATTGCGATGTCTCCGGGTTGGAGTCCTTCGAGTTGCTCGCTGTACTTGCGCTGCTGGCCGGCTGACAGGAAGTCAAACCGGACGCAATCCTCCCAGCACCGATGACGACCTTCGCCTACGTTGATCAGATGGATCGCTTGGTTGAAGTCGAACCTAGGCAGTTCCTTGTGCAGCGTATTCTGTGGCCTGAAGTTGCGGGCGTAGGCGCCCGCAACGGCATTCGTCAGATTCTTCCCGAGTTTCCAGAGAAACGCAGACTCCACCAGCAGAGCTTGTTCCGCCGTCAGGTCCGTGGCGATCACTTTGATCTTCGGTCGCTCTCCTTCTTTCTGGATCGCCTTGATCCGTTTGACCTTCTCGGAGTCACCCTGTGCCACCAAGTGAGCGTACTTTCGATTGCCCCGTCCTTTCCCGTAGTAGAACTCCTCGTTGTTGCGAGGGTCAATGTAAACATACACGTAGTATTCCCGGTTGCTCCTCATGTTTTTCTCCGGCGAGTGTGACCGGACGGCGCACCCGCGGCGGGTGAGTCGTACGGTAACGCTCGGGTTCGCCCCTCATTTCATCATTTCCGTGATTCTGTGTTCCAGAAGATGATCGGAGAATTCCTTTCCTGAGCGATTCATGTCGCCACGGTTCAGGATAATTCGGGACATGTCGTTGAACCCGAATCCGAACATTCGATCTGGTATTCCGCTAACCGTCTTGCAATCCGCCATGAACTGTCGCATTTCGGCGCGCGTGAAGATGAGTGAACAGTCCTTATACCAATTAGCCGACACCTTGGTTGTCTTCCCCAGGTCGGGCGCGTACATCCCAAAGAGGATCACGTAATCTGCGCGGTCTGGGACGTCGAATCGGTTGAACCAGGTATTAAACCGGAATTGCACGGTGTCCTTGCGCTTCGGTGGTGCATGCAGATACGTGCGGGATGCCTTCACCTGAATTGTCGTGGTTGTTGATGCCCCGCCTGATTTGCGATGCAATACCGCGAGGTCTATTCCTTTCTCCTGTCGCGATAGCGGTACGAGAACGGAGTATCCGTCTTTACGCGGCAGCAATGACTGTAGCCTTTGTGCCACCACGAATTCCGGCCACTGCAATGTGAATACTGGTTCCATTTATTCCTCTGGCCAACTATTTCCTCGTGTTTCATCCGTAAATCGCAGTTCGTGACGCCTTTTTCTGGCTTTCTGAAGGACGTGTCCTCGGCATCCAAATCCTTCCTGTTTTCGCCATGGATGGATGCTGCCCTGATTACGCGGGGATGTCAAATAGGCGGTTTGCTTCCCGCGCTGGCGTTCGGGGCGCATGGGCTGATGCCAGAGGTCGGATGTCTGAGATCAGCGGTCGGAAGGCAGTAGGGAAAAAGGCCGTGCGGCGCAGGCGCGAGGTAACGGGCGATTGTGCAGCCGGCGGTCTCGGCGATGCCGCCCTACCAATGCTCCGATGGCAGGGGCGGGGCGCGGAAATGTCGAATGCGGTGCAATAGGTAGAATAAGAAGGCGCGAGGGGTCACGTCTCGACAAGCGACAATTGATATTGAACAGTGGCGAGGCTTGTGATAACAAAGGGGCATGGCCAGACCAATCAGAGTGGATGTCGCAGGCGGGCGGTTGTCGTATTACGGCGCGACAGTGGGGAGG
>JANYBP010000125.1 GCA_025360745.1 bacterium
CGGATGGCGGTTGGGTTTGAACTGCCGGCGATGCAGCGCTTGATTCTCGGCCCGCAACTGTTCGTTTTCCCGTCGCGCCTCGGTTAGCGCCGTTTCCAGCGCCTTGATTTCCTTCTCGGCATGGATCGCCAGATGCCCATCACGATAGGCATCCTGATCCACATCGGCCAACAGCATGCTGGCCCAGGTGGCGGAGATGCCCCCCAAGTGTGGACACGCGTGCTGGTAGGGGCAGTTGAACCCGAACGGAGCTTCTTTATACCGTCCCATAGTTCCGCAGTTCGATTCCCTCGCGTGTCAAACGCCAGTTCACATCTTCCAACTCCTTGAGCAACGCTTTGAGTTTCGTATGACGCTTGGTCATGCGGCGCACAACCGGCAGAAGTCCCTTGGGAATGTACCGGGACTTGGTGACGCCGTCCATTTTGCTGGTCAGGTTGTAGGCCTCCCAACGCAGCCCCTTCGAGGAGATCGATCCAGCCAGAAAGTCCAGATGATCGCCAATCTGTTGCGTGAGCCGGTCGCGCTTCCTCATCCATTCCGTAACTTCCGCCATTTTGTCGCCCCTTTCCACGCCGTTAGGCGTATTATGACGCCCAATTCTGGCACAACAAATCCCCGCACGCAACAACTTTTTTGTTAAACACGAGGACCGCTGGCCAATATCGGCTAAACTGTTACTTCAAGAGCAAATAACGCGCGGGGTCGCGTCTCGACATGCGACAATTCATTCATACACGCTTTCGTTAATCGCCGTTCCGTCACGCCGCCGGGCAGGGCAGACGCGAACCGCTCGACCGCTTTTCCCACTGTTTTGTACTCGGCTATCCCCAGTATCGCGCCAATCTCGCGCAGCGTCAATCCGCTCCGCTGCTGCGCCAGGCACAACACCCATAAAAGTGGATGTCTCGAAATGGCACGCTGTATTTCAGGACCGATGGCATTTTGCCGCGGATTCTGTATTCTGTAAGTCAATGATTTTCACTTTGAAGTTTCGCGAGGCCGTGCGGACGCATCTGGCGCCGCTGCTCGATCCGGGCGGGGGCCGGCGTCTGCCGGACTTGCCGTCGTCCGCCGAAGCCTTCCTCGCCTGGGGGCTGCGCGATCTGGCGGACTGTTCCATTCTCTGGATCACCGATGGCCCGCGCACGCTGGAGTCGCTGCTGCGCGATCTCCAGACGCTGGCGCCGCACGACGCGCCGCCGGCGCTGGCCTTTCCGAGTTGGGAGGTAGTTCCCGCCCAAAACCGCCTGCCGGGTGCGTCCACCGTCGGCGCCCGCCTGGCTACGCTCGCGGCACTGCTTGCGCCGTCCGGCGGAGCGCGCCTAGTTGTCACCTGCATACAGGCGCTGATGGAGGGCGCCATATCGCCCGCCGCCCTGCGTGCCGGAACACGCACGCTCGCGCCCCGCCAGGCGCTCGATCCGCCCGCGCTGATGGAATATCTGGTGGCGAACGGGTACCGTGTCGTTCCAGAAGTGCAGGCTCCCGGCGAGGCGGCCGTGCGCGGCGGAATCGTGGATTTCTGGCCGCTGACCGAGGCCTGGCCATGCCGATGCGATTTCTACGGAGCCGAGATTGAGTCATTGCGTACTTTCGACCCGGTCGACCAGCGCTCGCGCGGAATCTGTGAATCTTTCCAGATCACCCCGGCGGCGGAATGGACGGGCGGACAATCAGGCAGCGTTGAAAAAGCCAGCCTGCTCGACTACGCCCTGCCGGCGGTGAAAATCGTAATCTGGTCCGACCCAGCGGCGGTGCTCGCGCATGCCGCGATCTACGCCACGGCCCTGGCCGAGTCGCATGCCGTGCATACCGTCAGCTGCGCCTCCGTCGTTGCGCGTCTGGCCGCCATCCCGCACCGCCTCGCGCTGGGTTCAGCGCTGGTCGGCGACGAGTGCGCGCAGGAAACCGACCTGGGCTTCAAACCGATCTCAGCCGTGATGCCGCCGGAAAGCGCAAGGCAGGCGTTGCCGCCGGACTTATTGGAAGCGGCCCGCACCCGTTTGCTGGACGATCTTGCCCGACGCCGGCAGGCGGGCGAAACGGTCGTGCTCTGGTTCGACACTGCCGGCGGTCTGGAACGTTTTCACGAACTGTACCCGGCCGGCACGCCCGCCGCGACGCTCCCGACCGCTCTGGGCGCCCTATCCGAGGGCTTTGTCTGTCCCGCATTGCAATTGAACGTGGCGGCCGAGGCCGATCTCTACGGACGCCGCCTGCGCCGCCGCCGCTCGCCGCTGCAGCCGCGCGGCGCGGCCGGCGCTGTGGCGGGCGCACGGGTGCAGGACTGGACCGACATGGAACCCGGCCAGTATGTTGTGCATATCGAGCATGGCATCGGACGCTACCTGGGTTTGCAGTCGCTCGACCTCAACGGCGCCGCGCAGGAGGTGCTGGTGGTCGAGTACGCCGAGCAGGCCCGCCTTTACGTGCCAGTGGCCCATGCCCACCTGCTGACCCGCTATGTCGGCGTCGGACGCCACACCGTGCCGCTGCACACCCTGGGCGGCAAACGCTGGGAACACGAAAAAAACGCCGCGACGCGCGCCGTGGAGGACCTGGCCGGCGGACTGCTCCAGACCCAGGCCGCGCGCGCCGCGCGCGCCGGCTTCGCCTTTCCAGGCGACCATGCCTGGCAGCATGAACTGGAGGCGGCCTTCCCCTATGAAACCACCCCGGACCAGGATCAGGCGCTGCATGACGTCAAGACCGACATGCAGGCCGCGCGGCCCATGGAACGTTTGCTTTGCGGCGACGCCGGCTACGGCAAGACGGAAGTCGCGGTGCGCGCCGCGTTCAAGGCGGTCATGGCCGGCAAACAGGTGGCCGTGCTGGTTCCGACCACCGTGCTCGCCCAGCAGCACTTCCAAACCTTTCGCGACCGGCTCGGCGCGTTTCCCGTGGTCGTTGAAGTACTCTGCCGTTTCAATAGCGCCGGCGAGCACCGCCGCACGCTGGAGCGGCTGCGCGATGGTTCGGTTGACATTGTGATCGGCACCCACGCGCTCCTGCAACCGGATGTGACCTTTCGCGATCTTGGACTGGTGATCGTGGACGAGGAGCAGCGCTTCGGGGTCGCGCACAAAGAGCGCTTCAAACAGCGCCATCCGATGGTGGACGTGCTGACGCTCACGGCCACGCCGATTCCGCGCACGCTCTACATGAGCCTGACCGGCGCACGCGACTTGAGCACCATCCAGACCCCGCCCCAGGAACGGCTGACGGTGGAGACGATCGTCGCGCCCAGCGATGACCGCACGATTCGCGAGGCCATTTTGCGCGAAATCAACCGCGAAGGGCAGGTCTTTTTCCTGCACAACCGCGTCGCCACGATCCTGCGCGTCCAATCCCGCTTGCGCGAACTTGTGCCCGAGGCCGCCATCGAGGTGGCCCACGGGCAGATGTCGTCCGGGCAGCTCTCCGAAATCGTGCAGGACTTCGCGCAGGGCCGGTTCGATGTGCTGCTCTGCACCACGATCATCGAAAGCGGCATCGACATACCGAATGCCAACACGATCCTGATCGATCGCGCCGATCGTTTCGGCCTGGCCGACCTCTACCAGTTGCGCGGCCGCGTCGGACGCTCGCGCCACCAGGCCTACGCCTACATGCTGCTGCCGGCGCATGCTCATGTGGATCCCACCGCGCGTAAACGCATGCAGGCCATCCGCGACTATTCCGGGGCCGGGGCCGGTTTCCGCCTGGCCATGCGCGATCTGGAAATACGCGGCGCCGGCAACCTGCTCGGCGCCGCGCAGAGCGGGCACATCGCGGCCGTCGGATTCGGCCTGTACTGCCAGCTCCTGCGCCGCGCCGTGGCGCTGGCCAAAGGCGAGTCCCCGCCGCCCGTGATCGATGTGGAGGTGCGCCTGGACGATCTGAGCCTGTCGTCCTCGCCATCCTCCGATAACGCGGCGGCTTTCGTGCCCGCGAGTTATGTGGAGGACGAGCGGCTGCGCGTCAGCGTCTACCGGCGCATCGCCGAGGCGGCCTTCGTACACGAAGTGCATGGCGCACTGAAAGAATTGCGCGACCGCTTCGGAGCGCCGCCGGTCGAGGTCACGCGCCTGCTGGCGCTGGCCGAAATTCGCATCCGCGCCGCCGGACACGGCGTCTCCTCGGTGATCGTGGAAGACACCAAGTTGATGCTTCGCCGCGGCGCGGACTTAGTGATGAACTCCGATGGCCGCTTCCCGCGCTTGCGCGCCTTAACGCCCGACGACCGCCTGGCGGAAATTCTGCGCCATCTGCGCCGCAACCGGCTTTAGGCCTGAGCCCCGGATTGGGCCAGGCGCCACCTTATAGCGCGGGCTCCGGGGCATCCTTGGCGCGCGCCGCCCGTTGTTCCGCGGGCGGAATATCCAGGCGTTTGCCAAGCACTATGCAGACCAGCAGCGCCCGTCCGACCTGGTCGCGCGTCATGAATACATTGCTGCCGGGGGCTTCATCCATCGAGACCACCACATGGTTGTAGACATCGAAGACGCGAACCGCGAGTTCTTCACGCTCCCAAGACTCCTGGATTCGCCAGATCGATGTCGGAACCGAACCGCAGAAGCAGTTTCCGATTTTCCCAGTAACACCCGACAAACTTTACCGGCAATGCCGACGGCATCCCCTACTGCACAACTGGCTGGACTTCCTCCACGGAGGCAATCAGCCATCCTCCGCCATCGCGCAGGCAGCGCATGCGAAACTCCCGGACCTCGCGAAAGGATTCGCCGCTACGCGACTTGCCGGTTGCCACACCCGTCGCCTCAACCATCGCCGAATCGCCTGACACAACGATTTTTGAATCGGGAAATGACACCCGCACGGAACTCACCAGTTGGCAGGCCTGCGCCGCCAGCGCGGCGATGGCGTTCTGCCCCTCCACATTTCCAAGTCCGCCGAAGTTAATACTGACGCTTGCCGTGGAGGTGAAGGCCTGGGCCGCCCGCCGCCCGCGCGCGACCGAACCAAGCGGAGAAGGCGTTTGATCGAAAGACACAGCCTCCGCCAAACGGGTCAATTGTCCGCGAATACGCCCCTCGTCGTCCGGCCAGATCGTTCGCGCCAGCCAGACCAGGGCCGCAATTGCCGCGACCATTACGCATGCAACAATCAGCCAACCCCTCAACCTGGACCAGTCGATCGACGATATGCGCATATTGCCTGGACTAATTATGCGTGCAGCGCCTTGCCGCGGCCTGCTTCCGCCAGCCCCGTGATGGCCACCGCCAGTGCGCTCAGGTCGCCGATACGGCCTTCCAGCGAACTGGGCACGACGCGGCAGGCGTGGAGCGGCCAGTTCCAGGCGTACTTGGACAATTTGGCCGTAAGCGCGGGCATCACCAGGTCCCGCTCGTGAATCGCGATCGTGCCCAGAATCACAATCTCGGGATTGATGACCTGGATCAGCGCGCCAATGCCCTGCGCCAGACGATCGGTGAAGGCCGCCCATTCCTCCAGCGCCAGCGGGTCGCCCAGTCGGACCGCAGCCGACAAAGCCTTCATGTCGATTTTGTCGACGTCGCCGCCCGCTTGCTCGACGATGGCCGTCTTGAGCCCGCCGGCCCGGATGCGCGCCTTGAGCCGTTCGGCCACATTGCGTCCGCCCACATATGTCTCCCAGCATCCGAAGTTTCCGCAGCCGCAGCGCGGTCCATGCAGATCGAGCACCATGTGTCCGACTTCGCCGCCGCAATCCGTGATGCCCTGGACCAGGCGGCCGTTCGTGATAATGCCGGCGCCCATGCCGGTGCTGAAGGTCAGGTAGATCAGGCTCTGTATGCCGCGATTTTCGCCGAAGTACATTTCCGCCAGCGCGCAGGCGTTGGCATCGTTGTTCAAAAAAACCGGCGCCTTGACCATGCCGGAGACCATTTTGAAGATCGGCACGTCGCGCCAGCCGGGATTGTTGGGCGGCGCCAGCAGCATACCGCGCGGCACGGATAGCGGACCCGGCGCGGAAATGCCCACGGCATCCAGCGTCTCCGCTTTAATTTCAGCCTGCTCCAGAACGGCGCGGACCAGTTCGTGCAGGCGGCGTTTGAAGGCACGCGGATCCTCGCCCGGCATGGCCGGCATGCGCCTGGTAACGCGAATTTCGCCCTTCTGGTTGCCCAGGCAAACCGCCGACTTGGTGCCGCCGATATCGATTCCCAACAAGTTCAACGCCCGCCCGGAATCGGGTAATTGTCCCCCGCCTTTGGCGAAACCAATCGGCTGTTCCGCGAGTGCCGGACCGCCTTCCAGAAGCGGCGCCGCCGCGATCTTGTGACTGCGCTTGATCAGGTAACCCGCCTCGACCAGCCGCAGCACCAGTTTATGCACGGCATTCTTGGAGCGGTAGCCGAAGAGTTCCAGCATCTCGTTGTAGCCAGGCAGCCGCCGCTCGCGTTGCTGGAACATCCGCAGCGCCGCCACTTTATCGTCGAGATTCATGTCAATCAGCTTTCGAGCAAAACTCCGGCGGGCGCGCTGGTGTCGGCATCGTCCCAGTTGCGGGGTTTACTTGGCCCGACCGAGGAAATCGGCTTTGAAGTCATCTGCAAGCCGCGCGATTTAGCGCTGCGCAGTTCCATATCGCCCACCGGGAAAATCTGTTGAAGAATGCGCAGGCGCTTGGCGGGACGATATTTCACGTACAGTTCGGCGACCGGCTGATCGCTGAAGAAGCGCAGCCGCGCCTCGCCGCCGGGCGTACACCAGTACTCCTTGTTCATGATCGCCCCACCGAAGGTGAAGCGCTTCATGTAGGTCATGTCGTGCTGGGTGTAGACCAGAACCATCGGGCGGTCGCGGTCGAATTTGGCGCCGTATTGAAGGTCCTTGCCGATATAGAGCCGGTCCGGCGGAGGAATCATCTGGTAACGGCCGTTCTCGAATAGCAACAGGATACGGTCGTAACTTGAAACCTCGGCCAGCGTTTCGCCCTCCACTTCGGTCCCGACAAAACCCTTTTCGCGGTCGTAACACACGCTCAGGTTCTTGGCCGCCACATCGCGCATTTCGATGGTCGTAAAGCTCTCGATCCGCGTGCGCCGCGGATGAGCCGCGCCATGGTTCTTCAGGAGTTCCTTCAGGTAGCGGACGGCATAGGGCACAAGGGACTTGAGGTTCTTTTCGACCTCGGAAAGTTCGGCCTTCAGGTCGCCGATTTCCTTTTTCGAGCGGTTGATGTCGAACTGCGAGATGCGCCGGATTTGAATGCCGAGCAGGTACTCGACATCGTCCATGGTCACGTCGCGCCGCAACTTGGAGCGGAAAACGTTGACCCCGTCGAGCACGCTCTTCTGCACCTCTTCGTAACGCTCCATCTTTTCGATGCGCTTGTAGATGCGGTTCTCGACGAAAATCTGCACCAGCGTGCGAATATGGATTTCCTGAAGCAACTTGTCGCGCTGCGCCTCCAACTCGCGTTTCAGCAGGTCCATCAGGCGACCTGTGTTGTAGCGCAGGATTTCGTCCACGTTCATTTCAACCGGATGGTTGTCGCGGATCACCATCGGCCGCACGCTGAAGGAGACTTCGCACTGGGTAAAGGCGTAGAGGGCCGCGATGGCCTTCTTGGGATCCTGGCCGCCGCCAAGTTTGATTTCGATCTCGACCTTTTCGGAGGTGAAGTCGTGGATCGATTGGATGGCGATCTTCTTTTTACGCGCGGCGTCCTCGATCGAGCCGATCAAAATGTCGGTGGTTGTTCCGTAGGGGATTTCCCGGATCACCAGGGCGCGGTCGCCGCGCGGTTCCATCACGGCCCGCACGCGCACCCGGCCGCAACCCTTTTCGTATTCCGACACGTCCATGCGTCCCGCCTGCTGGAAGTCCGGCAGCAGATGGAAGGGCTTCTTTTGCAGAATGGCGATCTGGGCCTGGATCAACTCGCCGAAATTATGCGGCAGAATGCGGGTCGAAAGACCGACGGCGATCCCGTCCGCCCCCAGCATCAGCAGCAGCGGAAGTTTGCAGGGCAGTTTGACCGGTTCCTTGTGGCGTCCGTCGTAACTCGGGATGAATCTGGTCAATCCGTCATGGAACAATTCGCGGCGCGCGAGCTCGGTCAGCCGGCACTCGATGTAACGCGAGGCGGCCGCCGGGTCGCCTGTGTAAAGATTGCCGAAATTACCCTGCCCTTCGATCAGGTATTGCCGGTTGACCAGCGATACCAGCGCGTCGCCGATCGAAGCGTCGCCATGCGGATGGTACTGCATGCAGTGTCCCACCACATTGGCCACCTTGATGAACTTGCCGTCGTCATTCTCGTGCAGCGACCAGAGGATGCGGCGCTGGACCGGTTTGAGCCCGTCCTCGACATCGGGAATCGCGCGGTCGCGGATCACGTAGGAGGCATATTGAAGAAAGTTGCCTTCCACCATCCGCTGCAAAGGGCCATCGCCCACGCCGGGACCCAGCGCCTCGCCGCCGGCCGGCGGCGGCGGATGGCCCGCGCCGGGCACGGGCGCGGCTGGCGGCGCCGCGACCGCTTTTACAACCGGCTTGGCTGCGACTTTGTCCCCGCCCGGACGGGACGCCGCCGCGTCCACGCCGCCGTCCGTCTCGCCAAACAACAATCCTTGTTCGTCCTTCATAGCGTTTCGTCCACAACCAGATGTTCCATGATGTAATCGCGCCGCTCGGGGGTGTTTTTGCCCATGTAAAATTCCAGCACCCGCGGAATATAGTGCTGGTTGCCGACGGTCACATGCGAAAGGCGCATTTCGGGCCCGATGAAACTCTTGAATTCGCCCGGCGAAATTTCGCCCAGTCCCTTGAAGCGGGTGATTTCGTGTCCGCGCCCCAGCGCCTCCGCCGCCCGATCGCGTTCGCTCTCGGAGTAGCAATAGCGCGTCTGCTTGCGGGTGCGCACGCGGAAAAGCGGCGTTTCGAGAATGTGCACGTGGCCTTCCAGCACCAGCGGCTCGAAGAAACGCAGGAAAAAGGTCAGCAGCAGGTTACGGATGTGCAGCCCGTCCACATCGGCGTCGGTCGCCAGAATCACGCGGTGGTAGCGCAGCAGTTCGGTGCTGTCCTCGATGTTCAGGCTACGCATCAGATTGTAAAGCTCGTCGTTCTTGTAGACGGCTTCGCGTTTCAGGCCGCAGGCGTTGAGCGGCTTGCCCTTGAGCGTGAAGACGGCCTGGGTATTGGCGTCGCGGCAGCTTGTGATCGAGCCCGCGGCCGATTGGCCCTCGGTGATGAAAAGCATGGACTCCAGACCGCGCTGGCGTTTGCGGTCGAAGTGCAGCTTGCAGTCCTTGAGCTGCGGTATGCGGATCGAGACCGCGCGCGCCCGTTCACGGGCCATTTTCTTGACCGCCTGCAACTCGCGGCGGACCAGTTGCGTCTCGTGGATCTTGGCGATGGCCCGCTCGGCCGCCTCCTGGTTCTTGTGGAGCAGTTCGATCACCGCGTCGCGCACCTCGGCCACCAGGCCGGCGCGGATGTCCGTGTTGCCGAGCTTGTTTTTGGTCTGCGACTCGAAGACCGGTTCCTTCAAGCGGATGGCGATGGCGCCGACCAGTCCCTCGCGCACGTCCTCGCCCTCGTACTTGGCCTGGGCGAAGTCGTTGATGGCCTTCAAGAAGCCCTCGCGGAAGGCGCTCAGATGGGTGCCGCCGTCGGCGGTAAACTGGCCGTTGACGAAACTGAAGTAGGTCTCCGAATAGCGCGCCGTGTGGGTGAAGGCCAGCTCCAGGGTCTTGGTCTGATGATGCAGCGGTTCGTAGAGCGATTCCGAAACGACCTCTTCGTCCACCAGATCCAGCAGTCCGTTTTCCGACACCAGCGTCTGACCGTTGTACTGCAGCTTCAGGCCGGTGTTGAGATATGTATAAAGCTGCAGGCGGCGCAGAACATGTTCCTCCTGAAAGGCCGAGGCGCCGAAAATTTCCGGGTCGGGCTCGAACTGGACAAAAGTGCCGTCCTTTTCGTCCAGTTTACCCTTGCGTTCCTTCTGTTTGACCCCGCAGCAGAACTCGGCTTCGGCGAATTGTCCGTCGCGCACGCTGCGCACCAGAAAGCGCCTGGAGAGCGCGTTGACGGCCTTGGTCCCGACGCCGTTCAAGCCGACGCTGAACTGGAAAACGTCGTCGTTGTACTTGGCGCCGGTATTGATCACCGACACGCACTCCACCAGTTTGCCAAGAGGAATGCCGCGGCCGTAATCGCGCACCGTCACCACCACGCCCTGGATGCCAATTTCGATCTGGCGTCCGAAACCCATGATGTACTCGTCCACCGCGTTATCGAGCACCTCCTTGAGCAGCACATAAATGCCGTCGTCGGGGTTCGACCCGTCGCCGATGCGCCCGATGTACATCCCCGTGCGCTTGCGAATGTGCTCGAGCGACGACAGGGTCTTGATCTTGCTTTCGTCGTAAGTATGTTTCAAGTTTGCCATGATTCGTCAGCCTGACCAGTTTCAGTTTAGTCGCCTGAGACAAATTGTTCCGTGTTCGGTGTTTAGGGTTCAGGGTTCAGGACTGATACCCAACACCGACCCGAACACTGAATACCCGCCTCATGCCCTCTTCCCTCCGGCCACCGGGCCGACGGCGTGAACCATCACTTCGTGGCGCCGGCGCACCGCCCTGCCGCATCCGTGGCGAACACGCGGAGCAGAATAGCAGTTCCAGCGCCGCAGCGTCACTCTGTGATTTTTCGCTGTGACCAGCCGTTGAATTTTGCTTGCAACGCCACCATGCGCCCCCCCACGCGGCGCTCCCTATTTGCCACCCGCGGCCTGGTGGCTCAAGGGAGAAAGCAGGCGTTCGACGGCGAACGGGAAAGACAGTGAAACAGCAACGGGAACTGGAGCGTACCCGTTCACAGCGCAGCGGTTCACGTTCCCGTACACGATTGACGACAGACGAATCATGAACGGGTACGGATGGCGGTGAATCGATATCGAAATCGGGATCGCTATCGGGTTTCGATTCCGCCTCCAAGTCCTGGGGCCGGTTGGGCTGCTGTGATACCCCGCCCCACTGTTTCGTCTTGCTGAGATTGCACTTGCGCATGATGCAGATGTGTATCATACCGCTGTGCATTATGAGTTCATTTCGATTTGGCGAAGTGGCGACCAAACCGGACATATGCCCCCTGGCAGGTCGCTCCGCGCCATTCTTCACTCCAGTTCAAACGCGTTCATGCGCGCGAGCCGATCTGTCAGGTCAGGATCGGGCTTCACTGACGCGCCGTTTGCGTGCTCGAAAACGATGCCGCCATCTGGTTCTGGACGGCTCCCATGCGAATGAATTGTCGGACCGCAGGGTAACGTCTGAACGATTCTGAATGGCATTCTGTTCGGCCTATGCGATCTTTACGCGCCGGGGCCGGAGTTCTTCCTCGACCTTCTCCGCAAGGAAGACCTTCAACAGCGACTGGTACGGTACATCGCGCTTGTTGGCCAGCATTTTTAGACCAACCAGGATGGACTCCGGCAAACGCAAGGAGATCGACTTCGTAGAGGGTTTCAGATTTGGGAAAACAGCCCGCTTCGCCTTCGCCCAGTCGAGATACTCCGTGGAGTCGTGCGTCGCCCAGAACTCCCGTTCTTCGTCTTCGTTCTTGAATCTTGGAATCTGTTTCTTGCTCATGCTCTATATGCCCTCCGTTCCTTGCGGCTCATGTCGCGTGCGGATACAATCCGCAAATGCCGTCCACGCATCGTAAACGCGATGAACAAGGTTCTACCCGCGTCCGTTTGCCCCAGCGCATAAAATCGCCTTTCCGCGCGGGAGTGCGTTGCATCGTCGCCCCAGAGAAGCGGCGTATTGAAGAACACCTGCTCTGCCTCTGCAGGCGCCACATCATGCCTTCTCCAGTTCTTCTCGGCATTTCCGCCAGTCCAGTCGAAACCATCGAAGTCCGGCGCTGACACCATGTCTGTCATGCGAGCACCGTATATTATGGCCGTATACGAGTCAAGATGGATTCTGACCGGTTAGGCGTCGTTCCTCTGTCCCGAGCATGGAAACAGCGGGTATAGCGATGGCTACGCCCGAAAAGGCGTTGCTGGATTATCTGTACCTGAGACCGGCCAGATCCAATTTGTTCCGTGCCCTGCCAGAACTTGAGTTGCAGCCTAAGTTCAACGTCAAATCGGCGCGGCAGATGATACTGCGCATTCCCTCCATCCGCCGGCGCACGCTGGTGAGGCGGGCATTTGACGAATTGATGGTCGCGACATTAAGTTCACGGCATACCAGCCGGCGGATTTAGCGGCGCGGCGAGACGCGGTGCATCACCAGTTTGGGATTGCGCTCTTCGACGAAGCGCAGCGCCCATTCGTTGGGGAACAGCAGGGCCAGTTCCTCGTCCGCGTCGGCCACGATCGCCACCCCCACCCCAAGCGTCAATTTCTCGGCCGCGGCGCGGGTCGTGTCCGGCTCCAGCCAGCGGATCAGCGTATAGGGCGCGGTGTCGAGGCGCGCCACGGCGCCATATTCGTTCTCCAGGCGGTAGCGCACGACGTCGAACTGCAGCGGACCGACCGCGCCCAGCAGCGGCGCGTCCGAGATGTCCTCCGGCAGACGGAAGCGCTGGATCACGCCCTCCGACAAAAGCTGGCCGAGTCCGTCGCGAAACTGCTTGAAGCGGCTGGGATTGGGATTGCGCAGGTAGCCGAAGACCTCGGGGGCGAAGCGCGGAATCTCGTGGAAACGCAGGTCGGGATTCGAACTGAGCGTGTCGCCGATGTGAAAATTACCGTGGCTGACCAGGCCCACAATGTCGCCCGGATAGGCGCGTTCGACGGTTTCCCGCTCCTGGCCGAAGAGGCGCTGGGGATAAGCCAGGCGCAGCTTCTTTCCCGAATCGCGCGGATCGAGCACGGTCATATCCTTTTCGAAGATGCCCGAGCAAACGCGCACGAAGGCCAGGTTATCGCGGTGCTTGGGATTCATGTTGGCCTGGACCTTGAACACGAACCCGCTGAAGTCCGGATCCTCGGGACGCACCAGGCGCGCATCGGTCTGGCGCGGCGCGGGCGGTTCGCCGTAACGGACGAAATAGTCCAGCAGGTGCTGCACGCCAAAGTTGTTCATGGCGCTGCCGAAGAAGACCGGCGTGATCTGTCCCGCCTTGACCCGTTCGCGATCGAACTGCTCCCCCGCCGTGGAGATCATCTCCAGCGATTCCATCCACTCGGCGTAATTGTCGCCCAGTCGATCACGGAAAGCCTGGTCATGGATGCTCGAGACCTTGAACGGCGCGCGGTGCTGTCCGTGTTTGGTCGGTTCGAAAAGGTAAACCTGCTGCGTCAAGCGGTCGTAAACGCCCTTGAAATCGCCGCCGCTTCCCAACGGCCAGGTCACCGGCACGGCGTGAATGCCCAGAACTTTTTCGATCTCGTCCAGCAGATCGATGCTGCCGCGGGCGGGGCGGTCCATTTTGTTGACAAAGGTGAAGATCGGAATCTTGCGCAGGCTGCAGATTTCGAAAAGTTTGCGGGTGCGATCCTCAACGCCCTTGGCGGCGTCCAGCACCATGATCACATTGTCCACGGCGGTCAGCACACGGTAGGTATCTTCGCTGAAGTCCTTGTGGCCGGGGGTGTCGAGCAGGTTGACGCAGGCATCGCCGTACTCGAACTGCATCAAGGTGGAACTGATGGAAATGCCGCGTTCTTTTTCAAGATCCATCCAGTCCGAAGCCGTGGCCCGCATGTTGCGCCGGGCGCGCACCGAACCCGCCAGGTGCAGCGCGCCGCCGTAGAGCAGCAGTTTTTCCGTCAGCGTCGTCTTGCCGGCGTCGGGGTGGGAAATGATGGCAAAAGTCCGTCTCCGGGCGATTTCTTCAATGGTCGTGCGCGTGCTCATCGTGTGTTACATCGGCTCCGGGACGTGCAAAAGCCGCGCACTATACCACGCCCCACCCCTCCGCGCCATGATTTGTCAATTTGCGCTTCAGCCGGGAAATTCCGAGTTCAGCATCCTTACGCCGAGCAAACCCAGCAGACTGGAGCAGATAAAAGCCGGTATGGCCAGGGACAGCACCGTCAGTTGCCAGGCCCGATCCAGCGGATCGCGCGCAAGCACGACCGCCAGGATGCCGCAGGAAAACAGCAGGAACAGCGCTCCGACGGTCATCTTGGTCTTCAAGATCGGCGTGGTTACGCGCCGGAAGCGGATTTTGCCGTCAATCAGTCCCGCCAGAAAGGTCAGCGCCACCACCAGCGGCAGCGCCGCGCCAAGCACCGTAATCGTCGCAGCCAGATGCCGGTGCGTGCCGCCCATGGCCAGCAGGACAAGACCGAGGATCGAAATGGCCGCCGTAAAGGCCTGGGGAAAATGGGCCATAATCGGATGCAGATCGAGCGCAAGCAGGAACCGACGCCTGGGCGAGACTTTGTCGGTGAAAGGCTCGAACAATTTCGCGGGCACACCGCAGGCGGGACATTTGTCCTTCAACTTGCCCTTATCCATGACATAACCGCAGGACTTGCAAACAACCAGTTCCTTCATGCCGTCCCCTCCCTCTCAGCATTCGCCGCATACCCGGCGCCATGCATGATTCTATACACAAAGATGCTGTACCCCGCAATCGACGGAATCAGGATCAGGGACGCGATCGCCAGCGGTCGCAGCGTGGAGTCCGGCGACGCGGCCTGATATACCGTGAGGCTCCATGCGGGATTGCCGCTGGCGATCAGCAGGTTCGGAAAAAGCGCGGCGCCGGCGGCGAGCCACAAACCCAGCAGGCCGAGGCAGGACATGCGGAATGGCCAGGCGCCCTTCGCCAGCAAGACCCGGCCAAGCGCCAAGCCGACGAGATAGAGCAGGCCGCCGAGCAACACCAGCGGTTTGGCCGCCGTGGCGCCGGACAAACGCATCCAGAAGCAAATTGTGAGCAAGGAGGCGCCCGCCACCAGATACCAGACCAGCTTCGCCGCGCGGAACAGGAAGGGCGAGGGCTCCCGCCCAAGGGCGTAGGTTATGCCGTGCCAGACCAGATACAGCAGGCCGGCGACCCCGAACAAGATCGGAAAGGCGCCGGGCATGCCCGGCAATCCGCGGTCCACCGTGCCGGGCGCCGTGAACGGCAGCCCCTGAAGCAGCAGCCCGAGCGCGGCCAGTTCCGAAAAACCCGCCAGAAAACTTCCCAGGCCAAAGAGTCTGCGCCAGAGCCGCAGACGCGGCGCATCGTGATAAGAAAATTCCAGCGCGGCGCCCCTTAATATGAAGGCCGCGATCACCGCCATGAAGGGCAGGTAGCAGGCGCTGAGCAAAGCGGCGTAGGCCACTGGAAAGGCGCCGAAAAGGAACCCGGCCCCCATCACAAGCCAGACCTCATTGCCATCCCAAAAAGGCGCGATCTGCGAAATGAGCCGATCCGCTTCAGCCTTTTTTGCGAACGGGACGAGACAGCCGATGCCGAGGTCAAAGCCGTCTAACAGCGAATAAACCAGGAAATACATCAGCGTCATCAAAAACGCCAGCACCGGCCAGAATTGCGCGTCCATGAGTGTCATCCTATTCGGCTGCCGGTCCTTTTGCGATCTGCCGCCCCAAAAAATAGAGCGCCAGCGCCAGGAGCAGCAAATAAAAGGTTCCGATACCGATCAGGCTCGCGGCGATCTGCCAGGCGGGCAGCAGATTCGTGGAAGCGTCCGCGGTCCGCAGCACTTTATAAATCAGCCAGGGCTGGCGGCCGATCTCCGCGCCGACCCAGCCCAACTCGTTCGCAAGATAAGGGAGCGGGACAAGCCAGGGCAGAAGCAGAAGATACCAACGGCTGCGGAAAAGCTGTCGCCGCCAGAGCAGGTACGCGCCCACGGCGAATACAACGATCATCAGCACACCCAGCATCACCATCAGATGGAAGGTTGTGAAAATGACGTTCACCGGCGGCCAGGTTTCCCGCGGGTATTCATCGAGGCCGGCGACGCGGGAAAGCGGATTGCCGGACTCCAGAAAACTGAGCGCATAGGGAAGGCCGATGCCAAAGTGGATAACGCGGTTGTTCTCGTCGGGGATGCCGAAGGCGTATAGCGTGGCGCCATTCGTGGAATGGAAAATGCCCTCGTAGGCCGCATCTTTTTCCGGATTGTGTTCGAGCACGTTCAATATGTGCATGTGCCCCAAAATCGGTTGCAGAATCGCCGTGGTCAGCGCAATCGGCACGGCGAAGCGGAGCAGTATTCGCGCGAAGCCCTGATGGCGGTCTCTGGCGGCATAGTAAGCCGCGATCCCGGCCACCACGCAGGCGCCGGAGAGCCAGGCCGCCGTGACGACGTGGAAGAAGCGGATCAGCGTGGAATGATTGAGCACAACCTCCGTAAGGCTCGTCATGACGGCCCGGCCGTTTTCAACGACAAACCCGGACGGGGTTTGCAGCCAGGAATTTGCCGCCACAATCAAGAAGGCCGACAAGTGCGCCCCCAAGAACACGCATAAGGCCGAGAACCAGCAAACCAGCGGGGAAACCTTGTTCCTGCCAAAGATCAGGATGGCCATGAACGAAGCCTCCAAGGCGAAAGCGCTTGAGGCTTCGATCGAAATCAGCGGGCCGAAGACCGAACCGGCGAACACCGAAAAGCGGGCCCAGTTGGCGCCGAACGAGAACGGCAGCATCAGCCCGGTCGCTACGCCCATGGTGAACACCATTCCCAGGAGCTTCGCAAGGAACACAGAGACAGCACGATGCTCTTCCCGCCGTTTGACGAGGTAAAGGCTTTCGAAAATCAGGATAAAAAAAGCCAGCCCGAGCGTCGTGATCGGGAACAGGTAGTGCAAGCCGACCGAGACCCCGAACTGAACGCGAGAGAGCATCAAGGCATCCATGGCAAATCACCGCCGTATCGGTTACCGCAATCGTGGTTACTTAACTTTTTAGCACCAGCAACATTCCGAGCAGAAACAGGTTCAGTCCCGTGGCCGCAAACAGGCACATGCGCATGACATGGCCGAAATCGGCCCGCCTTTCGTCTTTTCTGACGGCAGAATACCATCCTATAAAATATGCGGCTGCGGGCAGGTTAATGATCAGAAAAAGCAGCGCCGGAACTTTTCCAAAGCGCAAACTTAGATAAAGGTAATACAACAGCGCGCCCATGGCCATGAAAAACCCGGCCAGATAAAAGGTTGCCAGGACGCCAAGCTGCCGGCTGATGGTTTCGCATCCCCGCTTGGCGTCTTCCCGATGCTGATAAATTTGCAACAGAGGGATCATGCCCAGGCAGAACAGTCCGACCGCCGCCGCGGGCATCCAGGCGTGGAGGCCAACGGCAAAGCGGGATTGCGAAAAGTCCCGCACGGAAAACAATATCGCAAAAAAGACGCACGGCCCCTGCCCGCAACCGGCGAAAAGCCAGGCGGGCACCCAAAATTTCTTGATGCGGATCTTGTCCCAGCTATAGGCCTTGGACGCGAGACTGTATACAACTTGAGAGTCATGAGTTCTGACTCATGCGGCTAACCTTAGTCCTTCGGCCCTATCGATGTCAAGATGTTGGCGGATGAATTTCACAAGGGGATTGTTTTTGGACGCAACCCCGAGAAATAGCGGGAGGCTGTGGCGCAA
>JANYBP010000001.1 GCA_025360745.1 bacterium
CGAGACGGCCAACTTCAAGCGGTTCCGGAAGCTCATGGATCGCTGGGTCGATCTCGCACTGAAACTCTCTCAACTCAAAACTTTACAGGGCAAACATTCAGAGCCATCATAACGGCCAGAACTCGGTACTCTCAAGTATACAAGACATCCGGCGAAAAACATCCAGCCGATCCAAGCCGCGACAATCAGCGCCGCCGCATCCAGCCCCAGGGAAAACCACAACAGGTCACTTGTCACCGGCGGGGGATTTTTGAGCGCGCCAATGCTGCCCTCATCGCGGTCATACACCGAGTTGAAGCCGTTTGCCGCCGGGTAGAGCAGAAAATGCAAAACGAAAAACACGCTCCAAGCCTTCACGGGATCGAAAACGTCCGCCGTCAACAGCGCCATCAGATAGATCGGCAGCAGGAAATACGAAAACGGCAGGCGGATGTGCAGGATGCTCGAAATGGTAATCATAACCGCCGTCTGGCATTACCCGTTCACTTGATTCGCGCGATCATATACCCTTTCATCGATCGCGTACAAGCGACCGAAACGAGGGACAGCAATTCTCACTATGGCCACATGAAGTGCGGTCGGGACGGAGCCCGACCCTCCAAAAGCTCGAAAACCCGCCGTTTCGTCGCATGGAGAGACGACCTCCGTGTCGTCCGGGCCCGAGGAAGCGGCCATAATGCGAATTGCTGACGAGGGATGACCGCGCTTGACGGCGCATAAGCCATTTTGTATTAAGACGCTTATGCGTGCGGCCATTGAAATCAGCGAACTAAGCGTGAATTTTGCGACTCGCCAGGGCAGCCATGCGGCGCTCGACCGGCTTTCGCTCACCGTCATGCCAGGCACCATTTGCGGCTTCCTGGGCCCCAATGGCGCCGGCAAAACCACCACGCTGCATGTGCTGCTGGGCTTTATTGCGCCCACCTCGGGGTCGGCCACCTTGCTGGGCGCCGACGTGCGTCAGTCCATCGCCCGTGAACGTATCGGCTACTTGCCGGAAAATCCGGACCTCTACGGATTTCTGTCCGCCCGGGAACTGCTGACTTTCGCGGGGCGTCTCTTCGGGCTCGACCGCGCGACCATACGCCGGCGCAGCCGGACGCTCTTGGAGGAAACCGGACTGGCCGGCGATGCTGACCGCCGCATCGCAACTTACTCGCGGGGCATGAAGCAACGGCTTGGACTGGCGCAAGCGCTGATCAACGACCCCGATTTGTTGATCCTCGACGAGCCGACCGGGGGCTTGGACCCGCTCGCGCGGCTGGACGTCAGGCGCATTCTGGCCGACCGCCGCGCCGTCGGCAAAACGGTATTTTTCAGCTCGCACGAACTTTCGGAAGTCGAGTCGGTTTGCGACCGCATCGCCATCATAGCCCGCGGCCGGCTGGTGGCCGAGGGTACAATGGCCGGGCTCGTGCCGCCGGGACAAACCTTGGAGCGCTTTTTCATCGACTCCGTGACAGACCGTAAAGGAGGCGAAACATGATCCGCGTGATGGCCATTGCGCGCCTCGTGCTGCTGGAAATGATACGCCGCCGCGATGTATATGCCCTGATGATCGTACTGGCGGCGTTGCTGTTGGCGCTGCTCGGCCTGAACGTCTTCGGCCTGGGCGGAACGGCGGGTTACGTGAAAGAGATGGGTTTCCTCGCGGCCGGGTTGCTGGGGTGGAGTTTCGCCATTCAAACCGGGGCGCGCCAGTTGCCGCGTGAGGAACAGACCGGCACGCTTTTTCCGCTGCTCGCCAAACCGGTTTCACGCTGGGAACTCGTGCTCGGCAAGTGGCTCGGGGCCTGGCTGGCCTCGTGCATGGCGCTGGCGGCCTTCGCGCTGGTGGTTCTGGCGGCGGTGGCCTGCAAAGGCGGACGAACCGATTTGATTACGCTGCTGCAAGCCTATGCGCTGCAAATCACCGCCTTGGCCGCCGTCACGGCGCTGGCGATTTGCTTTTCCACCAGAATGCATTCCGACGCCAGCTCAACGCTGGCATACCTGGTCACCGGCACGGCATTCCTGCTGACTCCACGCATTCCACACCTGTTGACCGTCGCCACACCCGGTGCGCGGGAGGCGCTGCTGGCCCTGTACTATCTCCTGCCCCACGCCGAGTGGTTCGACCTGCGGCGCCGTCTGGTTCACGATTGGGGGCCGGCGCCGTGGTCCGTTTTCGCGCTGGTCGTAGTTTACGGAGCGTTGTGGACCGTGGCCGCGCTGCTGGCCGCCTGGGCCGCCCTGCGGCGTAAGCGTTTTGACCGGGGCGCCGCATGAGGCGGGGCGACCAATCCGATGCCGTGCGTTGGGCCATTATCGGCGCCGCGGCCGCGATTGTCCTGGCGTCCGCGCTGGCCTGCCGACTGGATCGAGTCTGGGCCGCGGAGGTTCCCGACGCATCGTCCGGCGCCGCCGCCCGGCTGCTGGGCGAAAGCCGCCGCGCCTTAAGCGGTGATTTGTACATGGAAGGCGATGTGTTTCTTCATCGCGGCGGACACTCCGTGGAGAGCGCGGCCTTTTCCAATCGCTTTTTCCAGCGGATCGGCGTCATCATGGCGCCCAGCCGGCATTTGCATGTGGAGGGCGCCCAGGCGGCGGAAGTGCTGCCCTGGCTGCGCCTGGCCACCTCCGCCGATCCGCACAATGTGGATGCCTGGATGGCGTCGGCATTTCTGGCCGAAACCGCGGCCGGACGGAACGATGTTGCATCCGGGATTCTCGCCGAAGCGCGCGCCGCCAATCCCCGCGACTATCGGCTGCCGCTGGAACAGGCGCGCCTTTTGATGCGGCGCCGCGTCTGGGATCGCGCCGCCCGCGAACTGGCGACGGCCCAGCGCCTGTGGCCCAATCCGGCCGCGAGCGAGGACGAGGAGGCGCGATTGGACCGGGCCGAGCTGCTGACCTATCGCGGCTACCTGCTGGAACTGGGCGGAGCGCTGGACGAGGCCGCGCGATTCTACCGGCAGACGCTGGAGCTTTACCCCGCTCGTCTGGAACTGGCGGTCCGGGCCGACTGTCTGACGCGACGGCGGGCGCCGGCGCTCGATATTCAAACGGCGCTAAACAACGTTTTTGTTGCAAAACAAGGGGACGCCGGGCATGATGACGAAAACCATGCGGAAGAGCACGAGGGCGCGTCTCCACATTTGAGTCATGTCATCCACTAGGCGCTTTGCCAACAGGCCCGGGCCGCTGAATACTCCATGAGTCTGATCGAAGAAGCATTGCGAAAACATCGCGCGGAACAAGCTTCCCAAAAGCCGGAGGTCGCGCCCGTTGCCGGCGCCGCACCGGCCAGCCCGCCTTCCCTGCCCGAAACCAGCGGGCCTTCGCAGAGCCGCACATTGCTGTTGGTTGCGCTAAACCTGCTGCTGGTCGTCGCCGTGCTGGCTGCCATCGCATGGGGCGCATGGATCCTGCTGATGAAGCACACGGGGCGGGCGACAACAACGTTCCAAATCGGATCGGGTGGCGTCGTTGCCACCGGTGGCACGACCGCTACAACCAACGTCGTAACCGCGACAAAGAGCACGCAGCATATTTCAATCGCCGTAGCCGCCGCCAATCCTGCATCCACGCTGCAATCCAACGGTTCCGTCAAGGCCACCGCCGTCAGCGGCGTCACTGTCGTCGCATTCGCCTCGCAAATGGAAGCCAGAGTCACAAGCGTGACCACAACTATTCCACCCGCGCCGCCCCCACCGCCACCCGTTCATCCGGTCTGGCCGCAGCTGTCCGTTTCGGGAATCATGGAGGCGCCCGGCAACCGCTCCACCGCCATCGTCAACGGCAAGATTCTGCGGCAGGGCGAAAGAGTCAAGGGGGCGATCATCACGGCGATTTCCAGAAGCGGCGTCACCTTCGAGTTCGAAGGCGAATCGCGCCGTATACGGACCGGAAATACGGCGGATTGACCCGGCGTCAAGCCGTCGCTGACTTCGCCGCCGCGGCGGCTTTTTCGGCGCGGCGCTGAGAAATCCGCTCCAGCGCCGCATCGAACTCCGCCGGAGGCGTCAGATAGAAGTGGGCATGCCGCGACAGCAGCCGGCTAACGTCGTCGCGCAATGCCTGGCGGTAAGGGTTCATGATGACCACCAAGGCGTCCTTGCGACCCATCAAATCGAACACCAGCACGCCATTGCGCAGCATGTATTCCATCGGCAACAGGCCCACGGCCTCTTCGCGCATATCGAAACCGGTCATCGGGATCACCGGCGCGCCATTTTCCTTGGACATATGGGCCAGAATGCGATCCAAACCCTGTCCGCCACGATCGTGCAACACATGTAGCACGCTGACCGTCACCAGTTTATCGTTGCTGGAGAGTTCCGTGATATCGTTTGCGACCTTGGCGTAATCCTCGGCATTCAGTTCGCCGGACTGGTGAAGATTCCAGGCCAGCGAAAGTTCAGCGGCCACCGCCGCCGTTCGCCCCATGGCATCGCCTCCGGCCTTCTCAGCCGCTGGGGCAGCGTCCCCGGCATTCGCCGCGACAACGGCCTCATCCTGGCGCACGCTGTTCGCCAGGAAAGCCGTGACACGCGCCAACGCCCCCCTTCCCGCCCCGTCGCTCTCCGCCAGCCGTTTCAGGCGCGGTTCGAGCGCGGCCAGGGCCGCATCGTCGCCATCCGCCATGGTTGCCTCGGCCAGGCGCACCAGATGCTTCACGGCCAACGTCCGTTCACCCACCTGTTCGTAGGCCTGCGTCAGGGCATCGAGGGCCGCGCGGTCGTTCGGAAACGCTTCGACGATGCGCTCGAAAAGATGAATCCCCTCCCAGGCCCGCGAATCGTCGTCGCCCGCACCAACTGTTTTAGGATTCTCGGCCATGCGCCTTTCCCCCCGCCATACACGCTGTTCGTTGATTGGATAATATCGCAGCCATCCCGATCTGCCAATCTAAAAGATCGGCAATCATGACTGCTCGGCAGCAGAAAACGGATATTTACCTGTTTGCCCGAGGTGAGCGATGACTTCAGGCAGGTTGTAGACGATGGGTGCTCCGCAGGCTGAAAGGCGGGCGGAATCGCAGTGCCCGTCGGCGACAAGCAGGCAGCGGCAGCCGATGGCCCGGGCGACTTCGCGATCATGGCCAGTGTCGCCGATCAGCAGCACCTCGCATGGCGCCAGTCCGAGCGTGGCGAGCAGGCTGTGGCCTTGCTCGATCTTGGAATGCGCCTGGAAATCTTCGCGTCCGAGGATTTGGTCGAAAGCGTCGCGAATGCCGCGTTCGGATACCATGCGCAACAGCAACCCTTGTTCGCAGGCCGAGAGAATCGAGTGACGCCAGCCCGCGTCACGCAGTTGCCGCAGCACACGCGCGGCATGCGGGCGCAGCGGCGCTGCGGCGGCGGACTCGGCATAGGCGGCATGATACTCCAGCGTAACGGCGTCCCAGTTCTCGCCGCTCAAATCGAAGCCCACGCTGCGGTAGTAATCCCGCACCGGAAAATCGAACGCCTCCACATAGCGCGCGCGATTCACCGCGGGCAGCCCGCGCCGACGCAGCAGCACATTGAGGGCCACGACGCAGGCGTCCACGTCGTCCAGCAATGTGCCGTTCCAATCCCAGAGCAGATGTTTGATGCGGTGCGGCATTCCGGTGAAGAGCATGGCACAGAGAGCCTCCGGCGAAAAGACCAATACGCAAGGTGGATGTAAAGGCTCAATATTGATTCATTCCCGGCGACCGCGAAGAACTTATGCGCGACAGCCAGGCGGGGGAAGCTTATCATGGCCGCGGTTTGCGATCGTTTTAGCCGCGGACCAGGCGGGCAAATCATGACGAAACCTCGCGACCTGAAATCGTTTTTATATGTTGGCGCCTATACCTCCAAAGGTGCGAAGGGCATTTGCCTGTTCCTCTTTGACGGGTCATCCGGCGCATTGGCGCCGCTCGGGCTGGCGGCGGAGATGCCGAATCCCACTTTTTTGACCCTCCATCCCAACGGCCGCCTGCTTTATGCCGTAAGCGAGGTGCGCGAATATGGGGGGCGACGAAACGGGGCCATCAATGCCTTTGCCGTCAACCCGGATAACGGCGTCCTGACGCCCTTGAATGCGCAAGCTTCGGGCGGCGACGGCCCCTGTCATTTGAGCGTGGATCGCAGCGGACGGTTTCTGTTGGCGGCCAACTATGCCTCCGGCAGCGTGGTTGTCCTGCCGATCGAACCCGATGGCAGTCTCGGAGAAGCCACCGAGGTCATTCAGCACCATGGTTCCAGCGTCAATCCCGATCGGCAGAGCGGCCCGCATGCGCATGCGATCATTCCCTCGCCCGACAATCGTTTTGCACTTGTGGCGGATCTCGGGCTTGACCGCGTCATGGTCTACCGCCTGGATGCACGGGCGGGCCGCTTGTACGCCAACGATCCGCCATGGGCGCCGGTTGCACCAGGGGCGGGGCCACGCCATCTCGCATTTCACCCGCACCGCCCCCTGCTCTACGTCATCACCGAAATGGCAAACACCATGATCACGTTCGAATGGGATGCCGCGCACGGAGCGCTGCGCGAGTTGCAGACGATCTCAACGCTGCCGCCCGGGTTTGCCGGCGTCAGCCACGCGGCGGAACTGCAGCCCGATGGCGCCGGCCGTTTTCTTTACGGCTCGAATCGCGGTCATGACAGCATCGCGCTTTTCGGGATCGGCGACCCCGCGGGCACGCTCGCGCCGATCTCCCATCAGCCTGTCCTGGGCAAGGAACCGCGACACTTCGTCATACATCCCTCGGGCGACTGGCTGCTGGCCGCCAACCAGGACAGCGATTCGATTACCGTCTTCCGGCGCGATGCCGCAACCGGAGGGCTCGCCGCCACGCCGCATTCCGCAGTCGTCTCGACGCCCGTCTGCCTGCTTGCATTATGAGCATTGCGCGAGCGACGCGGGCGCGCTACTATTATTCATGCGGCCGGAAGTCGGAACTTATTTTGAAGGAGTTCACATGTTCAAAGCGGGCACAATCTGTGTGGTATTGGCTCTGTTGGGCGCCGGATGCGCGACCGTCAGCATCGAAAAAGTCACCGGCGGCCAGCCTCAGGCGGGGCTGCATTTCTACCGTCCCGAACCATTTCTGCTGGTCACCGCCGACAACAAGCAGTTGTCCACGCGCGTCATTTATCTGCCCAACCGCGCTGAAGAATATGTCGTTCGCACGCATGCCTATTTCGCCAAGCAGGAGTTCAACGCCAAGTTGCAGGATGGCTGGAATCTGGTCGATTTCGGCCACACGGCCGACACCACCCCGGCCGCGACGCTGGATGCGGTCAACGGCACGATCGGAACTTTTGTGCTCCCGCGCGACCCCGCTGTTTCCAGCCTGCTGGCGCCGGGACTTTACCGCTTTGTCTACCGCGGCGGAGCGCTGACCGGGCTGGAGCCCGTACCGCTGACCATTGAACCGCAACCGTTCAAATCCCCTTCTGGAGCCGCCCCGTGAGCCGTAATGTCAACGTCGCCCTGGTCGGGACTTCCGGTTACGGCGCGTTTTACCTTAATCCCTTCCTCGACTCCGCCTCCAAGCTGGGCGTAACACTCGCCGGCGTGATAGATCCATTTCCCGACCGCTGCCCCCGGCGCACTGAAATGGCGAGCCGCAAGATTCCTTGCTTCCCGACCCTGGGAGAATTTTTCGAAAAACATACGGCGGAACTCGTTATCATCGCCTCGCCCATTCCCTCGCATGCGCCACAAACGCTGACCGCTCTGAAACACGGCGCCCATGTGCTCTGCGAAAAACCCGCCGCGGCCACCATCCAGGATGCCAAACGCATGGCCCAGGCGGCCCGCACCGCCGGCCGTTTTGTGGCGGTCGGCTATCAGTGGTCGTTTTCCGAAAGCACGCAGGCGCTGAAAGCCGATATCCTGCGCGGGACTTTCGGCGCGCCGTTGCGCGCGCGCCCTCGTGCTCTGGGCGCGCAACGCAAATTACTACGCGCGCAACGCCTGGGCCGGAGCCTTGAAAACCGCCGGCGGCGACTGGGTGCTCGACAGTCCCCTGCACAACGCCACCGCGCATTACCTTCATCACATGCTCTACCTGCTGGGGTCCAGGCGCGAAGCCGCCGCCACGCCCACACAGGTCCAGGCCGAACTCTACCGGGCCAACCGGATCGGGAACTTCGACACCGCCGCATTCCGCTGCCATACGGATGCCGGGACGGAAGTGCTCTTCTATACCTCCCATGCGGTTCCCTCGGACATCAATCCTGTATTCTGCCTGGAGTTCGAAAACGCGCTGGTCTCGAACGGCAATGGTTTCGTAGCGCATCTGGCCGGCGGAGGCACGCGGCGTTACGGCGCTCCGGAAGCGCAGGGCGACCGCAAACTCACGCAGGTGCTGGAAGCCGTCCGCACCGGAGAAACTCCGTCATGCGACATCGAAACCGCCATTCCGCAGGTGCTATGCGTCAACGCCGCGCAGGAGTCCATGCCGCTCGTGCGGGTATTCCCATCCGACATGATTAATATCGAGGGGACTCCGCCAAACCAGCTGACATGGGTCAAGGGCCTCTCGCATGCCTTTATCCAATGCTGGGGCATGGGTGTATTGCCTTCCGAACACGGCGACATGCCCTGGGCCCGCCCCAGCCGCATGGTGGATGTCACGCAGTACGCATCCTTCCCGCAAAGCCCCATGTTGCTCGGCGGCGCGTAAACGGGTCGGCATGGCATTCAGGATGATCCCATGATACAAGCAACAAACACGCAGCCAACCGAAAGGTCCGTGATATGTCTTCGTCCGCACTGCCGCCGACAGGTTTACTCTGCCAATTGCTGAACACCTCAAAAGACAGTCTGATTCATAGCGCGCAACCGCGATTCTGCTGGGTCGTAAACGACCGCGCGCAAGGCGCAAGCCAGTCGGCCTACCGGATTCTGGTGGCCTCAACGCCGCAAATACTGGCCCGCGAGTCGGGCGACCTCTGGGATTCCGGCAAGCGCTGCTCCTCACAGAGCCTCAATGTTCCATATGCCGGCGGGAAGCTGGATCCCCACACCGAATACTACTGGATGGTTCGCACCTGGAATCAACGTAACGAGATCAGTCCATGGTCCGAGCCGCAACGCATCCGCACTGGCGAACTGTCCGGAAATTACGTGACGGACCGCTACGTTTTGGAGGTCAGCGCCGTCGCTCCGTCAAAAATCGTAAAAAAGCGGGATGGGCATTATTTCATCGACTTCGGCAAGGCGGTTTTTGGAACCGTCAGGGTCGAATTCACCTCGGATACGGACGGCCAGGTTGTCGAAATTCACCTCGCCGAAGCGCTGGCCGCCGACAACGCCGTCGAGCGCGAGCCAAAGGGCTGCATTCGCTACCGCAAAATCATGCTTCCGCTCAAACTGGGCCGTCATTCCTACGCCGTTGAAATCCCCCCCGACACACGCAACACGGGAAGTCAGGCGATCAGGATGCCGGCGACGGTCGGCGAGGTCATGCCGTTCCGCTACTGCGAACTCGTAAACGTCCCCGACACCGGTGCGCTGCCGCCGGTCGAACAATTGATGGTGCATTACCCCTTCGACGATGCGGCCTCGGAATTCGACTCCTCCGACCCGCTGCTCAACCAGGTCTGGGCCTTATGCAAGCACAGCCTCAAGGCCACCAGTTTCTGCGGCGTCTATGTGGACGGCGACCGGGAGCGGATTCCCTATGAGGCCGATGCCTATATCAATCAGTTGAGTCACTATGCGGTCGACCGCGAATTCAGCATGGCGCGCTACAGTCATGAACATCTGATAATGCTGCCGACCTCGCCCACGGAATGGATCATGCATTCTGTGCTGATGGCCTGGGCGGACTATGAGCAAACCGGCAACGCCGAATCGCTGATCCATTTCTACGAAGATCTCAAAGCGAAAACTCTGCTGGCGCTGGCGCGGGAAGACGGTCTGATCAGCACGCAGACGGGATTGGTGACCGAGGCGGTCAACCGCTCCATTCACCTGGGCGTCGACAGCCGGGCGGTCCACAAAAAGATCGCCGATCTTGTCGACTGGCCGCCGGCCCGCTTCACCCAGGGCCTGTGCGGCGAACAGGACGGCCATGAATTCGCGCCCATCAACACGGTGGTAAACGCCTTCCACTATCGCGCGCTGGTGCTGATGGCCAGAATCGCCGAGGTCGTGGGCAAGGCGGACGATGCCAGGCAAATTCACGCATGCTCCGAACACGTAAGCCGGTCGATCAACGAAAAGCTTTTCGACCACGACCGCAACATCTATCTGGACGGCGAAGGAACCGCCCACGCCTCCCTGCACTCCAACATGTTTCCGCTGGCCTTCGGTCTGGTTCCCGAGGCGCACCGGCAATCCGTCCTTTCCTTCGTCAAATCGCGCGGCATGGCCTGTAGCGTCTATGGCGCCCAGTATCTTCTGGAAGCCCTTTACATGAACCAGGCCGCGGACAGCGCGCTTGCATTGATGACCGCCCGGACCGACCGGAGCTGGTGGAACATGATCCGGATCGGCTCGACCATGACATTGGAAGCCTGGGACTGGAAATACAAAAACAATCTCGATTGGAACCACGCTTGGGGCAGCGCCCCCGGCAATATCATTCCCCGCTTTCTGATGGGAATACGACCGATCGAACCCGGATTCGGCAAGGTTCTGATCAATCCCCAGCCGGGCGGTCTGCGCCGGGCCGGGATTCTTCTGCCCACGATCCGGGGACCGGTACGGGCCAGATTCGAAATGCAACCGGAGCGTTCATTCGTGCTGCATCTTGAACTACCCGCCAACATGACCGCAAAGGTTCTTTTGCCGATACCTGGGCCCGGCAAGATCAACGTCGCGGTGGATGGCCATAAAACGGTCGCCGCGCTGCAGGGACAATTCGCTGTCGTCGATGCCCTCGGTTCAGGCAGTCACACGCTGGAATGCAGCGTTTGCAATGGCTGAGGAGTTTCGAAGTCCGGCGTTCCGCATCATTCTTCCCGCAAGCCCTCGATCAGCGGCCGTTTCAAAGCAATCAAAACCACAGCGCCGGTGGCAATCAGTCCGCAGATAAGGATCAACACCAGCATCGCAGCGCCTTCCAGCACCGCCCCAGGCCGCGCCATATGCGCACCCATGGGCAATATGGCCGCCAGCGCTCCCGCCGTCCCGCTGAGCGCGCCGGCCGTCAGGGCCAGCCCCTGCTCCACCAGCAGCAAAGCGCCGATTTTCGAACGCCCGTAACCCAGAGCACGCAGGCAGGCGATCTCGCCACGCCGCTCCCGCGCCTGATGGGCCATCGTCAGCGCGACACCGGCAATCGCAAGCAGCAACGCCAGCCAGCCCAGGGTGGTGAAAATTTCCAGGTAAACCTGGGTCACCCGCTGAAAACTGCGCAGCCGCTCCTTCGAGGATCGCAACTCGCCGCCCACCGTTTCAAGCGACTTCCCGGCCGCTTCCATCCATCCCGCAGCCGGAAGCCCGGGCGCATTGACCAGCAGCAGGCGGTAGCCCGCAATCGAGGGATAGCGCAGACGAAAGGCGTCCTGATCGATCAATACCATGCCCTGGAAAATGGAGTCCTGCAGCGCGCCCACAAGGCGCGCCGGGAAAAGTTGTCCTGCGTCGTCGGTCAGCATCAGTATATCGCCCAGCTTCTTCTTCAGCCCCCAGATCAGCGTACTCTCGTCGACGATGGCGGGCACCGCGTTTTCGGCGGGATCGCCAAGCATCCGCCACGACCCCGGATGCGGGCATTCCGGCAGACTTTCCGCGAATCTGAAAGCGCCGCGCTCCGCCAATAGTTGCGACGGCACCCCGACCACCCGCGGCGCCATGATCAGTTGAGGATTGAGACAGCTGGCGTCGTCGCCTTCCTGCACGCGCAGAGCCAGGCATTCCGCGTTCTGAAACACCGGCGGCAGCGCGAACAAAGGCTGGGCCAGTTCCACGTACCAGGCATATCCGCCCGTCGGACCGCCTGGCCGATCGGCGTCGCCTGACAATTGCGGACGCACGGCTCCGAGCATTATCAGCAAAAAGACCGCGATGGACACCATTGCCGCGTTCGACAATCCCCGGCTGATGCGGCGCGAAGCGTTTGCCAGCCCGAGTTGCAGCAGCGTGCGCGCCGTGGCGCCCGGCTGCCGGATCAGCAGCGCGCGCAATAGCAGAAGACCCGCCACCGTCACCAGCAACCCTCCGCCCAGACATGCCGCCATCTCCGCCGCGCCGGGCTGCCGCCAGGCGCTGCCGATCGCCGTTCCGGCCAGCACCAGCGCGAACATTGCCGCCAGGCGCCATCCCCGCGCACGTCCTTGAATGTGCCGCGGCGCCGGTAATGGTTCGGACGAGCCGTCGAGTTGCGCGCGGACTTGCCGGCGCTGCGCCCAGGCCAGCACTATGCCTTGAGCCGCCAGCGCCGCCCCGCCGATCGCCAGAATGGACAGCAGCGCATGCTTCAGGGCGAGATGCTGAGGCGCACCGGCAAATCCAGTCTGGTGCGCCCAAATGCCATCCATGGCATGCAGAACCAGGCGCGCATAACCCAGGCCCAGCAAAATCCCGGCGGCGCTTCCCAAGGCCACCAGGACCAGCCCTTCGACCATGTAGATTTTCTGCACTAACTGCGTGCGATATCCCAGCGCGCGCAGCAGCCCGATCCACCTGCGACGGCGATCGGTCCGCATGCCGAAGAGCGTAGCCGCCAGAAACACCGCCGACGCAACCAGCAGCATGCTCAGCATCGCAATCAACGTCGCAAAATCCTGCGAGCCGGAGGATGCCTGCAACAGACGTTCGCGCAGCGCGACCCATTGCCAGCCACTTGTGTCGGTCGGCAATTGAGCGAGCAGGCGCACCGTCAATTCGCGGCTCGACCCGGCCTCCGGCGCAAAGCGCAGCGCCGTCAATACACCCCAGCGCGTGTTCCACATCGCGCGCGCCGCCTCGACGCTCAACAGCGCCCGCGGCGTGCCGCGGTGGGCCGACCAGTAGTCCTGATCGGCCTGACGAATCCGGCTCGTATCCACAAAAGCGCCGTTCCTCCAGTCACGGCAATCCGCAACATCCCCAATCCCCGGCAGGTCGGGCATCAAACCAGGATCCACATGGCCTACCGGAACGATCCGCGATACGCGGAAGTTCCGCGACGCCTCGCGCAGTTCGCGTCCCGTTCCCAGCTGGTCGTACACCACCGTGACCGAGTCTCCCGTGGTCGCGCCAATATCGGCGGCCAGCCAATCGTTCAGCACGATCGAGTTCGCATCGGAAGGCCAGGGCGCGCTTGACCCCTCACCGCCCGCCACAAAGGCATAGGGGGAAAGATTTGTGCCATGTGCGATCGCCTTGACCAGGTACGCCGACACGGCGCTCGATCGGGCATCGAGCCCCAGCGCAATCTGCGCCACATCCGGGTCAATCCAATAAGAGGTTGAACGCAACTCGCAACCGCCATTGCCGGGCAAGACGCGAAATTTCAGTCCCAGCTCGTCCAGTTGCCGGCAGCGCTGTAGCGCAACCTTCGCAAGGTTTAAAGTGCGCGCCGACTTTGCGCCGTCCCCCCCCGGTTTCCCGCCGCCGTCGGCCGATACGAGTTCCGTGGAAAGCAGGGCGAGATTGACCCGTTTGCCGACCCCCGTCAGTTCCTGCAAAACGGCAAGCGGTAAAAATACGTTCTCCGGTGACAGGGCCTGCGCCTCCAGGGCGAAGCGTCCAAGTTGCGCATCCCCGACAATGCCGGCCACTTTCACCCGCAACCCGGCGCTGTCCGCGACGCCCGCCGCCAATGCCGCCTCGCCGGGCATGGATTCCGGTCGTGCCACACGCAACACGATTTCGTCGCCACGCCGTACCCCGAGTCTGTCCGCCGCCGCACGATTCAGCAAAGCTCCCTGCGTGAAACCCGCGCTGAACGGGGTGTCGTTGCCAAACCGGCCGAAGCGGGAGTCGACGCCTACAATCCACGCCCCCGGCATCCGCTTTCCGGTATCGCTCGTCACCACCCCGCGCAAACGCAAAACCGGCGCCGCCTGATGCCCGGTGTCCGCGGCCAGATCGTCGACCAGCTCCTCGCGAAAAGTTCCTCCGCTGCGCTGCAGCGCCAATTCGGAGCACCCAAGCGTCTCCAGCGCGTTACGCCGCAGCGCCGCTTTCAACGTATCGCCCGCGGCGAAGGCGCCCAGCAGAACCGCCACTCCCAAAGCGATGGCCAGCACCAGCGCGACGCTTAGTTGCGCCTCGTGGAACAGCGAGCGCCAGGCGATCCTGTACGGTGTCACGCGCGTTACCCTCCTTCACAACCCGGCTGAAGGCGCCCATCTTCCATCGTATATTTGACCGCCATCCGCCGTGCCAGCGCCACCGCATGCGTTACCATGATCACGGTCACCCCTTCGTCCGCCTGCGCCCGGCACAGGATGTCAACCAGGGCCTCCGCATTGGCATGATCCAGCGCGCCGGTGGGTTCGTCGGCCAGCAGCAGCCGCGGACGATTGATCAAGGCGCGCACGACCGCCACACGCTGGCATTCGCCCACCGACATCGAACCCGGCAGCGCGTCCAAGCGGTTTCCAAGCCCCATCGCCGACATCATTCTCGAGGCCCTTTCCTCCGCCGCATCCACCGCGGCGCGCCCCAGCGGCAGCACCGGCAGCAGCGCATTCTCGAAAGCCGTCAGCGACGGTAAGAGGTGATGCCGCTGGAAAACGAACCCGACCGCGCGGCCGCGGTAGATGTCGCGCGCCGCCTCGTCCTGTTCGAGGACATCGCGTCCGTTGACTATCACATCGCCGCTCGTGGGCTCGTCGAGCGCGCCAATGATATTCAGCAAGGTGCTCTTGCCGCTGCCCGAAGGGCCGACAATCGCCACCGTCCCGCCGGCGGGCGCCAATAAATTGACCTCCCTCAAGGCCTCCACGGCGCTGGGTGTCCCTGGCACACCGTACGTCTTGCTCACCGACCGTAGTTCAACCATCATCGTTTCAGTCTGCATATGCGCCACCTGTCGCGAAAACATCACCCGCCGGCCTTCAGTGTGCCAAAAACAAACACTGCGAACAGTACCGCAAACAGGATCGCCGTGGCAAATTTAACCAGCGCCGCCCGCTTCTGCAGCCAGACCGTCAAACGCTCGCTTCGCAGCCCGCCGTAAGCCCCGGCAAAGACAATCAGCAACGGCACGATAAACGCCGCATTGTAGAGCCCCAGATAAGCCACGGCGTCCAGCCGTCCCTGCCCGGTCTTCAACATGTACAGCATCGTCGGAGCATAGACCTGACCCGTGCATGCCAGTTCCAGCACCGCGATCGCCAGTCCCGCCACAAACGCCGCCGCCACAAAATGACGGTGCCGCGAACTGCGCCGCACCGCCTCGTGAATCCGCCCCTTAAACAGAGCGGGCAGTTGCAGGACCATCTCGCCCATGCGCCCCCTCAGACACTGCACCCCGTCCCAGACGCTCAGCACCGCCACTCCGGCGACAAATGCCGCCATGCCCCAATTCAGAATCAAGCCGAAGCGCCGCAGCAGCGACAACCTGACCACAACCTCCACCAGCCCCAGGCCCAGCAGAAAATAGGCGATAAATATTCCCGCCACGAACGCGCCGCCGACGGCCAGGATCTCGCGCGGTCCGCGCCGCGTGAGTTGCATGTACGACAACAGAAAAATGATGGTCGCAAATGCGCACGGATTGATTCCGTCCAAAAGGCCGGCGCCGAACACAATCCACAGACTCATGGCCGAATAGCGCTCGCCCAGCGCCTGATTCGCGCGGGCCGAGGCCTCGTCGCTGATCTTACGCCAGTCCGTCTCCAGCGCCTCCGACCGGCTCACCATCCGCCCCAGCCGCTCGAAGGTGATTTCGGTTTTGATCAGGTTGCCGGCGCCGCAAAATACCGCCGGCGCCGTCAGGCGATACTTGTCCGGCACTTCGAAGCGATCGCACAACGCCTCGTTCAGGCGCGCATCCTCAGGTTTGCGAATGTTCAATTCCTCAACCACCAGCTCCTTGAATTCCGACCGTAGCGCCTTCAGCAATTCCCCGACCCGCTCGCAGTCGCGGCAGCCCGGATTACGAAAAAAGACCACCAGCCGCCGCGCGTCGCCCGCCGCCGCACGTTCCATTGTCCCGGTTGACGACTGCGATGAAGTTGCGGGAAGCGCTCCCGCCCGCGCCGTCGGGTGCTCCGGCCTCGGCTCGTACTTCCTCGACACGACCTTCATCGCCTCGGCGGGAGTTCCCGCCTTGGACAACAACTGTTTGCGCAATCCGTTGAGACGACTGTCGTCATCGTTGCCGGTCTGGGCGATCACGACATCGAGCAATGCCAGGACATCGCCGGCATTCAATTCGCGCAACCAACTGACGGGTGTTTCCTGAAGCATGGACGACAGCGTGTAGGCCACCGAGCGATCGCCGGGCGTTGACTCCAGCATCGCGGTCAGCATGCGCAGGTCGGTCTTTTCGCGATTCGAAAAGAGGCACATCGCCGCCGCGCTTCGCACCGGCAGCGCCGGATCCTTCATCAAGGTCGTCATGACCTCCACCACCGATGGCGCCAGCCGCTTGCGGGATTGCGAGGACGACGAAAAGCTGCTCAAACCGGCCTCGGCAGTTTCAGCGTCGAAGTACACGGTCCAACGGATTGTTCCCTCACGACTGTACACGGACGGAACCACCGCCCGCACCCATTCCGACGAATCCCCGGCCACGGTCCGGATTTTTTCGAGAAACTCGGCCGCTTGATGCTTGCCGATCGCATACCACGCCGCGCGCCGCACAAACGGATTCTCGTCAGCGAGGTAAGGCGCCACAATCGCCTGGTCCCCTTCCCTCCAGCAGTTCTCAAGCAACGTCAAAGCCAGGATGCGATGGGGATCGCTGTGGCGTTTCTCCCCGCTGTTTTCCAAAACCTGCCGTGCCGAAGTCCCGATCTTGCGGCGGATCGCCGCGCGCCGCACGACCTGGTACCACTTGTACGAATCCTTGAACAGGTCTGGCGGAGCGAGAGCCGAAGCCGGTTCGAAGGCCGCATCGATCATTTCCTTGAGCAGGGCATCCCCCGCCGCGTCCGCCAGGCAAAGCGATACCCCCGCCTGGCGCACATCGGACGACGGGTCACGCAAAAACTTTTTCACCAACGGCAACGCCATTTCTCCACGGCACTGGCCCGCCCGCTTGGCGATCGTCAGCCGTTCCCCAGCGGTGCGGGAATCGAGCGATTCCACCAGGAATGTAATTCCCGTGCCATTACCCAAGACCAGCAACATCATGGCCGCCGATAATCTCAATTCCGCATCGTGCTTCGGGTCCAGATAGACCAGCGCTTCCTTGACAATGCCGCCGCTGTCTTTCGCCAGGTTCATACCCGCCGCTCCAGGCGGCGGAACCACCGCGGTCGCCTCCGCCGCGGAAGCGCTCTCGACCGGCACAGCCGGTCCGAAGGCGTTAAATACATCCTGCAGACTGGTGGTTTCAGACACCGCATTGGTCGTCGCAATAATCGCAGGCGGCGCCGCGGTGGCGGGCGGCGCGGGCGGAGACGTTGAAAAGGCCGAAAAAAGCCGCGACAGGGAGTCAACCGCAACGGCCACGTTTCCGGCGTTGCGCGAGGATCCCACCAATTGCTCGAACTCCTCGCTATCGAATGAATCTATAGACGACGAATAGGAGTGGCGCTCCTCCTCGGGTGGATATGACTCGAACACGGCCTGGACCCGTTCCTTGACGCCGTCGCGCAAGACTTGCGCAAATTCCTCCTGAAGCTCGGCCTTCCGGCCGCCACCGCGCGCCGCCACACGGATGGCGGCACAGGCCACATCGCCGTTCGCATGACGAATATACGGCATCGCCAGACGCCAGGAGTCGGCGCCACCATCGCCCAATCCCTCCAATACCGGCAACAACACCTCGGGCTCCTTGCCTTTCAAGGCCGGCCCGAAGCTCGCGGGGATAGTCGCATCCATCTGCCGCAAGGCCCCCACGACCGCTCCCTTTAACTGGTCATCCTTGAGAAACACTTCCGCCAGCCGGCCGGCCGATTTTTTTGCCGATAGCGACGACAGAGTCAGCACCGCCGTGCGCCGCACAAACGGATCCGCATCGTCCAAACATAACGCCACATCCTTCTCCAAGCCCGAGGCCCGCAGCGTCCCGATGGCCTCCAGCGCCGCGGCCCGCACCCTCCAACTTGGACTCTTAAGGCAGGGCTTCACGGCATCCGCCGCCGTGCCGGATTTTGTACGCGCGATGCTGGCCAAAGCCGCAACGACCAGCTCTTCGTTGGCGTTTGTAAGGAAGGATCCCGCCACTTCCACCGCCTTGGCGCCTTTCAGACTGCCCACGCCCCGCACAACCGCGTGGATGACCTCCTCGTCCTTCTCCGTCTTCAGCAACTCGGTCAAGTAGCGAAGCGCGCCGTTCTTGCCGGCGGTAATAAGATTGTCCACGGCGGCTTCACGGATCAGCGCATCCGCATCGGACAGAAAATCCGCCAGCACCGGCATGGCTCGTTCGCCCGACGCGGCCGCCGCCGTCAGACTGCGCAGCCGTTCATCCTGGTTTCCGAAGACCAGACGATGCGCGATCCGGGCGCGTTCCGTTCCCATGGAATCCGGCAGCAGCAGGAAGTAGCGCACTTCCTTGACACGGCGCACCGCTTCCGCGCCGGCCAGCGTGTTTGATGCCGACCACGATTCGATCGTCGGAATGACGGATTCACCGGCCTGTTCGAGCATGCGCACGGCCCGCGCGGAGCGGTCACGGTCGCCGGACGCCAGCTCGCGAATGTACCCGGCGATCTGCTCCTCTGTCAGGGGCGCAAATATCCGCATCGTTTCGTTGGAGTCCGCCGCCCAACTCCGCCAGCGTGCCAGGGCCGCCTGATTCGCCTCCGCATCGGACCAGGGATCGTACCCGTATGTATCGCCGGCCAGCTCTTCCAGAACTTCGATGGTCCCCAGCCGGACCGAAAGTTGCGAATGCTTCAAAAGCTCAACCCAGTCGCGCCGGGGACAGGGTTCATACGCCAGCATCGCGCCATGCAGCGGGACGCGGCATTGCTTGATCCCGAGACCGGCCATCATATCGGGCCAATCCGCGGCCGCGACCTCCCGGCTCTGCAACGCCTTCAACCATTTCTCCATCGCCGGTGGCGCGCCGTCACGTTTGCCGCCGCCCGTACGGTACTCGTCGAGGAACTTCAGGAAGGCCGCCTTGTCCATGAAGCCTTCCGCCATTGCCTGCGGACGCCCGTCACCGGAAAGAATCGCCGTCATGGGAACTCCGCGGACCTGGAATTCGCGAGCCGTCTTTTCGTCGCGTGAGGTGTCGATGGCGACGCAGATGAAACCCTCCAAAGCGGCCAGGACTTCCTTCTCCGCCAGCGTTTCCGATTTCAAGCGTGTGCACCACGGACAATTCGGCGACGAAAACACCAATAAAACCGGCTTGAGTTCGTTGGCGGAGCGCGCCAAGGCGCCATTCAGGTTTTCGGTCCATGTGACCGCCGGAACGGACGCCGTCTCCACCCCCCAACCCGTGAGCGCCGAAAAACCGATCGCCGCGGCCGCCAGCAGCGTCCTTACAACACCCACGCTGCGATTGCGGGTGTTCGGTGTTCGGTGTTCGGTTTGAACTCTGGCGCAATAATCGCCAGCTGAAACAGGAAAAGAGTAAGGGTTCAGGGTTCGGGGTTCAGGACGGAATTTGTTGTTAATCGCTATCATCAATTTCCTGAACCCTGAATCCTGGCTCCTCAAATCAGGACAGAAAAATAACTGATGTCCGGAAGTAACGATCCTTTCCGGAACACCGAACACCTTTTCCAGACTCAGTTTCATCCGTTCCTCAATGCGTCAGCGCGTAGACCAGGATATTGACGTTTACTTCCATGGAATTCCCGATCTCGTTCCCGCCGCAGCAACAACACCCGACCGTATGCGCGGTGTCGTTCAAGCCCTGCGAAGAGTAGACCGCCACCAGCTTGCCGTCGTTCTCGATCCCCTCCAGATTCGGGTTCGCGCCCCCGTGGGTCAACTTGAGTTCCTTGATGGTTTTGACGGTCTTAAAAATGGCATGGTCCATGGCGATTTTGGCCAACTTGCGATCCGGCAAAAGCTGGCGCATTTCGCGGCGGAAGGAACGATCCCAATCCTGACTGGAACAACCGGCCGATGCCAGCAGGAACCCGCCGCTGGTCAGGTACTTCTTCAAATTCTCCCGCTCCTTGGCCGACAGGAAGAATTCCTTTTCGCCCGTCATCACCACAAACGGAAAGGCAAACAGTTCCTCCGAATCCAGTTTCACGCTTTTGAACCGCCGTTCGGTGGCGATCGTGCTTTCGCGTTGAACCGCGCTCAGGAACTCATCGCTGAAACAACGGGAGGTTTGTGTTCCGGCATAGATCAGATTGGCGCAACGGACCGCCGCATCCTTGGCCGACGCCGGACCCGCAAGCCCCATCGCAGCGCACAAGACGGCACACCACAGGGTGGTTTTTCGATTCACCTTTCTCCTCCTTCCCGGCCATTCTGGAAATAGCGTTTCACCGCCTCGCGATATTTCGCCGGCAAACGCTCGAACTGGACGGCCTCCCCCGCGGGGGTCAGCGAATCCGATCCCGGCAAGCGCTCCAGCACATCCGGACCGCGTCCCGCTCCGCCCGCCCCCTGTCCCTTGCCCTTGCCCTTGCCATTGCCGGTCTCCCCGTTGCCGCCGCTGGCATTGCCCACCCCATTCCGTCCGGGACCATACACCGGCGTGCCCAATTCGGAATAACCCGACCCGGAACCCTCACCATCGCCCGAGCCCCATCCCTGGCCCTGACCCTGGCCCTGACCGACTCCGCGCTTGCGGCACAACGACTTGAACATCTGATCGAGGGTCTTCTTCATATCGCCCGGCCCGAATTCCGGCCTCTGTCCATTGCACATCCCCGCAAAACGATTGGTGCAGCCGCTGGGATTAAACAGGGACTGAAGTTTTTCCAGCGCAAGTTGCGCCTCGCGGTAGGTGCGCGGGGCGTCGCTGTTCCGGCTCGCGCTCACCGCCAGCCCCATATGATTCGAAGCGCCCGTTTGTTCCAGCGCCACGAGAAACACCAGCGCGTCATTCCTCAAGTCCTCCAGCCCTTTCGGCAGAGCCGTGGCCGCCGCCGCCACATTCGTCACAAACCCGGCCAATTCCACCGCGATTTCGCCCTGCTCATCGCCATAACCGCCCAGGAACGGCAGATCGGCTGGATTGACTTTTCCGCCGTAGCGCTGCTTCAGCCGGCGCGCCAGATTTTCCTGCCGCGCGACAACCGCCCGGAAAATCGCCGCGCCGTCCATAACCTTCGCCAGCTTGGCCGCCACTCCGGCATTGAGGCCCTGACGCGTCAGCGACTCTTCTTCCGCATCCAACCGGTTGAGCATGCCCTCGGCCTTGGCCGTGCTTTCCGCGCCCGCTTCGCGCAAGGCTTCCAATTCCTTCCTGTTCTCGGCGAGTTTCCCGAGAATATCCCCGGCCGTTTTCTTCAAACTCTTTTCGCTGTCGTAGGCGGCAAAGTCGCGCGCCAATTGCCGAAACAAGGTTTCCGCGGCCGCATGCGCGTCCAGGGATTTTTTGACCGTTTCGGCCAGCTTGGCCTGGTCGGGATTCATCCACCTCAGCAGCCCCTGCAACTCCTTCAGCGACTGGATGACGCCATCCATGGCCTCCGTGGCCGCGGCGTAGCGCGCCGAGAATTGCTCGATCGCCTCGCGATTGCGAAGCATCTCCCCGTACTCATCCTCGCCGATCACCTTGACGCGGGCGACGCCCGAAGCCCCCGCGCCGGGCAGATATGGATTGTTGTCCAATGCCTCCGCGTAGAATTCCAGCACCTGACCTGCCTCCACGCCAAGCGCCCCCAGATTCAATTCCATCTCGAATTCGGAACGCTTCCCGGCGGCCCCCCGCCGCAGTGCGAGGCTCCTGTCGTTGAAGCCCACCACCGAACGAACCCAGTCGATTTGTTCGATGCCGAAATCGTCTTCCACATTACCGGCCACCTTGATCACGGCCGAGGGCGTCGCCATCGAAAATTCCGGCGGCTCGGAAAGCACGGTCGCGGGCGGCAGATCGGGAATTAGCTTCTGCTGCAAAACCAGTGGTTCCGCCGTCGGGGTGCCGCGCACATCCCGCAGCATGGCCTCCGCGGTCGCCTCCTCCTGCAAGGTCCATTCGAAGGCCGCGGAGCGCTCCGATACCAGACGCCCTTCGACCACTCGCGCGACATCCCTGACGGAGCGCCCGCGTCCGATCGTCAGCATTCCATCCTTGAGCGGACGGTTGCTCGTAAGCGTCAACGTCACTTTTGTCCCGCGCACTCCCGCCAGATCCTCATGCCCCGCCGGGAACTCGCGCACCGGCAATCGCGTGTAAGGCGGCGGCGCCAGCCGGACCCGCGCGAGCACGACCTGGGGTTGCAAGCGCAGATTGACCGTGTGCCAGCGGCTGCGGGCGCGTCCCACCGCAAAACAAAACTCGACCGGCGCCGTGACATTCTCCAGCCTTTGCGCATACCGCTCGCCGCCCTCCTGGAAACATGCGGCCTTTTGAAGCTTCTTCCCGACCCGCCGCGTCATCATCCAGACCTGCGCCTCCACGGGAGCGCCCTGGATCGTGGCCGATACTTCCGCCGACCCTCCGTAAAGAATCTCAGGGATATCCGGCCTGACATCGAAGCGATAGTGGCTGTATGGAGGAATATCGCGCCACGTCCAGAGCATGCGCGGTGCGACGGTCAAAAACGCCTCGCTGCCGCACAACCTGACCACGGCCAGGGCAATCAGCACCCGCAAACCGAACAACCGGCCCCTTCGCGCCGTCAACTCGCGCGGCCGCACGGCGCCGGGCTCCATGGCGGCAAGCCTGGTCATGGCCTCCCCGACGCTGCGCTGCACAAGGAACGCCGGTAATGCGCCGGCCTCGGATTCCATTCCCACCGCGCCGTCGGCCCGCTGAAGTTCCCACGCCGTCAAAACTTCATTCCGGCGGTGATTGCCGATGCGGTCAGTGCGTTCCGCCGCCTCGCCCATCCCCAGCCGGGCAATCCGGATCGCCTCCGGTGCGCTGGCAACCAACAATCCGAGCGGTAGCAGGATGTTTAGCCACGCGCGCACCGATTCATCGAGCGCCAGAAAATAGTCCGCCACGAAATAGAGCGTGATTGCCGTGACCGCCCAGCCCGCCAGCCGCAGGATCAGGGCGAACAAAAGCCCGCGTTTCCAGGCGCGCTTGAAGCGCCCCAGCCTCGCCAGAAATGCTTCGTTATGGTTTCCCTGTTCGCTCATTGCCCGTTATGCCAGTCCATTCCGTCGTCGAATCGTCCACTCCGCCGCCAAGGCCGCCAGGATAACCACCAGCAACCAAGCGCGGTCCCAGAGCGGTTCCCACACCACATTACCGCCCTGGTCAGTCTGCCGGCTCCGCGTCTGCTCGCGTTGCGCCATGGCGTCGGCAAGGGCGGCAACCTGCACGACCTTGCCGCCGGAGGCCGCCGTGAGTTTCGACAGGAATTCCAGATCCGGATTAACATCGTCCATTTCGCCGGGCGGCGCCTGAATCTGCAATAGCGCGCCCAACTCATATTTTTTGCCATCCCCGGCCGGCGCCGGCAGCGTCACGCGATACAAACCGGGCTCGGCCAGCGTCAGCACAGCTTCCCAACTTTCCGCGCTTTCTCCCGCGGCAAAGTTTATTTCCTGAACCAGCTCGCCTCCACGCGTAACACGCAGCCGTGGCAGTTCCGGGGCCGTGGACGCCGCCCCGCGCCGCCGCAGTTGAACTCGTACCGGAACATTCGGCTGCGCCGTCGAGACCCCCAGGTGCAGCGCATAATCATGTCCGGGGAGAAACTCCGCATAGGTCCCAACCCAGAGCAGCAGTTGTGTCCACAATTCTTCGTACATGGCCGGCGCTTCCCTGGCCGACGGAAAGAAGGACCACTGCCAGAGCCCGTCAACGTTCATCGTCACCGCCATGCCTTTACCGAAGCGCCGGCTCACCAGCAGCGGAACCGCCTGTGCCGCCGCCCCCGGGCGCCGGCCCTCCGCCAGCACCTGGGCAAAGGACTTGAGTCCCACGGAGGTTTGACTGCAACGCACCAGCGGCAGGCGCGACCAGACGGCGTCGCTGAGGCCGGGCAGCAGTCCGGCGAACAGACCGGCATCCTCCCCTTCGCCGCGCGGCGTCAGGCGGCACTCCATCGAGGATGACCCGCCCCACTCCACCGGTTCCATATCCTCCAAGCCCCCGCCCTGGTCGGCGTATGGCCGGCCGCGCGCGAAGACCACGCTGCCGCCCTGCTCGGCCACAAACGATTTCACCGCCGCGAGCCGTTCGGGGGTCATGAAATACTCCACGCCCTTTCCGAAGACCACAATATCGTAGGCCCCGAGCGCCTGCGCGGTATCGGGAAAAATCGCCTTCGATTCCGGCCGCGGAACGCCGTCCGGGTCGGTTTTGAAAAACCGCTCCGGCGCCGTGCGGTATACGGCCGTCACTTCCATGTTCGGCTGTTTCCGCAGATGCTGCCCCAGAAACTTGCTGTCCCAGTATGGCACGCCTTCCACCAACAGCACACGAATCTTGCGGTCGAGGGCGTTGATTTCGAAGGCCGATTCGTTGTTCCGCAAATCGCTTTCACCCGCCCATGGCGCCACCTGAAGCTTGTACGAGGAGTAGCCGGGCGCCTTGGGTGTGACGGTAAACGACACCGTTTCCCGTCCGAAGGCGGGCATGCGGACTGTATTCGTCGCCACAGCTCTGCCGGCGCCGTCCACCAGCAGCACCGCCACATTCACTTCTCCCGGCCAGCGCGTCACCACCTCGCCCTGAATGCGCACGGGTTGCCCCGCAAAGCCGATCGTCAATCGCCGCAGCGCCTTGACGGCGATATCCCGGAGTTCCCTGACCTTGCCGAAAGGCGCCGCAAGCACCGGCGTATCCTGCGCTCGCGCGCGCAACCCGGCCATCGTGGGGTCGGCCTCCGGAACCGTCTGCCGTCCGTCGGTAAGCAAAATGATTCCGATCGGCTTGTCGCCTCCGACCGCCCCAGCACTCGTGACCGTTTCCAAGGCGCGCCCCGCATCCGTTGCCCGTCCGTCGGGGAGCATGGCGGCAAGGGATTTATCGGTCTGGCGTGCGCCGTCCAGGTTGTCGCTGAACGCGAGCAGATCCAGTTCGCGCCGCTCGCCGGCATCCTTTTCCAATTGCGCTGTCAGGCGACGTGCGGCATCCCAGCGGCTCTGCCCGTCCATGTCCGCCGTGGCCATGCTGGCGCTTCGATCCAGCATGACGCACCAGCGTGGTTTGAACTCCGCCCCCGGCTTGCGCCAGTGGCCAAAATTCAAGGCCAGCGCGGCGAGCGCGAGCAGCGCAAAGCACCGGGCCGCCAGGGCGGACCAGCCAACCCGCCCAGGCAACCGGCGCGAGGCGCGCCAGGCCAGGAACGCCCCCGCGGCCAGAATCGCCGCGAGCAGCACGATCAATTGCTCCATTGGCAATACGGGATTTACCGTCATGCGGACTTGCTTCCTTTACCAGGCTGCTTGAACGAATCGAATGCGGCCACCGCGCCTTCGCAAAGCAGAAGCGCCAGGGCAATCCAAAGCAAGCGAGGCCAGAGCGGAATACCGGCCTGCCATTCCCGCACAGCACGACCCGAGGATGCCGATAAAGCGCCCAGGCCCTTGATTTCCGACGCCGTCAATGTGCGCAGATCAGACTCCCGCGCCGGGAAATTGACCGCCTCGCGGCCGATAGACCGGTCACCGACCATCCACTCGTAGATGCCGGTCCGCTCGATACTGTCGGACACCAGCATCCCGCCGCCTGTCTCCATCGTTCGCAACGGCACCGGGGCGCCATCCGGGCCTTTTAAAAGAACCGCGTCGGTACGGACATCGAGGCCCGGTCTCCAGCTTAACGACTGTCCAGGCGCGCATTCGTGCGCCAGACGGACCGCCCCGGGCGCTCTCCGCCGCAGTTCCAGCAACAACTCACCCAGGAAGGGAACGAACTCGCCCTGGTTCTGAACGGAGGAAAGCCCCTTGTCCAGCGTGATGTTCCAGAGCGCAAGCGACAGCTCGCCGCGGCAGATCCAGAGGGCCGGGGTTCCATCCGCGTAGGCCATCACCGCCTCGCCCGCCGGCAACTGCGCCGCCGTCACGGTAAAACGGCCGCGGACACGGCCACGCGCCGGGTCCCCGTATTCGCCGCCGGCAAAGGCCCGGAACAGCGCATGCTCCGGGGAAGCCACCTTGAGGCGCATACTATCGGGCCTGTTCTCCCATATCAGTTTCGCTCCCGCATCGCCGGCCGGCGCGCCATTCGTCAGGACCGGCAGCATGCGCGACAGCGGCATGCCGGCGGACGGATACCACACTACAGGAATGCCCCGTTCCAGAAATCCGCGCACACGCCCCGGTTCCGCGCCATCCCAACCGGACAACATCAGGAAATCGCAGCGCGTTTCCGGATTCGCGAGCGACTCGACGTTCAACAGTTCCGTCCGCGCCCAGCCCAGGGCCCGGCAACCACGCGCCCAGGCGGCGGCCGTCGCATCGTCCTTGCCGTATGCGACCACGCCAACCCGCAGCAGATCGGTTGGCTCAACCAGCGCCCAGCGCCGGTCGTCGCCGGGAAAACCGTCCTCCGCCAGCGACACGTTCGCCGTGAAAGGCGATGCCGAGGATATCCGTTGCTTGAACATCACGGTCGCCCGGCCCCACGGGGGAATCACCGCCTCGCGAGAGGTGCGCGCCGACTCCACCGCCAGGACAACGGTCTTGCGCTGCGGCAGTCCCGAGAAGTTGCCGACTTCGCAAAGTATCGTCCCCTCTTCGTCCGGCAACGGCCGCGCCGGTTCGCTCACGACACTCAGGATCGCGGCGTTCGGCGCTTCGCCGCGCGCGACGCTTACGCAGGTCAACCCGATATCCGGCGGCAGACGCGGCTGGACGCCGCGCCAGTTCGAAGTCTGAAAATCGCTGACGACGCAGATTTCCTTGCGCCCCTGCTGTCCGTTTAGCAGGCGCACGGCCAGGCGCAGCGCCGCCTCGGGATCGAGCGCTTCGGATGTCAGACGCGCCCGCCGGATCTCGCCCTGCAGGTAGCCGATATTGCCGCCCATGGCCGGAAATACCGCGCGCGGCGCGGCGCCCGCCAGGATCACGTCGGCGGCATCGCGCGACGACAGCCCGGCCAGGATTTCCGAAGTTTCCGCGCAGGCCACGGCGAAGCGCGTCTGGCTGCCGTCCGACCAGCCCATCGAAGCCGAGGCGTCCAGGATCACCACCACATTACGCCGCTCGAAAAATCCGCCGCCGCCATGCGAGAAGATCACCGGACGCAGGAAGAGAAGAATCACCGCCGCCGCCGCCGCCGTGCGCAGGATCAGCAGCAGCCAGTCCTTCGGCTTGCGAATACGTTGCGTAAAGCGCAGGGCGCGGCGGATGAACTCCACCGAACTGAAATCCAGCCGCGGCGGACGGGCCCTGGCAAAAAGGTGTACGACCGGCGGCAATAAAATTAAAATCGCCAGCGGCCACAAGACCGCGTTGATAAAAACCACACTCACTTGGTCAACCTCTCGAACAGGCGGTGAAAATGCGTGTCGGTGCGCGCGATCGTGTAGTCCACATTCCGGCGCGTCGCCAGGTCGCGCAGCGCATCCATATGCCGCCCCAGCGCGAAACGGTATCCTTCACGCACATCTTCGGTATGCGCGATCACCCGCTGCCCGGTCTCCAAGTCGTTAAACGCCACCAGCCCCCTGCCCTCCAACTCCAGTTCGGCGGGCGTCAGCACATGAAAAAGGAAGACCTTGAACCCGCGATGCAGGTACGGCCCGAGCGCGGCGAAAATCGCCGCCGGGTCGTCGAAGAAATCCGACACCACGATCAGGATTCCGCGCCGCTTGAGCAACGGAAAGGAGGAACGCAACGATTCCGCCAGCGAGGTGCGTTCCCCCGGCCGGTTGCGCTCCAGCAGATTCAAGAGCCCGTTCAGATGCGTGCCCGTGCTGCCCGGCGGAATGAAGGTCCGGATCTTTCTATCGAAAAGCTGGAGCGAAACGCGGTCGCCGCCGCGAATTACCAGGTAGGCAAGGCAGGCCGTGAAGAACGAGGCATATTCCAGCTTCGACGGTTCGCGTCCGAATCCCATCGAAGCGCTGCTGTCCAGAAAGAGATGGCAATCCATGCTGGTCTCATGATCGAAGGTCCGCAGATAAAAGCGGTCCGTACGCCCGTAGACCCGCCAGTCCACCAGCGCCAGATCGTCGCCTGGCACATACTGGCGGTAATCGCGGAACTCGACCGAAGACCCGCGCGAGCGGGAGACATGCCGCCCGGCATAATAGCCCTCCACCACGGCCTTGGGCGCGAACTCGAACCCGGCCAGGCGGCGGATATCCTCCGGCCGCAAGTACTGGAAGCGTTGATGTGTCACGGGACTCACGGGTAAAGCCCGGATCAGAGCGACGATTCCAGCTTCTCGATAATCTGATCCACGGTCACGCCGTCGCCCGTCGCATTGTAATTCGGGATCACACGGTGACGCAAAACCGGCTTCATGACGGCACGCACCTCCTCCAGGGAGGCGGCGGACTGGCCGCGCAGCATGGCCAGGGCCTTGGCCGCGCTGGTCATCGTCTGCGAAGCCCGCGGGCCCGCGCCCCAGGCGACGTAACGCTTCACGTAATCCCCCGCCAGCGGCGAGTTAGGCCGGGTCGCGTTGACCGTGCGTAGAATGGCCTCCAGCACATGATCCGGCACCGGCACGTCGGGAATCATCGCCTGCAACGCCAGCACCTCGTCGGCCTCCAACACCTTGGGCGTTTCGGCGACATGACGACCGGTGGTGCGGAGCACGATCTCACGCTCCTGATCCATGGCGGGATAGTCCATGGTCAGACTGAAGAAAAAGCGATCCAGTTGCGCCTCCGGCAGCGGATAAGTGCCTTCATGCTCGATGGGGTTCTGGGTGGCGAAGACAACGAACGGTTCGGACAGTTTCATGCTCTTACCCGACACCGTCACCTGCTTTTCCTGCATCGCTTCCAACAGCGCCGCCTGGGTTTTCGGCGGGGTGCGGTTGATCTCGTCGGCCAGGATCAGATTGGCGAAAATCGGTCCCGGCGCGAACTCGAAGCGCCGCCGCCCCCCGCCCTCCTCCTGTAATATGTCGCCGCCGGTGATGTCCATCGGCATCAGGTCCGGCGTGAACTGGATGCGCCGGCTGACCAGTCCGAGCGTCCGCCCGAGCGTCGTCACCAGCAAAGTCTTGGCCAGCCCCGGAACGCCGATGATAAGGCAATGCCCCTTGCACAGCAGCGAGGTCAGCAACAACTCCACCACGGCATCCTGCCCGACAATCACCGTGCCGATGGCCTTCTTCAACGCTTCCATTTGAGAGCGCACCTTGTCCCACCGTTCACCCGCGCTTTGACTTTGTGTCATGCTTCAATCCTTTCGACATTACATCTATTCGACCACATCAATAACCTCGCCACCCCCATCATCCTCGTCATCCTCACCCTTCTTCTTGTCCTTCTCCTTCGCGGGCAGCAGCCCCGTGAACGATACGGATGCCCCTTGACCGACCGGTTCATCGGGCTTGCAGAGGGACTCCAGCGCCGTCTGGAACCGTTCGGCCTGGCGCTCGAACGATCTTTTGAGGGCGTCCAACTGCTCGTCCGCATTGTCGTCGCTTTCGTCAGCGGCTGCCTCAACCGTCCCCGTCGAAGCAACCGGGGCGGGCAGATCCACCACCCACGTGCTGCTTGCGTTGACCCGACCGTTCCGCAGCATCCCCATCACCAAGCCTATCCGTTGGCCGCGCTTGCCGCTTAATCTTGACCCATAGCTGGATTCGTACATGCGCCGGAAGGCTTTGTCGGCCGGGACCACGTTGAGAGAGAAGCCCTTGCCAATCCCATCCGAGGCGAGCGAGACCGCAAAGACCGCGCCGGTCGCAAGCTGCCGACCGCAAATCTCCCGCAATTCCGCGATCGCGTTGGTGGAAATCGTCGTCCCCGTCAGTTTTTGCAGCCTGGCAAGTTCCGCCGCGGGCAGCTCCGGCGCGGCTTTGACCGACGCGATGCTCCGTGACAAAGGCGCCAACACTTTGGCGAGCGCGGCATTTTCGCCGACGGCCTCGGCCAGATAAAGGCCTTCGGCATCGGTTAACATATCGATGACACCGCCCAGCGCCTCGGGCGCCGCCTTCAAAATGTCCGCTTCGATCGCCTTGCGTCGCTCGGCGGTCACGTCGTCCGCCGACGGCATCTTTGGCAACTGCTCTTCCGTCTTCCCGTCCAGACGGGCAGCGGCGCGTGCCCGCATACTTTTAGCCATTGACTCAGGCGGTAGATTTTCCATTCCACCGTAACGGCCGTCGTATCGCTGCGTCAGCGAGCTGTCCCCATAGAGGGTTTCAATATCCGTGGCCGCCACGTCCGCAATCGTCCACGCATAAACGCCGCCGGAATACATTCGCCCTGCCGGTATTGCGCGGGTATCGGACAATAGAACTCTCCACTCGGCGGCGTTGACGCCGATGTTCAATTTGTTCTTGTCGGCGAGCTTCTTCATGACGGCTTCCGTCGCTTCTTCATCCGCCTCCGGCGACTCCTCATGCGCACGCTCCAAACTCGCATATCTCAACATCGGAATCGTCTGCAGAATCCGTGAACGCACAACCACGTTGGTTGTCTTGACAACCGCCGCCAGCAGGGCGGGAATAGCCTTGCCGGGCGGTTGACGCCCCAGCAATGTATAGGCCGCCGTGGTCCCTTTCTCCTCTTCGCCGGCTTTCGTTAGTTCCGCGACAAGCTCGGAAATATCCCGCTTTTTTACCAGACCACGCAGCGTCGCGAGTTCGCTTTCAGCCTGCTTTTCCATCTGCTTGGCATAACCGGCATTGTCAGCCATGGCAGGCGGCAATTCGATTTTTTTGCGCATGGCCGCATATTTTTCGACGAAATCCGCCGCCTTCTCGCCTCGCTTCTCGACATACTGTTGCGCCAGACTGTTGCCGGACCACATCATCGTTTCAATGCCGCCCGATTCCTCAGACGGCGGAGTGAGCAAGAAGGCTTCAATTGCCGGCGCATTGGTTTCAACGTCGTGCTGGAGCATGTAACTGACGGCCGCTTGCTTCTGGTTCTGATCCCCATTGTTCAAATAGTATCTGACCAGGGCGGAAGGGGGCAGATCCTTGAGTGTCGCATAGGTCTTTTTGGCCGTCTCGATCACCTCTTCCGGGGCGGTCTCCGATTCATCATGCCGCGCATTCTCCTCGCTTTTACAAATCGGCGCCAACAGCCCCCTGGCAATCTCGCCGCGGGTCACAGGGCGATCCATGATGCGCTCGTAAAGCAACCGTGCGCGTTCCGCCTCGGGTTTACGATCGTCGCTGTCCGACGACGATGAGCTGGTCGGCAGGCCGACGTCGTTGCGCCGCAGCGGACAAAGGGTCTCGTCGGAAACCAGCGCGATCAGCAACGGGATGGACCTTACCCCGCGCGCCTTGATGCGTCCGAGTGCGCTGTTGTCCATCCTTGCACGCGCAGCCTTGTCCTGCGGGAGAACCCACAAATCGCCCAGCCCGCCGTACATACTGACCTGATTGGTTTCCGAGGCCAGTGCGGCGGCCAGCTTCATATCCTCCGCGACCAGCCCATCGCCCTTGACAGCAGGCGGTTCCAACATGCCGGCTCGGAGTTGTAAACGCTCGGCCAACAGTCTGGCCGCGCCGGCCTTGCGCCAGCCGGCGGGATATTTTTTCACCAGCCCGGCGACCGCCGCCTGATAGGCGTTCCAGTCGCGCGTCTTCCGGAAAACATCGCCGGCCGAGGACAACTGGGCGTCCGCCATGACGTTCAAGGCGCCGACTATGACCTTGCGCGGATCTCCGATCAGTTTAAAAAGGCTGCCCGCCAGCCCGTTCGCTTCCTGAACTTTACCGTTCTGCCAGGCAAAAGCCGCCATGATGAAAAGCGCCCCAGCCGGCTCGTCCGAATGAAGAAATGAGTCATAACTCATTTCGCGACCGCCGACGGCCTTGGCTTTAATCTTTTTGTCAACGTATGACTTCGCCTTGGCCAGGTCGCGGGAAAGGTCGGTGGGGGTCCAATTGCCGGTATCGGCAAATTCGTTGGCCTGATAAGTAACACGAGTCACGTCGGGCTTCCCGCCGCCTTCCTTGGCCGCCGCGGCCTGGGCCACGGCATTGCTGCGCGCCCTGGCCTCATGCATTTTCAAGGCTGTCTTCTGGTCGAGAAGTTCCAATCGCCCGCCCACCCCGGAAATCAGCACGCTATTGGCGGCCTTGTCCTCGGATACCAGCCAGGCATTGCCGGAAAGCTGGATTTCATAAAGGTTATAGTTCGCCGAGTATTGCAAACCAGCGCCGTAATAGTCGAGTTTGACGTAGCTGGCCTTGGAAACATCCGGCAAGCCCATGCCGATAAAAGCGCGAAATCCCTGACTGTAGTCCGGCAGATTGGCGGCAACCGATACAGTCGCTGTCGCGGACGAAACGGCATCAGGCGCACTTTGCGCCCCCGCCACTGTTACACCCAGAAATTCCAACACGGCCGCAAAACAAAAAATCCATCCGAACAATGCGCCACGCCTCATCGGCTTATTCCTCGCTTATCAGGTAATAACAACGCTGCGCGTCCGGACCACAGACTGTCAGACCGAACATGACGCGAGAATATATTGTCCGGGCATAGTAATGCAACAAAACAAGTAATGGGTCACTGACATAGGGGAGGTGGACTAAAGACCGGCTAAAGCCGGTACACCAAACGGCATTACTTATTATTATTCCCGCGTTTGGTGTACCGCCTTCAGGCGGTCCCACCGCGTAACTGAACCATTACCCGGCACAGCGATGTCCAGATGTCAGGCAATGCGGTGAAATGAGTGCGGCACTCCCGCAATCAAGTCATCGTTCTAACGGGGTGGCGTTGTAACGGCGCGTTCGGCCAGTTTTTTCACCATCTGTTCGACCGTTTTCGGGTCGCGGATGCCGAGAAAGCCAAGTTCCTGTGCCTGTTGTCCACCCTCCGACCCGGCCACGAGCGTGCGGGAGAAAACCACGTCCCCGCTGCCGTCGCGTTTCTCTTTGCGGTAAATATTCCGCAACCGCTCAGGCGGATAACTGCAAACTGCGTCGCTCCCGTAGAATTCATTCCTTGGCTCCGATGTTCTTTTTGAGTTGATTAAGATAATCCTCGGCCTTATCTCGTGAGTCCGACAGATCGCATTTCAAATATGCGGTCATGACCTCTGTCGCCTTCTCCAGGCGCCCCTGTTCCTCGAACATTTTTGCCAGTCGAAAACTCGCCTCGGGCGATGCCGGATAAAGCCGGATCGCCTGCCGGAAGGCGGCTTCGGACTCCCCGTACATCTTGCGATAAGCGTAGAGCCCGGCAATCGCCGAACGCAGCTTGGAAAAGGACTTGCGCGCCTCGATGTTGGCGGCAAAGCCCGGACGGCCCTCCAGCAGTTCCACATATCCCTTCCAGAAATCCCGATCGCGGGCCACGACCGGCTCAGTGAGCTTTTCGGACGGCTGCGGGTTAAGTTTCATGATCGAACCGCAAGGTTCGAGATAGGGGTACATCCAGTCGATCACATAACTCTCTTCCACGAAAAACGGATGCTTGTCCTTGTTATGCTCGAAAATCATCCGGCAGATAATGCCGTTGATTTTCATCACACCCATAACGCCTGTAATCTGCACCCTTCCATCCTTGATCGCAATGTCGGCGCTGGCGGCAAGTTTGCCGGACCGCACCTCGGCGACGTATTGCTGGAACGCGCCATTGCAATCTTCCGTAGTCGGCAGCCAGATTTCATCGCCGTAAATTGCGCGCAGGTGGGCGGCATAGGTGTTGTCAGCCAGGGCATTCTGCGTAATGCAAAAAAGTGGCGGCGGATCCTTCATGGCGTTTATGGTTGTGATCACAAACCGTCCGGAGTCGGTTCCTCCGAAATAGATGCTGCCCTTCGGCATGGCTTTGAATACCGGCTCGTAGAACAACGCCAGCAGCGAAGAATCCTCCTTCCACCCGGCCCAAACTTCCCAGATTCCCAGCGTCTCATGCACGGGCGCCCAGAGTTCACTGCGCAGTTCCGGGATTGTCCCGCCGTTTTCGCCGCGCCGCGCGACTTTTTGGAAACGATTCGAGACGGATTCCCAATTGCCGGTGATGGCGACGCGGAAGAATGCCAGCGCCTCGTAAGGCATGGGCAGGTTCAAGCGCGACGAAAGTTCCTGATCGAGTTTGGGGCGCGCGGCGCTGAACTTACGCACGGCGTCTCCAAAATCCGGGGCGCCCTCGCCGGCCAACGAGAGCGAATGCATTCCGACAAACACGATAACCACCGCTATCCATGATCGCATTTCATTCTCCTCTCGCGCTGTATTTCCCAGGCGCCTTACAAGTTACCTCGACATTCTCGACCTGCCCCTTCCCCAGTCCGGCCCGGTAGGCGGCGCGAACGCGGCGCTGGCAAGCGTCCAGCGCCGCGCGCAGAACGGCGGCGTCGGCGCTCACGCCCAGCACACGCTTGGCCAGGGCGGTCAGCGCCGCATCGTTCTGGGGCAAGGCATGAATCTGGCGGTCTTCCAGAATCTGCAGCGCATGTTCGACGCGGCGCAGGAAGGCATAGTCTTCCGCCAACTGCCGCGCGGTGGCGGTCTCCAAAAGGCCGGCGCCCGCCAGCGCCGTCAGCGCGTCCAGCGTATTGCCGTTCAGAATTTCCGGATGCTCGGGCGCATGCATGAGTTGCAGGGCCTGGGCCAGAAACTCCACGTCGCGAATTCCGCCGACGCCGGTCTTTACATCGTTCTCCGCCGCGCCGATGCTCTGTATGCGCCGGTGGCGTAGGCTGGTGACCGTGCGCACAATTTCGTCATGCTCGCGCCGGATCAAAAAAAGCGGCCGCACGGCCTCGCAAAAAGCCACCCCCAGCGCCAGATTACCGGCCGCCGGGCGAACCTTGAGCAGGGCCTGAATTTCCCAGAGTTCGGCGTGGTTCCGGTAGTAATCCAGCAGCGCCTGAAAACCATACGCCGCATGTCCGGCCGGACCGTAGGGCCGCAGCCGCAGGTCCACGCGATAGGCATAACCCTCGGCGGTGTGCGTGCTCAGTTCGTGAACCAGTCGCCGCATCAGCCGTTCGGCGCCGTCGGCCACGGCCGTGGCGGCGTCCGGCGGCGCCGTGCGGTCATCGTAAAGCCCCAGCAGGTCGATATCGGAACTGTAATTGAGTTCGTGCCCGCCGAGTTTGCCGAAAGCGAGCACACAAAAGCCCTGCCCGTGGCCCGGGCCTTCGCCCTCGGATTGCGCCTGGCGCAGCATCGCGTCGGTTACCACATCGGCCAGCCGCGCCAGATCGCCCGTCACCTCGGCGAGCGGGGCGTGCAGACAGAGATCGCGCGCGCCGATCCGCACCAGTTCGCGGCGGCGGAAGCGCCGGACGGGGTCCAGGACATCGCTGTGTCCGCTGAAACGCGCGCGAAAACCGTCAAGCTCGTGTTCCAGCGCTTCGCGCGTGCGGACGCCCTGGACATTGCGAGGATCGGTGGCCCACTCGAAAAACTCCGGCACGCGCACGAGCGTGTCGGCCAGGAACTGACTGCCTGAAAGCATGTCGAGCAGCAGCGTCAACCGTTTGGGCTGCGCCAGCAAACGGTCGAAATTTTCCCTTGGGTCGTCCAGCACCGCCACCAGCCGTTCCCAGTTGTTGAGCGCCATATCCGGGTCGGGCACCCGCGCCAGCAGATCGCCGGCCAGCACCACCAGTCCGGCGAAACGGTCGCGCCTTTCGTCCGCGCCCGCCAGCCGTCGCAGGTTATCGTAGGCGCGCGCCGGATCGGCAAAGCCTGTGCGGCGCAGGATTTTTTCGCGCAGGGCTTCGGATGGCGCGTCGGACAGCACCAAGTCGGCGAGACTTCCATCGGCGCCCCTGCCAGGCAGCGAGTCGCGGCCAAAGTGGCGTTCCACAAAGGCGCGCACGACTGCGGTTTCGCGCTCGAAGTCCACGCGCAGTTGCGCCCCCGCCCCCAGCCCGCCGCCGCCTTCATAGCCCATGCGCCGGGCCAGATGCCCGAACTCGACCGCCTCCACGGGCGGCAGGTCGAGGTCCAGCGCCGATCCGCGTAAAAGGCGCAGGCCGTTGATCAGCCGCCGCAGAAAGTCGTAGGCGCGCAAAAGCTGCGCGCTCTCGCCGGGCGCCATAATTCCGGCCGCGGCCAGCGCTTCCAAAGCGGTATGAATGCGCGGCGTGCGCAGCGTCGGACGCGCGATGCCGTGAATCACCTGCAGCAGTTGAACGTCGTACTCAATGTCCACCAGTCCGCCGGGACTGAACTTGGCGTTGGCCACGCCGGGCCGGGTTTTATCGGCCAGTTGACGGGCGCGCGCTTCGCGCAGTTCTGCGACGGCGATCGCCTGCGCCGCATAGACAAACTCGTCGCGCAGACGTTCCACCCGCCGCCCCAGTTCGGCATCGCCCGCCACGGCGCGCAGTCGCACCAGCGCCATGCGTTCGATGGCGTGCGCCGCGCCGCCGGGACCGTAGTAACGGCAAAAGCTTTCCAGACTGCAGGCCCAAGGGCCGCTGGCGCCGTAGGGACGCAGGCGCAGGTCCACGCGAAAAATGCCCTCGCGCTTGGCCACGATGGCCAGCGCGGTTTCACGGGCCAGCGCGCCGAAGAATTCGGCGTTGTCCAGGGGTTGCGCGCCGTCGGTGCGCCCATTGTCGTCATAGACGAAGAGCAACTCGATATCCGAGGCGTAGCCCAGCGCCACCCCGCCGAATTTGCCCAGTCCGCAGATGGCATAGCGGGCTTCAATCCCGGCCACCGTGCGAGGCCGGCCATGGCGCGCCGCGAGTCCGTCATAAATCAGAGCGGCCGCGGCCGCGACGACTTCTTCGGCCAGCCGCGTGAGCGGCTCCGCCAGTTGGCGCACGTCGTGGCGCGCGTTCAGGATGGCGTCCAGATCGATGGCGAAGATCTCGCGATCCTTGAACTCGTTCAGCCGCCGCAGTTGCGCGGCGGTTGACGAATCGCCCTCCGCCAAGGCCGCGCGCAAACGCGGTCCGACAGCCGCCGCATCCATCGCAAAGCTGCGGCCCTCGACGTGCGGTTCGAGGATCGGACGCAGGGCCTCGTATTGCAGGCGGATGAAATCTTCCCAGAGGTAATCGCCCGCGCCCAGCAGGCGCGCCAGATACTGCAAGGCCCGCGGACGGCTGAGCCAATCCACCCACTGTCCGCGGGCGGGCAGTTTCAAGACATCGTCCAGCAACTGATCGAAACGGCAGAGCGCCGTGTAAGGATCCGGCGCCTGCCCGAGAAAATAGGTGAATTGCTTGGTCAGCAGAATCGCCAGCGCAATCTGGTCGCGCCGCGCGGGGTCTTCGATGGATTGCCCGGCATCGTCCAGAATATCGATCTCGTCCTCGACGCGCCCCTCGCGTCCCGTGCGAATACGCACCTGCTCGATCGAAAGACGCTGCAGCGAAAGCGCCGTGCTGAGCGCGTACAGAAAGGCGGGCGTGTCCTGCGAAACGACGCGCAGGGTCGTGTAAGGGGCGTGTCCGCCGGGAAACTCGATCTGCATCGGATAAAGCAGCGGCAGTTCCGCCGCCGCGGTTTCGCCAAGCCGACGCGCCACGGCCTCGTTGACCAGGTGGCGCGCCTCGGCGTTGGACTGGGCATCGCCGCGTTCCAGCAAGCCGATCGCCTCCGTCAGGCGCGCGCAGACCGCGGTCCGCCAGGCGGCGGCATCGCCCTCGAAAGTGGCCCGGCCGACGACCTGGTCCACGATCCGGCGACGTCTTAAAGGATCAGGGGCGGCGGCCACCACCCTGCCGCGCGCGGTGCGCGCCGGCGGCGGCTCCGGCAGCGCCGGCTGCCAGGTGAAAACCAGTCCGCTATCGATCGAAAAACCCAGTCCGGTCAGCACTCCGGCGATCAGCGAAAACTCGGCGGGATAATCGAAAGCCAGCACCGTGCAGACCCAGCTTCCATCCGGCCGCGCATCCAGCCGCACCTCGATCGGATGCGCCGGCGTTACCAGCGCCAGCGCGTCCAGATGTGCGGCCACAGCCTCGGGCGCAAAGGCGTCAAAATAACGCTGGTCCAGGCGCGCCCAATGCGCCGCCACCAGTGCCCGGTCGGCAACCCTGCACAACGCAAGCAACGATTCCAGCGAAGGCTTCATTTGAGGAAGGTGTTCAGTGTTCGGTGTCCAGGGTTCAGGGTTCAGTTCAGAGACAGAATACAGAATACAGAACTGAATGTGTCATTCAATTTCAACAAAACACGCGCCCCACTATTTACGGCATTCTTCCCGTGATTTCGCGCGTCTGATCGCGCACTTTCGCCGCTCACATTCCGGCAACAACGCCGCATCGCCACAATCGCCAACTGACAATAGTCCGCCAGCACAGGCAGAAATACCGCATGTCGAGCCCCTCAGCAAGCGCCGGCACGCGCATGCCTCGGAACCCGAGGCGTCATAAGCGATGGCAGGCGAACGCCCTCAGCCCTTGATCCTCGCCTAACGTCGTTCCTGTCCGGCGTGCTCAGCGATTCCGCTCAGCGACCACGCGGCCGGCCCTCCAGAAGCATCCTCTCGTAGTTCTCGATGATGTCCGCTGGAGGGCCGGCCTCCGTGCCGGCCGCGTCAACGTGCCGAAATCGGTTCGACAACAACTCGGGGAAACCTCGCTAGGCGGGGATTTGGGTTTGAATTCCCGCCTTGTACTTGTATAAGCGCCGCACGAGGGCTATAAAACTACCCGTTGGGACAATGGCTGAATGATGAAGACAAGCGGTATAATCCGGGTTGTTTGGCAGACTGCCCCGACAAACGCAACTTACGGCTCGCAAATCGGAACGCGATGAAAAACATCACAGGCAGATTGCCGGGGGCTAAAACGGCGCCGGCGCCGGCAATTCAGTGCTGGATCCCGCCGGGGATTCAGAACGACGCGGGGCTGATCATTTTCCCGGGGGGCGGATACGGTCACCTGGCGGAACACGAAGGCCCGGCTTATGCTGAGCACTTTTCGCGCCGCGGGGTGGCCTGTTTCGTTGTCAACTACCGGTTGGGATCGGATGGCTTCCGGCATCCGGCCATGCTTGAGGACGCGCTGGCCGCCATCTTTACCGTCCGCGAGTCTGCCGCCAAGTTCGGACTGGATCCCCGCAAGATCGGGGTCATGGGCTCATCGGCGGGAGGACACCTGGCGGCGCATGCGCTCGTCGCGTGGCCAAAGTATAAGAGCGAAATTTCCCTGCGCCCTGATTTCGGCATCCTCTGTTACCCCGTCATTACCTCGCACGGCGAATTCAGCCACCGGGGAAGCACCGCCAATCTGGCGGGGAATAACCCCTCGCCGGCGCTGCTTGATGAAGTCTCCTGCGAGCGGCACGTTACGCAAAACACACCGCCATGCTTTATCTGGCATACGGCGGAAGACCGCGGTGTGCCCGTCGAAAACAGCCTCATGTTTGCGTCGGCCCTGCGAAAACACGGCGTTCCCTTTGAATTGCACATCTATGCCAAAGGTGGACATGGCTTGGGTCTCAAGGCGCCCTTTGCATGGGCGCAAGATTGCCTGCGGTGGTTGAAGGAAAACGCTGGTTCAGTTTGAAGTCGCTTACATTGGAGAAATCATGCCAACTCATGAGATCGCGCGGATTCTAAACAGGAAGACCGGACGCTGTTCGTCATGGGACAAAACAGGACGCAACAAGGATGCCTGGATGCTGGCCCCCGGGGAGACGCGCGTACTGGCCGACATCAAGGGCCCCGGCCAGATCACGCATCTCTGGATGACCCAGAGGAATCATTATCGTGAATGCCTGATCCGCATCACCTGGGATAACGCCCCCTTCCCCAGCGTATTATGTCCTCTGGGCGATTTTTTCGGCCTGGGCCACGGGATCGTCGCTTCGTATCAATCGCAATTCTTCACCGCTTCGACGCGCTACCCCTATCAGTTCAACCAGGGCTGCGCGCTGAATTGCTACATGCCCATGCCGTTCCGGGAGCGTGCGCTGATCGAACTGGTCAACGAGAGCAAGGAAAGCCACCGGCAGTACTTTTATGTGGATTACGAAACCATGGCCGACTTGCCGGAGGATACCGGCTATTTTCACGCCGAGTTCCGCAGGGTCAACCCATTCGGCGGCTGGGGCCCCGAGATTACGACGAACAGGGCGGGACATCAGCTCGCCGATATCGTCAATAAGCAACGATTAGCCTGGGATAACAACTACGTGCTGCTGGAAACCAGGGGGCGCGGACATTATATAGGCTGCAATTTGAGCGTGACCAATTTCCGGGGCGACTGGTGGGGCGAGGGGGATGACATGATCTGGGTGGACGGTTACAAGTGGCCGCCGGACCTGCACGGGACCGGTTCCGAGGACTACCTGAATCAGGCCTGGGGTATGCAGGACAACGCCTTCCTGCGCAACGGCAGTTCGGTTTTCGAGGGCAAAACAACCATTGTGCCGACGGCTACGCCCTGGTCCGAGGGGGCCTATCAAACCAGTTATGTCTTCCACGTGGAAAATCCAGTCCGCTTCAATAAAGAGATCAAGGTGACCATCGAACATGGACACGGCAATCACCTGGCCAACGAGATGTCATCCGTGGCCTATTGGTTCGCCGACCGGCCGTGCCGCGCCATCAAGCCGCCTGCCGTGCAGAAGCGCCTGCCGGTCCTGCGCGACAATTCAGGCCGCTGGCTCTTCGATAAGAAGAACCAATGTCCCGGCAAGCCGGTCAAATTGAATCAGGAAATGAAGCAGATGAAAGCCTTGTGGGCTAGGAAATACGGCAAGAAAAAATGACCGCAATCGGAGCCGCCCAGCCCGCGGCGTTTTACACAGCAGCAAGCCGGGCATCACAAGGCTGAGGGCGCCTGTTAGTTTTTCCCGCGCAGGTCCACGCAAACCAGCGCGCCCTTTTCGTTGCGCAGGTAAAAACGCCCATCGCTGAAGACCGGCGCGGTCCAGCAGGTGTCATCGAGAAACTTGGCCCGGAATTGCTCCTGATAGCCCTGCGTGGAAGCCGCCGCCAGGATCAATTCTCCCTTTTCTGAGAGATAAACAATGGTCTCGTTGACCATGATGAGCGAGCCGAAGCCGGTCCCGGCGGCTTGCCAGACCACAACGCCGGTTTCGGCATTCATACAAGTCAGCGCGCCTTTGCCGGGACTTCCATCCACGCCATAAAAATGTCCCTTATACAGAACCGGGCTGCTGAAATGGCTTTTCAGATTCTTGTTTTCCCAGAGTTTCACCGGCGTGGCGCCCCGGCAATCCAACAAGGCACAGCCATGGCCATAGCCTGAAGAGATGAAGATGCGTCCATCCAAAAACACCGGGTCGGCGGCGTTGACATCGTAACTGGTCTTCCACGGATATTGCCAGGCGAGTTTGCCATCCTGCAATTCGACCCCCAGCAGCGCATCGCTGCCGAACAGCGCGATCATCGAGCGCGTTCCGGTTTTGAATGGCACCGGAGTGGCGTAACCGCAGATCCCTGCGGGCGAGGCCCAGACCGTCTTGCCGGTAGCCTTGTCCAGAACCAACCCATATTTGCCAAGATTCAGTATCAGGCGCTCGCCCAGCACGAGTGGTGCGCCGCTGACACCCCACTGCGGGATGCCGTAGTTATTATCGGCCTTGAAATCGCGCCGCCAGCGCAATTCCCCATTCAAGCGATCGAACGCAAACACTTTGGCGTCGCGGCTGGCGAAAAACACCAGCTTGCCGTCCACAACCGGACAACTGCGCGGTCCGGCATGTCCGCCCGCATCGCAGGCATAACCATTGGTCCAGACCAACGCGCCGCTTTCCGCGTCCAGGCAGGTAATCACGTCCCGTTTGTCGAGATTACCCGCCACGAACAAACGCCCGCCGGCAATCGTCGGCGCGGTGTATCCCGGACCGACCTGCGCCTTCCAGACGGTGACCGTCGCGGCGCCTTTCTGAAACCAGTTTGTGGCCTCCACCCGGCCATTACCATCCGGCCCCCGCCAGCCTGCCCAGTCGGCGCGGGCGACTCCCTCACCAGCCACAAGCAGCAGGACGGAAGACACAATTAAAGCAGAAGGTTTCATGTAGATATTCATATTTTTCACTGCTATGAGTCTAGGGGTTCAGGGTTCCTAATCGTAATCATAATCAGTTATAACCCGAATTCCCGATTAAGATTACGATTATGAATTGTAAACACGGTCACTTCTAAGCGGTGCGCGTTTCCAAAAACGCGACAAAATCGCCGACGGTCTTGAGGTGAACAAGTTCGCTCGGGTCGAATTCGATCTCGAAACCTTGTTGAATGTCGTACATCAGGTCGAGTATCGAGAGCGAATCGAATCCCAGCGCATCCACGCGCGAGGCCTCGGAAATACTGTCCCAGTCCACGTTTTCACGCGTGGTGCTCTTCATGATGCCGTGCAGTTTTTTCAAAATTTCGTCGTGCGTCATACCATCCCCCTTATGGGGCTTATCGTACCGGCCCGGCCAATGGGGAGTCAATGGGAAACGGACAGAACGGACTAAACAGACTAAACGGATTGCCCAGTTCCGTTTAGTCCGTTCCGTCCGTTTTGTCCGTCTTGTCCCTTCTGTCCCTCCTCCCACCTCCGTCCCATGCGGGCCCTGTGCAGGCGCTCCGCAAAGCCGCCGCCGGTCTCGAAATCACGGGCCTGGCGGTCCATCAGGCGCTCTGCCAGCCAATGTGCCTGGGCGGCCAGGACCGCCCCAAGGTTGGCCGCGCGCTCCTCCGCGGGTTCGGCGGTGCCGGAACGGTTGATCCACACGGCCGCGGCCTCCACGCTTGCGGGCCTGAGGGCACGCGCCGCTTCAAAGGACGCCTCGCCCGCCTGCCAGTGTCTCAGATGACGGCGCATGAGGTGTTTGACATAATCCTTTTCAAGCTCACCCAGACTCGAACGGGCTACATTCGTGAGGTTCATCTCCAGCTTCTTGCTTGTGGCGCTGTCCTCGCTGCCTTCGCCAAGATTTTGATAACCGCTTCGCGCGGCCTGAACCATCTGATCGTAATGCCGGTCTTTCATGGGCACATAACGCGCGCAGAAACGGCAGGTGTAATCATAGAGCATCACGGCAAGTTGATAGACCTTCAAGTTTCGATACCCGCTGTGTCTGCCGTAGACCCGTTGCGCCGCCCCGGAAGACAAAGCCTTCCCGTGCTCATCCCCTCCGTTCTGCATATGCCCTCCGTTCCGTCCGTTCTGTCCGTGAACACACCCCTACTCTACAGAAGGAACGACCCCGGAGTTTTTCCACCCGCCCGGCCAGTCGGCTTACGGCCACCGCCGCCGCCGTGTACCCGCCGCTCAGGCGCAGTTGCGCCGAGACAACCATCAACGCGTAGAGCAGCAGAATGGTCGGCATGCTGACCGACGCCAGCGCTTCGCCCATCGGCAGCACGCCCGTCGCTACCATGGCAATGGCCCCCAGCAAGGCTATGCCGGTCCGGTCCAGCGCCAGCCCGGCACATGCCCCAGCGCAATCCCAGCGTAGGTAACGGCGAAAAGCAGCAATGCCCAATCGGGCATGAACCGTCCTAGCGCCGGCTGACGACAACATGATCGCACTTGCGGCACATCAGAACGTCGTACTCGCCGAACGATCCCGTGGTCTTGTCCTGCGCCAGCTCGGTCGAGCCGCAGCGGGCGCAGGCCGCCTGCTTGCGTCCCGCGGCGTGGTCAAAAATCCCCTCCAGTTCCTCGATAATCGCGGCGGCCCGGTCCTGATCCTCGTCGGCCACCGCCAACTCCACACTCTCGATCTCGTCCTCGGCGCGTGTCGCCTGTTCGAATTTTATCCCCGCCTTGCGGAGGGCCTCGGCCGCCACGGCGGCTTTGTCGGATTCGAAGTAACTGGCAACGATGTTCATGCGGGAAGTGTGCATCACGCCCATGAAGAAATGCAAGCGGCACTTGCAATCTGGCGCCCCACAGCCTACAAAGGGGTCATTGGGCCATCCAATCTGTGTTTGGTGTACCGGCTTTAGCCGGTCTTCTCTGGTTTGGCGAACAACCATGATGATAATTGCGGCTTGGAACGAGACCGCCTTAAGCGAATCGCCAAACCGCGGGTGCAATATGTACGACTGGCGTAAACTGAGCCAAAAGCAACGGTGCGACTTGCTTGCCTGGCGGCGGCGTATGCGATATCCATGGCACAGTCCGCAGCACCGCACCTGTGAACATGGCGTGTACCATATCACCGCGTCTTGCTATGAGCATAATCCGATCATCGGGAATTCTCCAGCGCGAATGGCCGATTTTGCCACTACTCTTGCGGACTGCATTAATGCATATGCCAGTAATATTCACGCTTGGTGCGTCTTGCCGAATCATTATCATGTGTTGATCTCCACGGCTGAGGTCATTGCTTTGATCGGCGCTCTCGGTAAAATGCACGGACGCACGTCATTTGCATGGAACGGCGTAGACGTGCTGCGCGGCCAGCAGGTTTGGTGCAAGGCGGTAGAACGCGGCATACGTTCCGATAGACATCACTGGGCCACAATGAATTATGTGCACAACAATCCGGTCCATCATGGGTATACAAGATATTGGCAGGAATGGCCATATTCCAGCGCCTCCGATTACCTTGCTTCAGTGGGAATTGCAGAGGCGCAACGCATATGGAATGAGTATCCGGTGTTGGACTACGGCAAGGGGTGGGACGATACTGAAATGTAGACCTGGAGTATAGGGACGAAAACCGCCTAAAGGCGGTACACCAAACAACAATGCACGGCGGGTGATCGTTGAGAAAAATGCGTGGTTCTAATATCGCACTCCCCATCCGCGCGCTAGAGGATGAGCTGGTGGCGGCGCTTGCCGGACACAGACGACTTGTCCTGCACGCGCCCACGGGCTCGGGAAAATCCACCCAGATTCCGCAGATGCTGGTGGACCGCGATTGCGCCGGCAACGGGCGCGTGGTCATTCTCCAGCCCCGCCGGCTGGCCGCCCGCCTGCTGGCCGCACGGGTCGCCGCGGAACGCGGTGTCCGCCTGGGCGGCGAGGTCGGTTACCAGATTCGTTTCGAGGACCAATCCTCAGCCGCCACGCGCATCATGTTCGTCACCGAAGGCATATTGCTGCGCCAGATCCTGGGCAACCCCGGGCTCGACGGCGTGGGAACGGTGATCTTCGACGAATTTCACGAGCGCCGGCTCGCGGTGGACATCGCGCTCGGCAGATGCCTCGACTTGCAGGACGGCCCGCGCCCGGACCTTAAAGTGGTGGTGATGTCGGCGACGCTTGAAACCGCCGGTCTGGCGGATTTTCTAACACCCGCGACCACGCTGGAAACCGGCGGCCGGCTGTTTCCCGTGGAGATTCTCTATCGGCCTGATCGACCGCCCGTCAACGACCGCCGCGGCGGCCCGCCCCGCGAGATCCCGCTATGGGAAAAAATGGTGACCGTCTGCCGCGAGGCGATGGCCATGCCGGACGCCGGCAACATCCTGATGTTCCTGCCCGGCACCCATGAAATCCGTAAAACCTGCGAGATGTTGGAAAGCGGTTCTGTTAGCCGCGGGTGGGACGTGTTTCCGTTATACAGTTCTTTGCCACCCGCCGCGCAGGAGGCGGCGATCACCCCCGGCCCGCGGCCGAAA
>JANYBP010000023.1 GCA_025360745.1 bacterium
GGAACCGTCTCAATACTCAAGGAGCGCCCAGATAAGCTGAAACGGCCTGTCATCCTGTTCACCAACCGACCTCGTTGATGAATTCCATCTTTCCGCTTTTGCTCGCTCCAAAAATTCCGCTTTTGAAAACTCCACGACACGCTCGAAGCGTGAACTTGACTCCCGGCGCGGATCGCCTATGCTACCACCCTTCCGTGTGATTCACACGCCAACGTAGCTCAGTTGGTAGAGCAGCTCACTCGTAATGAGCAGGTCGTCAGTTCAATTCTGACCGTTGGCTCCAATAATTGCGGAAATTCGCGGGAGGCGTGAAATGCGGGGACGCAAGCTCAACGACAGTGTGGTCTGGATGGGCGCGGTGGATTGGAACCGGCGGCTCTTCGATTCGCTGATTCCACTGCCGGACGGCACGAGTTACAACGCCTACCTGGTGCGCGGCGGCGAAAAAACCGCCTTGATCGATTCCGCGGATCCCGCCAAGAGCGACGTGCTCCTGAACCAGCTCGACGGCGTCGAACGGCTCGACTACCTGGTGGCGAATCACGCGGAACAGGATCACTCGGGCGCTCTGCCGCTGCTGCTGGAGAAGTACCCAGAGGCCATCGTCGTTTCGACCCCCAAGGCCAAAGGGATGCTTTCCGATCTGCTCGGCATCTCCGATCGCAGAATCATGACCGTGGAAGACGGTCAGACGCTTGCGCTGGGCGGCAAGACGCTGGAGTTTCTCCATACTCCATGGGTGCACTGGCCGGAGACCATGTGCACTTATCTGCGGGAGGACGGAATACTCTTTTCCTGCGATTTCTTCGGCTCGCATCTGGCCACCACGGATCTGTACGTGGCCGACCAGGCCGCGGTCTACGAAGCCGCGAAGCGCTACTATGCGGAAATCATGATGCCGTTCCGTGCTGTCATCAGGAAGAACCTGGAGAAAGTCGAGGCGCACGAGATCAGGATGATCGCGCCCAGTCACGGTCCCGTTTACGACCGGCCGGGCTTTATCCTGGATGCCTACCGGGACTGGATTTCGGACGCGGTCAAAAACGAGGTGGTGCTGCCTTACATCTCCATGCATGGCAGCACCCAGAAGATGGTTGACCGTCTGGTCAGCGCCCTTGCCGCGCGTGGCGTCAAGGTCCAGCTCTTCGATCTGACCGTCACGGACATCGGCAAACTTGCGATCGCGCTGGTGGACGCGGCGACGATCGTGATCGGGACGCCCACCGTGCATTTTGGGGCGCATCCGGCGGTCTACTACGCCTCGCACCTGGCCAATGCGCTGAGGCCCAAGCTGCGTTATGCCTCGATCGTCGGTTCCTTCGGTTGGGGCACCAAGGCGATCGAGCAGATCGCGGGTCTGATTCCCAACCTGAAGGTCGAAATCCTGGAGACGGTGATGTGCCGCGGCTGTCCGCAAGGCGAGACCTTTGCGGCGCTCGATAAACTTGCGGACGCGATTGCCGCCAAGCACGCAAAGTTGTAAGCGCCGGCCGGTTTCTTTTATCTGCCCATGGCCGGCTCCGCGGCCTCACTCCCATTCGATCGTGGAAGGGGGCTTGGAGCTGATGTCGAAGACCACCCGGTTGATGCCGCGCACTTCGTTGATGATGCGATTCGAAATGCGCGCCAGCAGATCGTACGGCACGCGGGTCCAGTCGGCCGTCATGCCGTCCTGGCTTTCCACCACGCGCAGCGCCGCCACGTTCTCGTAAGTCCGGCAGTCGCCCATGACGCCCACGCTTTGAATGGGCAGCAGCACGGCGAAGGACTGCCAGACGCGGGCGTAACCGTCCCAGGTCAGCATCTCCTCCTGCACCCGCGCATCGGCGGCCTGTAGCAGCGCCACGCGCTCGGCTGTCACCGCGCCAAGAATGCGCACGGCCAGGCCGGGCCCGGGGAAGGGCTGGCGCTGCACGACGAAATCCGGCAGTCCAAGTTCGCGGCCCAGCCGCCGCACCTCGTCCTTGAACAGTTCGCGCAGCGGTTCGACCAGTTCGAACTTCAGGTCCGGCGGCAGGCCGCCGACGTTGTGATGACTCTTGATGGTCGCGGAGGGACCGCCCAGCGGCGAGACGCTCTCGATCACGTCGGGATAAAGGGTGCCCTGCGCCAGAAAGCGCGCGTCGCCAAGTTTGCGCGCCTCTTCGGCGAACACCTCGATAAAAACGCGGCCGATGATTTTACGCTTTTGCTCGGGTTCCTCCACCCCGCGCAGCGCCTCGAGAAAGCGCGCGCCGGCGCGCGCCACCGTCAGGTTCACGCCCAGCGCATGCCCGAAAGTGGCCTCCACCTGTTCGGCCTCGTTTGCGCGCAGCAAGCCGTTGTCCACGAAGATGCAGTGCAGTTGCGGGCCGATGGCCTTGTGCAGCAAGGCGGCCACGACCGACGAATCCACGCCGCCGCTCAGGCCGCAGACAACGTGCCCGCCGCCGATCCGCTTGCGCCAGGTGGCCACGCTTTCCTCGATGAAACGGCCCATTTCCCATTCGCCCTTGCAGCCGCAGATATCGAAGACAAAATGGCGCAAGACCTCCACGCCCTTCGGGGTATGCACGACTTCGGGATGAAACTGCAGCCCATAGAGGCGGCGTTTGGGATCGCCCATCGAGGCCACCGGACAGGTGGGCGTGCGCGCCAGCGTTTGAAAGCCGGGCGGCAGGCTCTCGACCTGGTCGCCGTGACTCATCCAGACATCGAGTTGCGCCGGCAATCCGCGAAAAAGCGCCTCCGGCTTGACGATTTCGATCATGGCGCTGCCGTACTCGCGGGCCTGGCCGGGTTTGACCCCGCCGCCCAGCAGATGCGCCATCAATTGCTGGCCGTAGCAGATGCCCAGCACCGGAATGCCCAGAGCGAAAATGGCGGGATCGGCCTGCGGGGCGCCCGCGGCGAAGACGCTGGACGGTCCGCCGGAGAGGATGATGCCCGCGGGTTTGCGTTCGCGCAAGACGGCGGCCGCGGTGTCGAATCGCATCAATTCCGAGTAGACATTCTGTTCGCGCACCCGGCGGGCGATCAGCTGGCTGTATTGCGAACCAAAATCGAGAATCGCGATCCAATCGTTGTGCGGCATGGGTAACTCAGGCTTTCGCAATCAAATCGCGGAATCGGGCGAACAGGTAGAAGGGATCGTGGGGACCGGGCGCCGCCTCGGGATGATACTGCACCGCGAACATCGGCAGATGCTTGTGCCGCAGGCCTTCCACGGTCCGATCGTTGAGGTTGATGTGCGTAATTTCGATTTGCGCGGGGTCCAGGGTCTGGGGATCCACGGAGAAGTTATGATTTTGCGAGGTGATCTCCACCTTGCCGCTGGCCAGATCCTGCACGGGATGATTGCAGCCGTGATGGCCGAACTTCAGGCGGAAGGTTTTGCCGCCGCAGGCCAGGCCCAGAATCTGATGGCCGAGGCAGATGCCCATCAGCGGGGTCTTGCCGAGCAGCGCCCGCGCGTTGTCGATCGCATATTTGACGGCCGCCGGATCGGCGGGTCCGTTGGACAGAAAGACCCCGTCGGGCTTCATCGCCAGCACATCGGCCGCGGTAGTCTTGGCCGGCACAACGGTTACGGCCATGCCCGAGCGCCGCAAGCCGCGCAGGATGTTCCACTTGATACCGAAATCGTAGGCCACGATCTTAAGGTCGGCCGGCGGGAGCGTGTCGGCGCTGCCCCAGGAAGCGGTCAGACTCCCGTCGGCATCCCAGGCGTAGGGCGTTTTACAGGTCACACGCGCGGCATAGTCCTGGCCGTCCAGTCCGACCCAGGCCTTGGCGCGGCCGATCGCTTCGGTCTCGTTCACCTCGCCGCGCACGCTCAAATAGCCCTTGATTGTACCGTGCGTGCGCAGCCGTGTGGTCAAGGCCCGCGTATCGATCCCGGCCAGCGCCGGGATTCCGTGTTTCAGCAGACTTTCCGTCAGGGTTTCGTCGGCGCGCCAGTTGCTGGGCACGCCAGGTTCGTGAATAATAAAGCCGTTGGCGAAAAGCTGGCGCGACTCCATGTCCACCGCGTTCATGCCGGTGTTGCCGATATGGGGGCAGGTCATGGTCACGAACTGGCCGGCGTACGAGGGATCGCTCAAGATTTCCTGATAACCGGTCATGCCGGTATTGAATACCACCTCGCCGAGGCTGTCCTTCGGGGCGCCCACGCTGTAGCCCTTCAGTACGGTCCCGTCCTCCAGCGCCAGAAAAGCGCCCCCTTCGCGTTGTTGCCGCCAGTTCCAAGTTTTTGCTGCGCTCACAAATTGCTCCCTGCCCGCCTAGCGCGCCACGAGGTTGCCGCCGTGGCTGTGGAGTCTACCCGCTCGCCGCCCGTTCGACAACCTGAGAATGACGAAGTGTGTAAAGGGTTTGGCGGAGAAACGAATCCGATTGCGGAGCGGGGCTTGAAAAGACTACTTTGATGCGATGCCAGTCGCCGCCACAGCCGATTTCAGTCACCTGACCCCCGAGGCCGTGCTCGACGCCGTGGAGACGGCGCAGGGCGTGCGCTGCTCGAATCTTTGCCGTCCGCTGACCAGTTACATCAACCGCGTCTACGAGGTCGGCCTGGAGGACGGCGGATTCGCGATCGCCAAATTCTACCGGCCGGGCCGCTGGGACCGGGTGGCGCTGCAGGACGAAATGGATTTTCTGACCGAGCTGGCGGCGGCGGAGATCCCGGTTGTGCCGCCGCTGCCGGGACGCGACGGAGGGCTGTTGCATGAACTGGGCGGGACGCTCTTCGCCGTCTTTCCCAAACGCGGCGGGCGGCCGCTGGACGAGCCGGCTTTCGAACTCTGGCCGCAGTTGGGCCGGCTGATCGCCCGCATGCATGCCGTCGGCGCCCGCCATCCGCCGCGCCACCGCATCGCGCTCCACCCGCGCCATTCCACGCGCGAACACCTGGCGTACATTCTGCAATCGGGCACGGTCGCCGCGCCGCTGCTGCGCCCCTATGAGCAGACGGTGACGGGTTTGATCGAACTGATGGCCCCGCTTTTCGAGGGCGTCCCGACGTTGCGGGTGCATGGCGACTGCCATCGGGCGAACATTTTGTGCCGTCCCGACGAAGGGTTCCATCTGCTGGATTTCGACGACATGGCTGTGGGACCGGCCGTGCAGGACCTCTGGCTGCTGCTGCCCGACCGTCTGCGGATGGCGCGCGCCGAGGCGGAGGAACTGATCGAGGGCTACGAGACGTTTTTCCCCTTTCCGCGGGAGTCGCTGGCCCTGATCGAGCCCCTGCGCGCCATGCGCTTCATTCATTTCACCGCCTGGTGCGCGCGCCAGAAGTCCGACGGCGGGTTCGCGCGGCTCCTGCCGGGCTGGGGCACGCCGGAATTCTGGCGTCAGGAGATATCCGATATCGAGCGCCAGCGCCGGGAAATCCTGGACGCGGCGGAATGAGGCGCTGAGAAGGTTGTCAGACTGACGGCTATGAGCGCGATTTCGATTGTTTATCCTTGAGCATGGTTGTCGGGGTGGGGTACAGTACAGCCGGTCGCAGGTGCGGCGCGGTACGGGAGCGTTTTTCCGGGACCGGGCGGCGGGTCGGGCCCTATGCGACGGATGCCAGCGGAACTCCGCCAGGACCGGAAGGTAGCAACGGTACGCAGGGTTTTCCGGGCGCCGTAGGTAGCCTGACCCGCCTCCCGGTTCCGGGGCGCGCGCCGTGGTTCGCCGCGGGTTGCGAACCCAAAATCTTGATTGGAGGCCATCGGCATGCCGTATGAAGTCCTCGCCCGCAAGTGGCGTCCCCAACAGTTCGAAGATGTGGTCGGGCAGGACCACGTCACCCGCACCCTGCGCAACGCCATCGTCCAGAAGCGTCTGGCCAATGCCTACCTTTTCGTGGGACCGCGCGGCACGGGCAAGACTTCGCTGGCCCGCATTTTCGCCAAGGCCCTGAATTGCGCCACCGGGCCCACCGAGCGGCCCTGCGGCAAGTGCGACGCCTGCCGCGAGATCGCGGCCGGAAACTCGCTGGATGTGCTGGAAATCGACGGCGCCTCGAACAACGGCGTGGATCAGGTGCGCGACCTGCGGGACGGCGTCAAGTACACACCTGTCAATGCGCCGTACAAGATTTACATCATCGATGAAGTCCACATGCTCAGCGCGGCGGCCTTCAATGCGCTGCTGAAGACGCTGGAAGAGCCGCCGCCGCACGTCAAATTCCTTTTCGCGACGACCGAGCCGCAGAAAATCCTGACGACGATCATCTCGCGCTGTCAGCGCTTCGATCTGCGGCGCATTCCGTCGGCCCAGTTGGTCGAACGGCTGGAATTGATCGCCAAAGACGAGGAGGTCGCGGTCGAACGCGACGCGCTGCTGGCGATCGCCCGCGGGGCGGATGGCGGGATGCGCGACGCCGAGTCGGCGCTGGACCAGTTGATCGCCTTCTGCGGCGCGAAGATCGCGGAAGCCGACGTGCTGGCGGTCTTCGGCCTGGTGGGACGTCAGGCGCTGGACGAACTGGCGGCGGCGGTTTTTCGCGGCGATGTGCCGGAGACGATCCGGCGCGTGGGCGAATTGGACAAGTCCGGCAAGGACATGACGCGTCTGCTGGTGGACCTGATGGAGCTTTTCCGCAACGTTCTGATCTACGCGCACGCCGGCGAGAACGCTCTGGAGGTGCTGGAAACGCAGGCCGAGAGCGCCAAGCAATTGTCCGCCCAGATCGCCCCAGACCGGCTCCTGCGCATGGTGGACCTGCTCGTGCAGGCCGAGGAGCGCATGCGCTACGCTCTCTCGCGGCGCACGCTGATGGAGATGACGCTGATTCGTTGCGCGCGGCTGTCGCAGATCGTCTCGATCGACGAACTCGTGCGGCGCGTCGAGGCGCTTGCCGCCGGGGTGGGGGAAGACGCGGAAGCTCCGGCTGCCTACGATGCCGCTCCGTCCGGTCCGCCCGCCGCCGTGGCGGAGGCACCGATGCCACCGCGTCCAGTGGCGGCGGCGCCAAAACCCGTTTCGCACACCCCCGCCGCGGTTCCTTCCGAGCGTCGCGGACCGCCGACCCCGGCTCACGCTAAGGCGGGCGCGCCAGCGCCAACGGCCTCCGCGCCTCCGCCTGCGAAGTCCGCCGCCGCCCCTGACTCCCCCCGCGAACGCCGCACGATGCAGGATTGGATCCGTGAGCCCGCGGTTCACAAGACGCTGGAAATGTTCAATGGCAGTATTGCCGATGTGCAAGGGTGAAGATCATTCAAAAGGAGGCAAGCATGCCGAATGTGATGAAGTTGATGAAACAGGCCGCGACCATGCAAAAGGATATGGCGCGGGTGCAGGAGGAATTGGCGCACAAGACGGTCGCCTTCAGCAGCGGTGGCGGGATGGTGATGGCGACGGCGACCGGCGATGGTTCGATCGCGCAGATCAAGATTGACCCGCGTTGCGTGAATCCGCAGGAGACGGATTTGCTGGAAGACCTGGTGCTGTCGGCGGTCGATGGCGCGATCAAGCAGAGCCGCGCGATGGCTTCGGCCGAGATGGGCAAGATCACCGCCGGCCTGGGTTTGGCGGGTCTGCCGGGATTTTAGGCGTGACCGGCAACGCCCATTTGGATCGTATCAGCGCCTGCTTGAGCCGGCTGCCCGGGATCGGGCGGCGCTCGGCGGAGCGGATGACGATGCACCTCGTCGCCGACGACGGCGGCGCGTTGCTGCGCGACCTGGCCGGGGCGCTGCGCGAAGCGTCCGAGCAGGTCCGGCTTTGCGTCCGTTGCGGCGGGATTACCACGGCGACCGAACCGGTTTGCCGGCTCTGCACCAGCGGCCAGCGTGATGGGCATGTGATTTGCGTGGTCGAAGAGCCCGGAGCGATCGGCGCCATCGAGGCCTCGGGGGCTTTCCGCGGTCGTTACCACGCGCTCTTCGGACGGCTTTCGCCGATGCACGGCGAGGGTCCCAAGGACCTGCGGCTGGACGCGCTGGTGGCGCGGATCGCGGACGAAGGCATCCAGGAAGTAGTGCTGGCGCTGGGCACGGATGTCGAAAGCGAAGCCACCTCGGCCTACATCCGCGAACGGCTGCGGACGCTGCCGGTGCGTGTGACGCGCCTGGCCAGCGGACTGCCGGCGGGCAGCGGCCCGATGTACGCGGATGTGGTGACCCTGGCGCGCGCCGTCCAGGGACGGCGGGAGATGTGAAGATGGGGGAAAGTTTTGCGGAACGGCTGGCGGGGGTGGAGGCGCGGCTGGCGGCGGCTTGCGCGCGGGCCGGGCGGGCGCGCGACGAGGTGCGTTTGTTGACCGTCACCAAGACCCAGGGGCCCGAGGCGGTGGCCGACGCGCTGGCGGCGGGGTTGACGCTGTTCGGCGAAAACCGCGTGCAGGAGGCGCGGCCCAAGTGGCTCGATCTGCGCGAGCGGGCGGCGGCGTTGGGCAAAACCATCGAGTTGCACCTCATCGGCCCGCTGCAGAGTAACAAGGCGCGCGAGGCGGTCGAGACGTTCGATGTCATCCAGACGATCGATCGCGAGAAAATTGCCGCCGCGCTTGCGGAAGCGATGGCCAAGACCGGGCGCAAGCCAAAATTCTTCGTGCAGGTCAACACCGGCGGCGAGCCGCAAAAGGCCGGCGTGTCGCCGCTGGAGGCGGATGCGTTCATCGCGCTGTGCCGCCAGCGTTACGCGCTGGAGATCGCCGGCCTGATGTGCATCCCGCCGCTCGGCGAGCACGCCTCGCCGCATTTCGCGCTGCTGCGCGTCATCGCCGAACGCAACGCGATTGCCGGCCTGTCGATGGGCATGAGCGCCGACTGGCCGCTGGCGGTCCAGCTCGGCGCGACGCATGTGCGGGTCGGCAGCGCGATTTTCGGAACGCGGGAAGCGAAGGCTTAGCGGCGCCGCATCCTTCGAGACGCGCCCGTGCGGGCGCTCCTCAGGATGAGGGGCCTTCCCCTGCCAAGCCCCCAAAACCCTCATCCTGAGGAGCCCGCGCAGCGGGCGTCTCGAAGGACGAGGGCGGCCCCGAAATCCCGCCTCACCCGATCGCCATCACCGCCCGCCGCGACAGGCGCGGCAGCAGCTTGCGCATGTCGGCGGCCTTGATCGCGACGCAGCCGGCGGTCGGCGTCAGGCCGGGGCGGGCGAGGTGGAAAAAGATCGCGCTTCCGCCGCCCTTCCGCCGCCGCGTGAAATTCTGGTCGAGCACGATCGTCAGATCGTAGAGATCGTCCGCCCGCCACATCGAATCCACGCCCAGTGCGAACGGCAGCCGCACCGGCCGGTTATAGCAGGGGCTGCGCGGGTCTTCGCACCAGCCCGCGTCGCGCCGCAGGACCCGCATCGGCAACCCGCCGGCGCCGAGCCGCTTGCGATCAGGCCGGTAGAACGCCCACAGCAGCCTGAACCGCCCCGCCGGCGTCCCGCCATCCCCCTCGCGCTTGCGCCGCACGATTCCCGCCGGCCCGAGCGCGCAGGGGATGCGCTGGGTCCCGGCGCTCAGCCAGCCCCGCGCGCGGGCGCCGGGGGCGGCGCGCACGCGCAGCAGCGTCAGGCGGGTGGGGGGCGCGGCGCTCTCCTGGCGTTGGATGGCTCGCATGAAATTGTTTTGCGGGCGCCATCGGGGAAGTCAATCCGGCTTCCGGCCATGCCGCTAGCGCTTGTCGCCCGCGCCCGGCGCGTTCGCCTTGCTGTCCCGCAACGCCGCGATACGAGCGAGCCGCGCCTTGATCTTGTCCGCCTCGCTCGGAATCGCCTGCGCCGGCCGCCGCTCGTTGGCCGGGCGGGGCGCGTGGATGTTCGGTTGGCGTGTTCTCATGCGCCAAGCATAGCGCGCCACTGCGCGGTCGGCCAGCGCGGGGCGTGAGGGCCATTGCGGGTACGAACCCTTCTCCCCGCTCGCGGGGAGAAGGTGGCGCGCAGCGCCGGATGAGGGGCGGCG